>JBEKTR010000107.1:0-11439 GCA_049515835.1 Terriglobales bacterium
GGCTTGCAATCTCGGCTTTGTTCTGCGCGACAGCTGTCTTAGTCGGGCGGGGAACTGGCTGCTTTAGATCGACGAGCCGTGCTTTCGCGTCATCAACACGATCCATGAGCGGATAGCGGGTCACAATCTGATCGTAAGCGGCGGAAGCTTTCTTGGTGAAATCTTCAATAAGGCGCGCTTTGGCAGCTTCATCTACGCAACCAAAATGCTTATCTCCAGTGCACGACGGACGGGAGCGCATGATCGTAATTTCACCCTCATACGATTGGCCCAGCAGGTAGAGCGCGTCATCGGCTCTGCTGTAGAGAGGATAGCGATCCACCAGCGTGTGCAATCGAGCGATTGCAGCGGGGTAGGAATTACGCATGTAATAAAAGCGCCCGACTTCAAACTCACGTTCGGCGATGATCTCCTGCACTTCGAGCAACCGCTTCTTGGCTTCCGGCACTAACTTACTATCTGGAAATTCGGTGATGAGGTTGCGGTATTCCTCTTCGGCGCGCATGGCATGGGTGTAGTCGCGGTCCGGTTTTTCCATCTGCTGGAAATGGATGTTGGCGATTTTGAGTTGCGCCTCGGCCGCTTCCGGCAAATTGGGGAAGAAGGTCTTGAAATCGTTGTACTGGTTTTCGGCTTCCGCCAAAGAGGCAGTGCCGCCTTCGTCATACCAGGAGTCGGCGAGAGCGAGCTTGGCGCGGGCGATGAACTCGGAATCCGGATACGTGTTTATAAGTGTTTGCAAGGTGAGGCGAGCGACATCGTAGCGTTCGTGCTTCAAGGCGTCCATGGCGCGGTCGAATAGCACCTTGTCGGGCTGTTTGGAATCAACGTTGGCAATGGGATTAACGACTTTTTTATTGGTGCAGGCGACAGCAATCGCCAACAAGCCAAGGAGCGCGATGATGGATTTTCGACGAACCATGACGACCTCAAATTCAGGAATGAGCAGATTTCTCGCTGCGCTTCAAATGACAGCCTTGTTACGATAACTACACTTTCACCATCATCGCATCTTGCGCTGTTTTCAGTAGTTTTTCGGCGTTACTCTTTGGATCGCCTTTGCCGAAGACGGCATTGCCCGCAACGAAGATTTCTCCGCCGGAACGCACGACATCCCCTACGGTATCGAAACCTATACCGCCATCTACTTCGATCTGGAAATTTAGGCCACCCAGCGCCCGCATGTCAGTTAATTGACCCAACTTGCGAAGCGTGTTGGGGATAAATTTCTGCCCCCCGAATCCAGGATTGACCGACATCACCAGAACGTAATCCACGATTTCCAGCACTTCCGTTAGCGTGGCAACGGGTGTCGCAGGATTGATCACCACGCCGGCACGACAATTGTGACTCTTAATGAGATGCAAAGTACGGTCCAACTGAGGGCAGGCTTCCTGGTGGACGGAAATCCAGTCGGCGCCAGAATCGGCGAAATCGGGGATGAATTGATCCGGATTCTCGATCATCAGGTGGCAGTCGATGGGCAGCTTGGTAAACCCGCGTAAGGACTTAAGCACCGCGGGTCCGATGGTGATGTTGGGGACGAAGTGCCCATCCATTACGTCGAAATGCACGACCGAAGCGCCGCCATCGGCGGCATCGCGCACTTGATCGGCGAGATGGGCGAAATCGGCCGACAGAATCGAAGCTGCAAGTTGAATCAACCTGGCTCTCGGGGTAGTAAAAGCTCAATAAAAGTTTATCACTAACGCCGTGCCCGGTGCAGAGCGCAGCGGGTCGCGGTTTTACTTTCGCAGCAGGCCGAAAACGGCAACGCCGTTGCTTGTGCCCACGTAAACTTTGCCCTTGACGATCAACGGCGTCCCGAAGTGGCTGGCGGTTCCAAACGCATCGCGCGAATGAGCAGCTTGATTCGTGTTGTATAGTTCTTTGCCTAGATTGCTCGCAGT
Organism: Terriglobales bacterium; assembly: GCA_049515835.1. Lineage (GTDB taxonomy): Bacteria > Acidobacteriota > Terriglobia > Terriglobales > Acidobacteriaceae > JAJPHW01. The sequence goes on from JBEKTR010000107.1 coordinate 1,911, forward strand.
GTAAGCATGGAGCACGTCATTGGGATCGCTGTGCTCAATGGCCCAAACGATTCCGTTCTTGTTGCCGTTGGCGGAAATCCCTGGCGTGGTTCCCGGATAGGCGAAATTCGTAGCACTTTTGCTTTCCGGCGACGTGGACAGCTTGGCGTTCGAAAAAGTGAACTGCAGAAGATTGTTGGAGACGGGTCCAAAATACACGCTGCCGTTGAAAAATGCCGGCATTGACCACACTCCGCCGCCTAGAGCGCCATCAATCTCCTGGTAGATCGCGTTGTCATTGTTGGGATTGAACTTGCCCATGTTCGTGGCATCCACGATGTATATGTTGCCGTCTTTCCCCGCCCCAACTCCCAAGTAGTGGAGTAATCCCTTGGAGTCTTTCTGCGGCGGCACCAGTAGAGCCCCACCCGAGCCCAGGTCTTCGTCTTCATCCGATTCGGTCACTGTGTTGGACATAGTGAAATAATCTGCCACGGCGAGTTTGTTGTTAGTTGTTGAGATTCTGACAAAGGCATTTCCAAAATCTCCGCTCTCAGGAAATCCCTTGGCATTGAGGGTCGTATCGAAGGTCCCGTTAGCGTCTAGGAGAAAAATGTTCCCATCAGCGGCGGCCATTCCCCCGCCGGCTTGCCAAATGGCACCCTCGCTGCCGTTCGGCGTCAGGTTTAAAACCCCAGTCTGGGCAAGGGTGCTCTCGCTATAACCAATCACCCATCCGGTATAAGGCCGGACGTCGCAGTGTGACGTCCAGCCTGTATAGACCACGTGATTCAAAAGCAACAAGCCCTGCCGTTCAGCATATTGTGAAGGATCAAAGATGACATAGCCACCCTGGCTGTTGTCCCCGTTGCCGGGATACTTGGCCTGGACCGCCGCTGGCCCGCCAAATTCTTCCTGCCCAGTGGTGATGTCCAAGGCATGCAAACGCTGAAAATAAGACGAAGATTGCTTGCTCATTGCGACTACGTAGATGGTGCCGTGAGCGCCGCTGGCGCGATCAATGACTGGGGTCGAAGTAATTCCGATCTGTGGACTGATTTGTCCACAACCGTGATCGTCGGATGGCGACTCTCCCGCTCCCAGCAAGGACTTGCGCCATAGTGTTGTCCCGGCATCGGCGTCGAAGGCATAAACGCTGTCGTTTTCCGTTACAACGTAGACGATATTGTGCGCACCCCCTCCAGGAATCGAAACGCCGGAAAGATAAAGCGGCTCGGCGTCAATGATTCCATCCACGGCCAGAAAGCCGAGTTTCCCGAAAGAAGAGGAATTTACATTGCTTGTGGTCAGGATCGTTTCGTTCAAATTCTGCCCGGATCGCAGATTGTCGTTATGGTAGGTAGTAATGTCGGTAGCGAGCGCGGAGGCAGCGATGAGCAACAAAAAAACGAGACAATTTAAGACCTTCATGGGAACTTCCTCCTAGCGCTAGTCAGGGCGCTTCTGCGCTCTGTCCAAATTACGAACCACTTAGATGATGATACCGTCTCATTAACTTGACCGTTACACACAGGTGCACAAGATCCGACGCTGAAACTTTGCCGGAAGTGATCCACACGTCTCCACTTGCCTATTCCCGCCGACGGTGCTTACTATAGGGAGGTTTGCTCGCTGCCCCTTCACTCATCCCGGTAGCGGCAACTATCTAAATATTCATTAATCCAGCCACGTTCCGGAGACTTTTATGACTACGTCTGCGCTTGACCTCGAACTCAATCCAAAAGAAGCCGCTGCTGCGCGATTTGATATGGCCGCTAAGAAATTGAATCTCGATGAAGGCCTGATGAAAGTGCTGCGTACCCCTAACCGGGAAATCACGGTTTATATCCCCGTGGCCATGGACAACGGCAAACTGGAAGTTTTTACCGGATACCGTGTGCAGCATTCCATCGCGCGCGGCCCTGCCAAGGGCGGCATCCGCTATTCTCCGGACGTCACGCTGGATGAGGTGCGTGCTCTGGCGGCATGGATGACGTGGAAGTGCGCCGTGGTCAATATCCCTTTTGGGGGTGCCAAGGGCGGGGTCATTTGCGATCCGCACAAGATGTCTTCAGGAGAGTTGGAGCGCATGACCCGCCGCTACACCGCGGAACTGGTCGAGTTCATTGGACCGGAAAAAGATGTGCCCGCGCCCGACGTGAATACCAATGAGCAAATCATGGCATGGATGATGGACACGTATTCAATGCACGTGCGCCAGACCGTGACGGCGGTTGTGACCGGCAAGCCGATTAATATCGGGGGATCGCGCGGACGCCGTGAAGCCACCGGCCGCGGCGTCATGATCGTTTGCGACGAAGCCATCAAGAAGCTCGGTCTCAGCCGCGAGAGCACTCGCGTAATTGTGCAGGGCTTCGGGAACGTGGGTTCCAACGCCGCTCTTCTTATGCACGAAGCAGGATATAAGGTCATCGGCATCATCGAAATGGATGGAAGCCTCTATAACAAGAATGGAATTGACGTAAAGGCGCTAGCCGAGTACCGGACGAAATATAAGACCATGGAAAAGTTTCCCGGCGCCGAAGCTGCGGACCCAGCTGAGCTGCTGGTTACTGAGTGCGACATTTTGATTCCCGCGGCCACCGAAAACCAGATCACGAGCAAGAATGCCGACCGCATCAAGTGCAAGATTTTGGCCGAGGGCGCGAATGGCCCAACCACGGCGGTTGCCGATGACATTCTCGCCGACAAAAGAGTGTTTGTGATCCCTGACATTCTCGCCAATGCCGGCGGCGTAACGACGTCTTACTTCGAGTGGGTGCAGGACCGCCAAGGCTATTTCTGGAAAGAATCGGTGGTCAACGAGCAACTCGGCGACATTATGAAGACTGCATTCCGCGATGTGGTGCAATACGCTGAGACACACCGTGTGAACAACCGCATTGCTTCTTATATGCTGGCAATCGATCGCGTGGCATACACGATCCGGCAGCGCGGCATTTACGCCTGAAACGCAAAAGAGTACACTGTGGCCGCATAAAATCACCTCCTAACTTTTGGGGCTAAGGAGAATTGAGATGAAGTGTCCACGGGCGAGAATACTTGTCTTTGCAGCAGCGTTGTTCGTACTTTTCGGTTTGGTGCCGTTCGGGCAGGCGCAAAGCAGCGCCACCACCGACCAATCCTCTTCAACTACGTCGAGCACGCCGAGCAATAGCACGACAAGTAAAAAGAAAAGTAAGAAAAAGACCGCTGCCGACGCATCCGCGAGCGATCAATCTACGACTTCGGCCGACAGCAGCGCCGCTGGCACGAAATCCAAGAATTCCAAGAGCAAAAAGACCGCCAGCGCAGATAGTACGGCCTCCTCGGGGGCGGCGGACGCGTCTTCTACATCCTCTACCTCGACTGGCAAGAGCAAGAAATCGTTAGACCCGACGACCGCTGCCGGGTCCAGCGATACTTCTGCACCGTCAACCAGCAGCAAGAAAAAGAGCAAGAAGTCCGGAGCGGCCGACAGTTCTTCCCCAGCCAGCACAGGATCTTCCCCAGCCAGTACAGGATCTTCCAATGCGCCGGCGGCGGCCAGTGCTCCTGCGAGTACGTCGACCAAGAAGAGCGGCAGCAAGAAATCCGATGGCGACAACACAATGGTACCCGCAGCCACATCTACACCCAACGCTTCGCCTGCGGCAACGAGCGCGCCCGCTTCTGCTTCCGCGAAATCGGCTGCGGCGCCAAGTGATCCAACCACTTCCGCGAGTGCTCAGGCGAAGAAGCCAACATCGAAGGCGACTTCGTCCGGTCCTGCCGCTTCAAGCGCAGATGTTGCGTCAGCTAAAGCCAGCGGGAAGGTTTGGGTCAATACGGACAGCGGCGTGTATCACAAGAGCGGGCGCTGGTACGGAAAGACGAAGTCCGGCAAATTCATGACCGAAGATGAAGCCAAAGCTGCGGGATACAAAGTTGCGGAAAACGAATAAGTTCACTTCCCAGATTTAAGGAGAGATCATGCGCAGAAATCTAATTGCACGTTTGTCATTTGCTGTTTTCGCTCTGGCGCTCTTTGCCGGCATAAGCGTCCCCACTGCCTTCGCCCAGGCGTCCTCTTCGAGCAAGAGCACGATGGCACCGGCCTCTTCCGCCGATCTGCTCGACATCAACACGGCAACGAAAGATCAGCTCGATGCGCTGCCGGGTATCGGGGCAGCCTACTCGCAGAAGATTATTGATGGCCGTCCATATGCCAAGAAGACGGACTTGGTACGGAAAAAGATCATCCCCCAAGCGACGTACAGGAAGATTTCAGACAAGATCATTGCGAAACAGAAATAGTTATGAAAAGGGGGCCAGGAATGGCCGCCTTTATTTGAAGAAGCTTTTTCTCATCTGGCGCAATACCTGGCCGCCCTTATTGACAAGCTGGCGCCGCAGGGCAAGGTGGCATAAGCCCTGCGTGCGTTGCTTTCCGCCTCACGGTGGAGCATAATTTCACTGTTGCTGGTTCCGGCGTCGCCGGGTTGCGTGCCAGTGTATGTGTGCCAGTGAACCTGCCCAACTCCATCACGCTCACCCGCATCCTCAGCATTCCCTTGCTGATCTGGATTCTTTCAACCAGCCACTTTCAAGGCACGAGCGGAGAGCAGGAGTTGCTGGCGTCCGCGTTGTTTATTGCCGCCTCCATCACTGATGGCATCGACGGCTATCTAGCGCGGAAGCGCGGGCAGATCACGACCATGGGCATTCTGCTCGATCCCCTTGCTGATAAATTGCTCATCGCGGCCGCATTTATCGTGCTCGTACAATACAACCCCAGTTTAGTTCCGGCCTGGATGGCTGTGATCATCATCGGCCGGGAATTTCTGGTCAGCGGGCTGCGCTCCATTGCCGCCAATGAGGGTTTCACGCTGGAGGCTAGCAATCTCGGCAAATCCAAAATGCTGGTTCAGATCGTCTCCGTCGTAGCAGTAGTCCTCGACCATCGCTGGAAGCAGATACCCATCTACGGCAGTTATTATTTGCCGGTGCATTGGATTGCGGTGTTTTCGATCTGGATCATGATTCTGCTCTCGTTGTTTTCGGCGGGTGATTATTTTGTGGCTTTCTGGTCGAAGATCGACCGGCAGGTCGTGCGCAGCCGTAAACGCGCCTTCGTTCTCAGCCGGCGAAGGAAACGCAATGTCGCTGCCACCTAAAGATCACTCCCACGACGAATTCTCTAGGGCATCCAGTACGGCCATCTCAGCCCCCGAATTTGACGCAGAGGCGCGCCGGTTGTTGCTCGCGGTCGCTCATGAGGCTATCAATTCCGCTTTCGACCATCGCGAAGTTGACCTCACGCCTCCCTTGCCTCAACTCGCGCAACCACGCGGAGCTTTCACCACGCTTTACTTACATAGCTCGCTACGCGGTTGTGTTGGCCATATAGTGCCAGCGTTTTCCCTTTATCGCACCGTCGCGGAGACCGCACGAGCCGCAGCTTTCGAAGACACGCGTTTTACGCCGGTACGCCGCGAGGAGGCCCCCGAATTGGAAGTGTCGCTGAGCATACTGTCTCCGCTGTTTGAAATTCGCCCAGATCAGGTCGAGATTGGGCTGTACGGCTTAGTCGTCAGCCAAGGCAACCACCGGGGGCTATTGCTACCCCAAGTAGCTACTGAACATGGCTGGGATCGGCTCACATTTCTTGAGCAAACCTGCCGGAAAGCCGGGCTTCCGACGGATGCATGGAAGCTGGGGGCGCGCATTCAGGCCTTTACAGCTGAGGTATTCAGCGACCGATGCCTTTAGGGAAAATTCCCCGAGGCTTTCATCGAAAGTGCACTTTCCTGCAACCCTCCCGAAAATGAACTTGTCGTTAATGTCGGATGACAATCTTCATCCGCTTAAAAATCAATGAGTTATACAGAGCGTCCTGTAGTTCGCCAGAGCGGCGTTTTGGCTGGGCAAATGCTCATATACCGTGCAAGTGAAAGAGGCCGTACCGCAAGAATGACCCTCGATCTTTATGTTCTAAAACTCGCCCTTGGCCATTCCTTCAGCCGGAATGGCGCCTCGCATCGCCTACCCTAAATTGCCCACCCTTTGCCTCTTTTGAGCAGCGGCCCCAGAAATGGGGCCGATTGTTTTGCCATAAATCTTTCAAGGTGCCGGTCCAGACTTCAGCTGAGGCGTTCCCACCACAACCATCGTTTTGTCGATACACTGGTCGTGCATGCGCCTCAAAATTTGCGTCGTCCTACTCGCGATCGCCCCCCTTGCATCGTCTCAGAGTCCCGCACAAACTGGCCCCGATTTGTCTCCGCAATTGAAAGACTCTCTGGTCGCTGTTCGCGATGCGGCATTGCGGGATGACTATGCTTACACCCAGGTCGCATACCTCAGTGACCATATGGGGCCAAGGCCCGCTGGGTCTCCTCAGTCATTGGCTGCTGTCGAGTATGTCGCCGGCGAACTGCGCAAGCTGGGACTCGACGTTCACCTGGAAGAGGTGCTGGTTCGGAGTTGGCAACGAGGCACGGACTTGGCGGAGTTGGTGGCTTGGCCGGGAGCGACGGCAGGCACAACGCAGAAAATTGTGGTGACCGCGCTGGGCGGCAATAACCCGACGCCGGAATCAGGAATCACAGCAGATGTAATCGTCGTCCACACCTTCGCCGAGTTGCGCTCGCTGGACCGCAAAAAAGTCGAGGGCAAAATTGTGTTGTTTGATTTTCCTGTAGACCTACAAAAAGCCGCTAATGGGCTGTCTGGCGAGGCCTATGGCGAGGCGGTGGCTTATCGTGTCGCTGGTGCGAAAGCTGCGGAGGCAATGGGCGCTGTTGCAGCGCTTGTCCGCTCCGTGGGTACGGCGGATTATCGCCTTCCGCATACGGGTTACAGCCTGCCCGCCCGCATTCCAACGGGGGCCATTACTTCCGAGGATGCCATGCTCATCGCCCGCTTGGTCGAGGAAGGTACTGTTCGGCTTCATCTGACATTGACTACACACACCGGCCCGGAAGTGAAGAGCTACAACGTCGTGGCGGACTTGAAAGGTTCGGAACATCCGGAGCAAATCGTTGTCGTCTCAGGACACTTGGATTCGTGGGACCTGGGAACGGGCGCGCTGGATGACGGCGCAGGGGTTGCCGTCGCAATGGAAACAGCAGAAGTTTTGCACTCATTGCATTTGCGTCCCAAACGGACCTTGCGAGTCATCTCCTGGATGGATGAAGAGCGGGATGGCCGTGGGCACGACGCTTATGCCACAGCCCATCGCTCCGAGTTCAACCACTATAACGCTGCCATCGAGAGTGACTCCGGAGCTGGGCATCCGTTCGGCTTTACGGCGGCTATGAGCGCAGCCGCGCTTAATCAGCTCAAGCCGGTGTCCGCGCTACTACAGCCCATCGGAGCAAATTTGCTCCATTTCGTGGAAAACAGCCCTGAAGCTGACATTGCCCCAATGTCTGACGCCGGCGTCCCGGTCTTAGGCTTGATGCAGGATACACGTGCCTACTTTGCTTATCACCACACAGCCGCAGATACACTGGATAAGATCGACACCCAGCAATTGAGGGAGTGCGCTGCGGCTATAGCGGTGATGAGCTACGCGCTTGCTGAAATGCCCGACCCCCTAGTTCGGTAACGATTTCGTTCCTATTGTGGTACCCCGTACCAAAGTGTCTGCGGAATCCTCTTGTCTATTTGACGCATCCAACTCAAGCGCATATGATTTTGGTTTCTCCGGTGCTTTTGGAGGGCACCGAATGGCGCGGAAAGCACTTTAACCATGGACAAGAAGAAGATCGAATATTTCAGAAAACGGCTGGAAACGAGGCAGCAAGAATTGCGCCGGATGGTGACGCGAACGGAGCAAGATGGCCGTAGCGTGGATGAAGGTTCCGCGCAAGATGTGGCTGATAAGGCAGCTAATTCATATAACAAGGAATTTTTGTTTCATCAAAGCAATAACGACCGTCAGCTTCTCCAAATGGTAGACGGCGCGCTTTCTCGCATGCGTGAAGGAAATTTTGGCGAATGTATCTCATGTGGAGACGAAATCAACGCCAAGCGGCTGGAAGCCGTTCCCTGGACGCGCCATTGCATCGAATGCCAAGAAAAGCTGGAGCAGGGATTGCTCGAGGAAGCCCAGCGCTAGTCGTTTCCTTGCGTTTTGTTGGATTTTCTCGCTTCAGCCGATAGCTGAATGAATTAAGTGTTAAATTTGCGTTTTCGGCTGCTTTCCGGTTTGACACCGCTCTTGAGCGGTTGTTATAGTCATTAAGTTCCCTTTGGACGCGGGTTTCGATTACTTCGTCCGACCGCTGGGATTGTCCGAGTTCATCCGCCAGGGTGGGCCCACCACAACCTAAGACTCACGCCAGCAGTCCACGCAGTTGACCCGAATCCGCCCCGCACTATGTGCGAGAACACCGCAGAGAGGCCATGACCTTGCACGACGAAAACACTCACAACTCGAATTCCGCAACCGCAACCCAGGAGATGGAACCAGCCACCAACTCCCATGATATTTCCCCTATAGAAGCCGGCAGCCCGGAGATTTCCGCAACCACCGAGGATTTCGCCTCCGCGCTCGAGAACTTCACGACGGAAACGGAAGAGGCCGCCAGCGAAGATAACGTGCTCAAAGGCACAGTTCTCAAGCTGACCGCTTCGCACGTCGTGGTGGATATTGGCGCAAAGTCCGAAGGCATGCTGCCTCTCTCCGAAGTGCTGGATCACGAAGGCAACCCGCGCTTCAAGCCGGGTGACGCAATTGACGTGATGCGCGAAAAGGGTCAAACCGAGGAAGGCTACATCAACCTCTCCTTCCAGAAGGCGCAGCGTCTGCGGGCCTGGGATGAAATCGAAAAAGCCTATAACGACAAGACTCCGATCGATGCGGTTGTGGTTGAGCGCATAAAGGGCGGCTTAACAGTGGATATTTCCGGCGCGCGCGCTTTTTTGCCCGGCTCTCAGTTGGACTTGCGGCCGGTTCGCAACCTCGAGCATGTCAAAGGCCAGGTCATTCAAGTTGCAGTCATAAAGCTCAATAAAAAGCGGGGCAACATCGTCGTATCCCGCAAGCAGTTGTTGGAAGAAGAGCAAACCGAGAAGAAAGCCAAAGTGCTGGAGCACCTTGAAGAAGGTGGCATCACCACAGGCGTGGTGAAGAACCTAACGGAGTACGGCGCATTTGTGGATCTTGGCGGCTTGGACGGCCTTCTGCACATCACCGACATGTCGTGGGGGCGTCTTACGCATCCGCGCGACTTGGTGAATGTTGGTGATCAGATCCAAGTAAAGGTTCTGAAATTCGACAAAGACAAGCAGCGGGTCTCGCTCGGGTTCAAACAGCTCACGCCCGACCCCTGGCTGGACGCCACGCAGCGCTATCCCGTGGGAGCGCACGTGAGCGGACGCGTGATCAGCGTCACCGACTACGGCGCATTCGTCGAATTGGAGCAGGGGATAGAGGGTCTGGTCCATGTCAGCGAAATGACCTGGTCTAAGCGCATGAAGCATCCTTCTAAACTCGTCAATACGGGCGATTCAGTGGATTGCGTAGTGCTCAATGTTAATCCGCAGGAACGGCGTATCTCCT
>JBEKTR010000108.1:0-11418 GCA_049515835.1 Terriglobales bacterium
AGCGTGGAGTCGATGATGCAAGCGCCAGCCACAACCGGGCCAGCCGCGGGGCAAGTGGTGTTGCCAGCGCCGGGTCCGAGGTTAACGAGCAGGGCGGCGTAGCCGGTGGTCGGGAACGAAGTCTGGTACGAAACCTGCGCGGTGCCGATGGTGCGCAGCGAAGCCGCGGCAGAAGACTCGTTGGCTGCGATACGTGCGCGCAGCAAGTTCGGAATGGCGATGGCGGCGATGATCAGAATAATCGCGACCACGATGAGCAACTCGATCAGTGAAAAACCCTTTTGTTTCCGCATGTGTGGTATCCCTTTTCTCCGTGAATCAGATTTAGTCTCAGCAGCAGGGCTGAATGGCCAGTATGTTCGCACTTAGCCCGCCAATCCTGCCAGTAACCAAGGTCACCAGCGAGGCGGCTGTATGTGATTGCATTCTCGGCATTTGCGGTGCCATGAGTAACCATTGGCGGGCGTGATGGGCCGACAAAAACGCGCGAAGATTGCCAGATTTTGTCAGTTCGATACCGCAGCGTGTCAGTTTGGAACGGGGAAATGTAGGGGCAGATGCCCCCGTCTGCCCGGTCGAGTGCGGATCGACAGCATGTTCCCTCCGCGCGAGATCCCTCGGCCGTGATGAAAAGCACGGCTCTCGGGATGACAAGGTGTACGGACCAACGGTTTTGTAAGTTCTTGACAACCTTAATACCCTTTGTCATTCCGAGCCGGGCGAAGCGATAGCGAGCCCGTGCGTAGGAATCTGCTGTTTGTGTAATTTTGAAAAAAAACAGATTCCTACGCGCATTCTCGTCGCTACGCGACTGCGAATGGCTCGGAATGACAAGGTGGTGAGAGTAGTGCCTCTGGTGAATGCAGCCGAGTGCAGTACAATCGGCGCGTATGAGGGACGACTTGGAGATCGCTTCCGACATCAGCGCGGCGTGGTCGCTTCCGTCCAGCTATTACACCGATCTGGAAATCTTCCGCCGGGAAGTTGACCAAATTTTTCGCCGGACATGGCAAGTGGTGGGGCAGCGCGACCAATTAGCCAAGCCGGGCGACTACTTTACGACGGAGCTAGCCGGCGAGCCGCTGCTGCTGGTACGCGGCCTCGGCGGCGAGTTGCGGGGATTCTACAACGTCTGCCGGCACCGGGCCGGCCCTCCTGCGGAAGGTTGTGGATCGCGCAAGCTGTTTCGCTGTGGCTACCATGGCTGGACCTACGATCTCGAGGGCAAGCTCATTTCGGCGCCGGAATTCGAGGGATTGCAGGAATTTGACCGCGAGCATTTTTCTCTCGCTCCGGTGCGGGCGGAAGAGTGGTTTGGATTTATTTTCGTGAATCTCGATTCCGAGGCGCAGCCCTTGATTCCAGCGCTAGGCGACCTTCCGCGCCAGGCACAGAAATTTTCGTTGGATGGCCTGAAGCTCTTTGAGCGCAAGGTCGACGACATGAAATGCAATTGGAAGACATACGTGGACAATTACCTGGAGGGATATCACCTGCCCAGCGTGCATCCGGGGCTGAATCGAGAGCTGGATTACAACGCGTATGCTGTGGAGCCGTATGCAAAACACGTCCGTCAATTCAGTCCGATTCGTGGAGCGCAGGCGGGAGATACTACGCCGCGGAGGTACCCGGAATCGCGCGAAGATCTGACCACGGATTACTTCTGGATTTTCCCCAACTGGATGCTGAACTGCTATCCCGACAATATTTCGCTGAATATTATTGTGCCGCTCGCGCCCGAGCGGACGCTGGCGATATTCGAATGGTATTTGCCGGAAAAAGACTTCTCTGGAAACGGTGGGGGCAGCGCGGCGGCGAGGGCGTCAGTCGATTTCAGCATGCAAATTCAGAGAGAAGACGTCGCCATCTGCGAAACCGTGCAGAAGAATTTGCATTCGCGCAGCTACAGCCGCGGGCGGTACAGCGTGAAACAGGAAACTGGAGTGCATGCGTTTCATCGGATGTATGCGGAGGCGATGAAGTAGGGTGTCTTGTGTATTCCAGGGAAACAGGAGGTCCTTACTTCGCTCAGAATGACATTTTCGGTGGATACCGCCAGACCATCAAACTGCGGATGCGGCCCGGACCTTGAATTGAACGCGTTCCTTCTTTTGTAAATAAGCGAAGATCTTAAATAGATTGCGGGCGTGCGGATTTCCCGATGGCCCCAGCATGCGCATGAGACTTTTCGGCGAGTGGTCGATTGCGTCTGCCAATTCGGTGAACCCAACAGTGGCATTGATGTAAGCACGCAGCACGGTCTTACCCGTCTCGATGTCTCCCGCGAGAAAGCTCTCGATACCTTCGCGAAGCAGCTCTTTGCGGAAAGCCGGGTCATGCTGTGCCCGTGCCTGGATGGTTTCTCTGAAATCACGAGTCAAGGCCATATTAAGTTCCCCTATTGTGCTCGGTTCTTGTAATCCCGCCACCTGGCGATGGCATTGGCGATGTCCGCTTGCTGCCGTCGCTTGGTTCCACCGCCAAGGAGGATCACGATGCGGTCGGCACTCTTCCCGAAGTAAATTCTGTAGCCTGGACCAAAGTCGATTCTGTGCTCATAGACTCCGGATCCGACTCCCTTCGTGCTGAAAAAACTTACCTTGTGCGAGACGCGTCACCGCGATTGCAACCTTGGCCGCTGCCTGCGCATTCAATCCGTCGAACCATTGGGCATTGAGGCTGCGGCCATTGGCATCGAGATATTCTCGGACATCAATCTTTGCAGATGGTAACACAAACGTTACCTTTATCCAAGTGTTTAATTGCCATCCTCACGCTGCCTTCACCAGCAGGCAGGTCACGTCATCGTGCTGTGGCGTGGCGCCGACGAAATAATCCAGGTCAACCATGATGCGGCGCAGAAGGTCCTGCGGATTCGTATTGGCGTTCGATTGCAGGAGCTGTGCGAGGCGCACTTCTCCAAATTCTTCCTGGCGCTGGTTTTCGGCTTCCACGAGTCCGTCGGTAAAAATCAAGAGCCAGTCGCCGGGGTTCAATTCAACTTCCCGCGACTCGTAGGCAGCGTCCGGCATAATGCCGAGCGGCAAGCCACCATCGCTAAGACGTTCCATTATTTGTGTGCCGCTGGCGCGCAGCAGCATCGGAGCGTTATGTCCCGCATTGACGAAAGTTAACCGGCGGGTTTCAGGAGTGTACTGGGCGAGAAACGCCGTAGTGAAACGGCGGCCGTTCTGGCTGTTGCTGCAGGCGTAGCGGTTCATGCCCAGAACCAGATCGGTGAGGGACGTCGGCGTGGCGGAAAGTGTTTTCAAGCTCGCCTGAAAAGTCGCCATGAGCAGAGCCGCGGGAATACTTTTGCCGGCGACGTCCGCGACTGCGAAAAGGAATTGCGGGTCTTTTGGCTTTTGCGGATCTGGCGAGTCGGCGGTGGCGCGGGCGAAAACGTCGTAATAATCGCCGGCTACAGTGTTGGCGGGGCGGGTGGCGAAAGCTATGGAAAGTCCTGGAATGGCTGGCGGACTTGCGGGAAGCAGCCAGCCTTGAATATCGCGGGCGATCTCGAGGTCGCGTTTCATGACGACGCGATCGGCGACTTCGAGCATGAGCAGGATGAAGAGCAGCGCGCCGCCGTAAAACTGGAGCGGTATGGTGATGACAGTGATTGCGCCGTCTCCATTCTTGTGGCTGAATTCACCGCCGCCGAACAGTAGTAGCAAGACGGCAATCAGCAACAAAACGCGGCGGGCGGGACTGAGCTTTTCGAGGATGGCCCAACAGAATTCTTTGACTGTCTGCCATCCGCCGCGAGGGCGCGTCTCCTGTGCGGCCTGGATTTGCGAATCCCGCTGGTAGAGGCGGAAGCTGGCGCGGGCGTCGGTGTGGAACTGCTTCCACAATTGACCAATTTCAAGGCCGTCGGTGATGCGCTGCCAAACGCCGTCGAGGCGTTCCAAGAAAGATGGTTTGGGCGTACTCATCGGAACAGACATTATAGGCGGAGTGGGCGATAGTGATTGGGCCGACGTCGGAGCCAGAAGCGCCGCGTCCATCCCTACGCGATTGCTTTATTGTGCTGGTTTCGAGTTAGCCGCCGGTTTCTCGAACAACTTAGGATCAATCGTTGGATTGAACTCGATGGAAGTCGTCTTCACTGTGCTCGACTCCTTGCCGTCCTGCTTGTTCATGTGGGTTGCAGGCAGCGTGATGCCGTTGGTCGTGGTCCAGTCGGAAAAATCAGTTTCTCCCTGGAATGTGCCGGACTGGCCCATGCCAACGTAGGTCTCGCGCAAAACCCGGCCGGTTGCAGGATTGACGTACCAGCGCATGTTCACACCTGCGCCGGAGACGTCAACAATGGCAGCGTCAATATTAGTGCCCCCGTCGCCAATTTTCTCTGTGCCGGCAGCGGCAAAAACAAATGAAGGATCGTCAGCGTGCTGAGCGAGGAAGAGCAAATCGCGGCGAATCTGCTCGGAATTTTCTTTTTTCTGGTCGGCGCCCAAGTCCCGCGTGCCGCCGTTTTCGGCAGACATCATGCCAAGTGTCGGAGTGACGATCACGGTTATGGTGCCGGTTGCGATGGGAATGCTGACGTGCATTTTGTCGGGATAAACGATAGTGACGTCAATGGGCACAGGCGAGCCATTCATCTCGTTTTCCGCGAGAACGGTGCGGACTGACTTCACCGTCTTGATTTTGTCGAGGCCACCCAGAGCTTGCGCAACTTTGAGCGCGAGAGCTTTGCCTTCAGGATTGGAAGCCGCTGGGGCTTTTTGTTCGGGCGCGGTACTTGCAGGCGGAGGGATGGTGATATCAACGTTCGTGACCGAGCCGAGCGTGGAGAGCGGCTTATCGAAATCAGCAGTGTTGCCGACTACTAGAACCGCGAGTTGATCTTTGTGCACGTACTTGGCGGCTGCTTGCGCGACCTGTTCTTTTGTGACCTTCTCGATCGCGGAACGGTAGCGGTCGAGATAGTCGGCGGGGAAGCCGTAGAAGGCGTAGGTCATCTGTTCGGAAAGAATCTTCGCGGGGGAATCGAAACGGAACACAAAAGTATTGAGAATCGAATCCTTTGCGCTCTTAATTTCCTCGTCGGTAATGGGATGCGTGGGCAGGTCGTCGATTTCCTTGTAGATGGCCTGAATCGCCTGAACGGTGCTCACGCTCTTGGTCGCCATTTCAAAGCGCACAACGCCGGGGTGGTCGAAGGCGCTGCCGATGCCGCCTCCCACGTCATAGGCAAGGCCTTGCGCGGTGCGAATGTTTTTGAACAGGCGGGAAGAGAAGCCTCCGCCGAAGGCTTGATTGAAGACTTGCGCGGCGTAGTAGTCGGGATTTTCGCGCTGGATACCCAGTTCGACCATATCAATCGAACTCTGGTTGACGTCGTCTTTCGGAATCAAGTAGTAGCCGGGTTTCGCGGCACGAAAATCAATTTCCGGTTTCTGCCAATCAGGTCCCTTGGCCCAATCGCCAAAAGCGGCACGCAGTTTGGTTTCCATGGCGGCGGAATCGAAGTCGCCGACAATGCCCAGAATAATGCGGTTGGGATAGACATGTGCGTTATGCCAGTTGACTAGATCTTCGCGGGTGATGGCGGCGACAGTCGCATACTCGGGTTGACGGACATAAGGGTTGTCCGCGCCGTAGGCGAGCTTGGCGGACTCGCGCTGCGCGATGCCGCTGGCGTCGTCATTGCGGCGCGAGATGGCATCATTCATCTCTTTTTGCGCGAGATCTAGCTTCTCGGCGCGGAACTCAGGCTGGCGCAGCAGTTGGTTGAAAACGGAGAAAACGTCGTCGAAATCTTCTTTCAAGCAAGAGAAGGAGATGGTGGTCGAGTCGGCCGCGTCGTTGGTTTCGACCTTGGCGGCGCGGGCTTCGAGAAAATCGTCGAGCTGATCGCCAGTTTGGGACTTGGTCCCGCCGGTGCGCCAGACTTCGCTGTAAATATCGAGCAGGCCGGCTTTATTGGCCTGTTCGCTGATGGAGCCGCCGCGAATGCGCATGCTGCCGTCAATCAGCGGCAGTTCGTGATCTTCCTGAAGGAAGATGATCATGCCGTTGGGCAGATCGATTCGCCTGGGTTGCTGAGGATGGAAAGCTGGGAGCGGAGGAATGGGAATTTTTTGCCAGTCGGCTCTTAGCGAATCGGTTTTCTGCGAAGGCGTTTTTGGCGAGCTAGTTTTTGGCGAATTTGGGGCCTGTGCGCCAGCATAAGGAACCGCTAGAGACGCCAGAAGGAGGGAAGCGGCAAACGAAAAGGAGATGAGAAGTTTTTTCATTGCGCACCTCCTTGCGTGCTATCCGCTTTTGCAGGAGTGGCCGTTTCGATAATGCCGACGGTGCGGTTCGTGGCGACGAAAGTTTCGTTAGCGACGCGGCGAATATCGGCTTTTGAAACTTTATCAATGCGATCGACCGCGTGGAAGAGCTCACGCCAGTCGCCGTAGCGGGTTTGAAACAGCGTCAACTCTGAGGCCAGTCCTTCATTGTTTCCCAGGCTGCGCAATAAATTCGCTTTGGCGCGCGTCTTGATCATCTTCAATTCGTCGTCACTAACGTCTTCGTTCTTTAAACGCTCAATCTCGACGTGAATCGCGTCCGCCATCTCTTGAGTTGTGTGGCCGGGCATGGGGAAGGCGTAGAAAGCAAAGAGATGAGGATATTTGTTGCCGGGCAGGCCTGTAAATCCCGCGGAATCTGATGCGATCTTCTTGTCCCGTACCAGCGAACGGTAGAGACGGGAAGTGCGGCCATTCGACATTAAATCAGCAATGGCGTCATAAATCGCGTCATCGGCGCTGCGAAAGTCAGGACGATGGTAGCCCTCGAGGTAAAGTGGCTGCGATTGCTCATGTAAAACGACGCGGCGCTCGGCGTTTTGCGGCGGCTCGGTGGTAGTGCGTTCATCAGGCTTTTCGCGCGAAGGGATGCGGCCAAAATATTTTTCGAGAAGCGGCACGGTTGTAGAAGCTCTTACATCTCCGACGACGGCGACGACCATATTCGAAGGAATGTAGTACTTGCTGAAAAAATTCGCGGCGTCAGTGGCGGAAAACGTGTTGAGGTCGGGCATCCAGCCGATGGTGGGGCGATGATATGGGTGTGCCTGAAATGCCGCCGTCGTGAATTGTTCGAGCAAACGACCAATCGGATTGCTGTCAGTGCGCATGCGGCGTTCTTCAATCACGACATTGCGCTCCGTATAAAATTCGCGCAGCACCGGATGTAGAAAGCGCTCTGATTCCAAATAAGCCCATAGCTCCAGCCGATTTTCCGGGAAGGAATAGAAATATTCGGTCTGGTCATAGCTGGTGCTGGCGTTCATGCCTTCACCGCCGTTGCTCTCAATGATTTGCGGAAACTGGTTGGGGATTACGTACTGCTGGGCGTCTTTTATGGCGGCCTTCCACGCGGCTTCCAAATTTTTCACTTTTTGATCGTCGCGGCCGACGCGCTTGTCGCGCTCGTAAACGTATTGAGCATAATTTTTTTCTACTTTTTCGAGCGCGGTTTTTTCTGCGGGATAGTTTTTCGTGCCGATCTTGTCCGTCCCTTTGAAGGCCATGTGCTCGAACATGTGCGCGAGCCCAGTTTCGCCCTGCGGGTCTTGTACCGAGCCGACATCCACTTGCGTGAAGAATGAAAACACCGGCGCTTCGGGGCGCTCACAAACTAAAACGGTCAGTCCGTTCGGCAGCTTTTTTATGGTGATGCGCTTTTCAAAGGATGCAAGGTCTTGCGCGGTGCTAAGAGTAGCTGCGGCAATGAGGACCGCGAAAAATGCCAGTCGGCAGGATTTCATGAAGCCTCCACGAGCTTGGACGAATAAAGAGTGCAGAAGTTTTGAAATTACGTGGCGGGAGGGAAGGTTGTCAAACCTGCCTCCGGTAGTAGTTTTCGGCCTGTTAGATTAGGAAGTTTCAGCGTCGCCGAAAAGTGGCGAATCACCATAACTTTCCGAACCCGCCCCGTCTATCGTCCCGTAGAAGTTGTCGTCCGTAGCCAACATGAGCGGCGGTTGTGGGTTGATGCCGTCCGGACAACCAGACTGGGCGCAAAAGCTATAAGACTCCAGGGTGCCTTTCGATGTGGTACTGAAAACTGTTCCGCTTCCCTAAATTCCTCCACTACTAGTGGTCCCATAGAAATTCCCGTCCTTACTCTGGGCAAAGGACATACCTACCGGAAATGCACCATCCATCCCGCTAAAATATAAGCGCGTCAAACGCCTGCCCATGCGCAACAATCGTCGTCGCGGCACAGATCGCTAACAACAGGGAAAGTCTTCTCCCGCGTGCAAATTCAGAACCGATGACTTCTCGAAAATTGTGATGGCCTGCGACTCGTGGCATGACTCCTCCAGAACGCGGGAGAATCATATATCAGTGTCCGGTCGTTCGATAGAGACTAATGGCCTGTGCTGCCCATCGTCAGTTGGCGAAAAATCGCCTTTTCACCCATCGAGGGTAGACGAGCGAAAACGCCTTCCATGAGAAGGCCGGTCGGAGTCAAGTGCGTAGTTTTGGTTCTTGGTTGGACATGGTTGTTCTATTTAGCCGAGATGCCCCTCTGTCGCTACCCTTCCATCCGCACTCTGGTTAAGCGATTCTGATCGCTTGGTGCAAGTTGGGTGTTCTGGTTACAGCCGGTGCTGCCACCTGGATTCGTTTGGGGCGCAAGCCATGTCCCCGTACTGATTAACCGGTTGACCTGAATATTAGACGGCCCAGAAGTGATGTTATATGTTGACTTGGTCTCACCGCTGTCGGGATATTTAACGTCGTGTGGGCCACATCGAATCGTAGGCAATCGTGGTCTGTTTACTGTTTTCGTCGCCCTCTCTATTGGACAACTAGTTCCAGAGTTATGGACTGTGGCGACGCTCCCGTGGCAGTTGCCGTCACGGTCAACGAATACGTCCCCGCTGGCGTTCCGCTACCCCCGCCTCCTGCCTCTGATCCCGACCCTCCGCCGCCGCACCCACCCAGCATCATCACTAGAGCCAAAGGCAATACGTTAAGATATTTCACAAAGGGCGACCGCTTCTTCGACACCGGCAGCAACACAAATCCCAATACCCCGAGCGTAAGCATCCATACGCCACGTTTCGAATGCACAACCGCTGCGCCCGCTGCCGTCGTCGTCACTGACATATTCACAAGAGTAGCTGATCCCGTACCAACTGTGACGGAGGAAGGAACGGTACAGACAGCGCCTTTGGGCGCGCCGCTGCACGTGAGGCTTACGGAGCCGGTCCACACGGAACTAAGCACGAAAAGCCCATAGCTCGCCGTCCCTCCCGGAGCGATAATCTGCAGCCCACTCCCGTTGTAATAAAACGTAAACTGCGGCGTCGTAGAAGAAACCGCCGTTCCCGAAAGTGCAACCGCCTGCGGACTCCCACTTGCATTATCGGTCACCATCAAGCTCGCTGAGGCATTTCCTATCGTCGATGGGATGAACGTCACGTTGATCGTGCAACTCGCCAACGGTTGAACCGTGTTGCAGTTGTTGGTCTGTTGGAACTCTCCAGCATTCACACCGCTGAAAGTCACACTGCTCACCATCAAGTTCGCCGCGCCGGGATTAGTCAGCATCACCGGCGTAGGATTGCTCGTCGTTTCGACTGTCTGTGAAGCAAACGTCAAGGAGGAAGGTGATAAGGTGGCCAATGGGACCGAAACAGTAGTGTTAATAAGCACCAGCAGGCTACCGGCATCCATGACGAGCAGATCCGGCTTACCGTCACCATTCAGATCCACCCCCTGTTCAATTGACGCGTAAGGCGGGCAAATCGGCGTGCCAACGGAAGAAAGCGCCTGCAACACAAATACGTAAGATCCGAATGTCCCGTCTCCGTTTCCGAGGAACAGCCCCATATCGCAATATTGAGAGGACTGTTGCCTCCCTCCAATTGCGTCTGGCTTTCCGTCGCCGTTAATGTCGCTCAAAACCTGAACGTACGGGCCCTCAATGAGTTGACCTATTTGTACCGGAGCGTTAAATGTATCGTCGCCATTTCCCAAGAACGCCTGTGAGCCGTTGACGACATCAGCTTTGCCGTCCCCGTTTAAATCCGCCGTAAGGACGTTTTGTAAGGAAGAATTCACAAGTGGGACCGCAGGCTGGAAGGTGCCATCACCGTTACCGAGCAAGATAGCCGCGTCATTATTTCCATACAATCCTCCGACCGCGATGTCCAATTTGCCATCGCCATTGAAATCGGCGCTGACGATAGAGTTCCCGACTCCGGGAGAAAAATAGGCTGCCGAACCGAACGTCCCATCACCCTTTCCGAACAGCACAGCAACCCCCGATCCGGTGGCGACCGCGAGATCTGGCTTACCGTCGCCATTGAAATCGGCAATCACTATACCGGAGAGCTCTAGCCCAAAGACGCTCTGAGCGTAAAAGGCGGGCGATTGGAAGCTGCCATCACCATTGCCCAACAGAACGCTGTAGCCCCAGTCCCCGGAAATCGGATCGACGCTCGGAACGACCAGGTCGAGGCTGCCGTCTCCATTCAGATCGGCGGTAGCAATCGCTTCGGGTATCGCGTCAACCACGTAGGAGTATGCCAACCTCAATGCGCCTGTGCCATCGTTAACCAGAACGCATAGGCTGTTGGTATTACCACCAATATCGACCGCCGCGACATCGGGAACACCATTTCCATCGAAGTCCCCTACCGCGGTGGCATAGACTTCCCCACCGCATAGAGGTACTGCGGGCAAGCTCTTGAAGCTAACCTGCCCGTGCGCGGCAGGTACTGACAAAGCGACCCCCAGCCAAACAACGATTCGCAGGGGCACGTTACTGTTGATAGACAAAGGCGAAGTCGTCATGGCACTTCTTTTAACACACCGAGTTGACACAGTTCAGCATCCGAAAAGAGATTCTCAATCCATGCTACATCCGATAACACTCTTTGTTGTATTTAGTCTCGCGGGATCGGAAGCCGGCGGGCGAACAACTTCTCTTTTCGGGTGAGTCTCTGAAGCGTATAGACAGTGTTTCTGAAAAATCGCCTTTTCACTCATTGACCCAAATCAACGAATCGGATTCCCCGGACGCGGGCACTTTTTCCCGCTCAGGCACCGTAGTAGGACCGCGTGGTAACGGCCTGTCTCCGAATATAGGCTCGTTGTCGGCAACGCCCACTACAGTGATTCTGCCAATGACGTTTCATGAGGAATTCTTTTCCGCAAGCGTTACAGGGCCTCAAGGCCTTTGGATCCCCCCTTTGCTCGCTCCATGCGTCACCTCGCGCCCCTAGACGCAGAATGACGCATTTCCTGCCATTCTACGAAGCGTATCGAGAGACTTTTCATTGATGTTTCGCCGCTATGCAATCTCGAGCGCTTCTGATCAACGGGCGGCTATCGAGATGCTGGAGCGGGTACGAGCCGAAAATGTTAGGCCCGCTTTAACCCATTCCCCGTGGAAAGC
>JBEKTR010000109.1:0-11410 GCA_049515835.1 Terriglobales bacterium
GGAGAATTTTGTTGTGACCGACAATCCGGCGTTCGGGGTGGAACCGATGTTGCGGTCCCCCGAAGTTACGGCCGCATTGCGCCTCACTTCCCTTTTGCGCGGCCGCTTGGAAATTTCACGGCTTAGCCTATCGGAACCGAGCTTGAATCTGGTGCGCAACAATGACGGAGTGTGGAATATAGAAGATCTACTTCAACGAAACGCGCAGATTCCAGCCGCGCCAACGAGCAAGCCGCGCAGCGAAAGGCGGCCTGGATTCCCCTACATAGAGGCCAGCCAGGGGCGGATTAATTGCAAGCTGGGCCAGGAGAAAACGCCCTATTCACTCACCGATGCGGATTTTTCGCTCTGGCAAGATTCCGAAAATTCATGGGGGATGCGGCTACAAGCTGTGCCTTTGCGCACCGACCAGAACGTGAGCGACACGGGCGTCCTGACAATCAATGGTCTATGGCAACGCGCCGCGTCATTGCGTGAGACTCCACTACAGTTTCGGGCGCAATGGGGCCGGGCGCAGTTCGGCCAGTTCACGAAATTGATTCACGGCCATGACTCGGGCTGGCGGGGAACGGTGCAATTGAACGTCAACCTTTCGGGTATTCCGAGAAATCTGAAAGTGGCTTCGACTGTTTCGGTCCGCGATTTTCGCCGCTTCGACATTTTGAGCGGCGGCGAATTGCGGCTCGCGGCCAACTGCAAGGCGACATACAGTTCCTCCGATCATTCCCTTTCCGATATCGATTGCGAAGCGCCCGTCGGCACCGGTGAAATTTCCGTAACCGGAAATGTTGCGAATTTGCTTGGGCCACGGCAATGCGATCTGGCGCTAACGGCGCAAGGATTGCCGCTTGAATCCGTAGTGGCGTTAGCGGTGCATGCGAAGCATAATATTCCCGGCGACTTGCAGGCTGAAGGCACGACGGACGCCCACTTTGCCGTCCGCTGCGAGGGCGTACCATACAGAACGATATGGCAAGGTGGAGGGACGACCAATCAGTTCCGGCTGATTTCAAAATCTGGAGATACGGACCTGGCGCTGGGTAGTGTGCCGTTTGTCTTTGCGAATGATGCGAACAAAGCAACAAAGAATGCTCTCGCGCAGAATGAAGTTACCAACTTGGAATCGCGCTTGGAAATCGGGCCATTTCGCATGCCGTTGGGAAAGCCGACTGCGATGAACGTGCAGGGCTGGGTTTCGTTGACTGGCTACGGATTCCTTCTCCATGGCGAAGCGCAGCCCCAACAACTGGCCGCCGCAGCACACACGGTCGGTATCGAACCGCCGCAACCTACCCCCATTGGCGCGAAAACGAAAAACTTGCAAATTGCCGGAAACTGGTCAGAGATTATTCGCCATGGCGGAGTAAAAGACTGACGCCTGGCGGTTGAGCCGTCTTGGTCTTTGCAACACCCATTGTGCTATCTTCAAGCTGCATTTTTAGAAACGAGCGCACTCATGCCCCGATACGAATACCGCAACATCGCGCCAACGCCGGCGGCGGAAAAAGCTTTCCTTGGCTGGATTGAATTTTTAGACAAAGCATTTGCGAATACTGACGCCAACCATCGCAGCGAAATCGTGCGCAATACTTTGCATGAACTCTATATCGGTCAGCCTTATTCGACGCCGGCTGCGAATGTTGGTCTCGCCGCCCAGACGATGATTCATTCGTTCGACCCGCGCAACGCGTCTTTAGAGCCCGAATACTACGGCGATGTGGATGGCGCCAAATACGCGGAACGCAAACCGCTTATCTGGTTCTGGATGATGTTTGATCGTTCTCCGGCGGGCTTGAATCACTGGCTCGGATTCCGCGTCCGCAACATGCTTGCGAAGCACATCTTCAAGCATGTTGGTAAGAACGTGAAAATATTTCACGGAGTGGAAGTGTCTTATGGATATAACCTGACAGTCGAAGACAACTGCACCATCCATAAATATGTTCTGCTCGACGATCGCGGGGAGATCATTATTCACGAAGGGTCCTCGGTTTCGGATTACGCAAATATCTATTCGCACGCGCATGATTTGAACGACGGCATGATCGTGAGCAACGAAACAACCGAGATCGGACCGCGGGCGCGAATTACTTATCACGCGACCGTGATGAGCGGCGTCAAAGTTGGCGAGCACGGCATGGTCGGGTCCATCGGCGTCGCCGCCAAAGATGTCGCGCCTTACATGATCGTAGGCGGAGTTCCGGCAAAGCCGTTGAAA
This sequence comes from Terriglobales bacterium, assembly GCA_049515835.1. Lineage (GTDB taxonomy): Bacteria > Acidobacteriota > Terriglobia > Terriglobales > Acidobacteriaceae > JAJPHW01. The sequence continues at coordinate 2,219 of JBEKTR010000109.1, forward strand.
GTCAAATCAATTGCGCCGGAAGAAGTGAAACGGGCGTTCGAGAAGAAGTAGCTACGACGCGGAAATCCTCTGTTCGCGCGCGGACGGGCGCCGCAAGTGCCTCGGATTGGACATGTTAGTATCGAAATCAGCCCAAAATGACGCTGCAACACGTCAATATTTTGTTTCAGTTGATCGCATTTGTGTTTGCGATCAGCGTGCATGAGTCCGCACACGCGTGGATGGCAAATCTGCGCGGCGATCCGACTGCGCGCATGTTGGGCCGGATTACGCTGAATCCCATCAAGCATATTGATCCGGTGGGAACGGTTTTGCTGCCGCTGATTGCGGCTTTCGCCCATTTTCCGGTCATCGGCTGGGCAAAGCCGACGCCGGTGAATCCAAGGAATTTCAAGAATCCAGTGCTCGACGATGTGCTTACATCGGTCGTCGGGCCAATTAGCAATTTTGTGGTTGCTACTGTCGCGGTGATTTTGCTGATCGTTATCAAGCATTCATCGGCGGCGGGAGCGCAGATTGTTTACGGCATCCCGCAAGGATTCGTTTCGCTGCAATCGGATTCGGCTCTCGTGCCGACGTGCCTTTTGCTCTATCAATTCATGATCATCAATGTGGTGTTGGGAGTTTTCAATCTCATTCCAGTGCCGCCTCTCGATGGTAGCCACGTGCTGCGGCATTTCCTGCCCGCTAATCTCCTGCGGATTTACGATGCGGCGGGCATGTTCATGTTGATGGCGCTGGTGTTTCTCGGCGGTGGACTGCTGGGCCGGTTGATCTATCCGGTGATTGGCATCTTTGATGCTGCGGTCCTGGGAATCTGATGCCCTCATCTTCCACACGAAAACGCGTTCTCAGCGGCATGCGCTCGACGGGCAAGCTGCATCTGGGCAACTTTGTTGGCGCGCTCGAAAACTGGGTCAAGATGCAAGACCAGTACGAGTGTTTCTTTTTTGTCGCCGATTGGCACGCCCTGACCACCGATTATGCCGATACCTCACGCGTGAAACAGAATTCACTGGATGTTGCGATTGATTGGCTCGCTGCCGGGCTCGATCCCGAGCGCTGCACGATGTTCATCCAATCGCACATACCGCAACATGCGGAGTTGCATTTACTTTTTTCGATGATCACACCGCTAGGCTGGCTGGAGCGCGTGCCTACTTATAAAGAACAACGCGAGAACATCACAGAGAAAGATTTGGGAACTTACGGATTTCTGGGCTATCCCCTGCTGCAAGCCGCCGACATTCTGATCTATAAGGGCGATTTCGTTCCGGTCGGCGAAGATCAGGTCGCACACATCGAGTTGACGCGTGAAGTGGCCCGGCGCTTCAACCAGTTCTACAAGATTAACGGCAAAGAAGTTCTTCCCGAACCGCAGCCATTACTGACGAAAACTCCGAAGCTTCCGGGCACTGACGGACGCAAGATGTCGAAGTCTTATGGAAACACAATCATGCTCTCCGACTCTGAGCCGGTGGTGCGACAAAAGCTTAAGACCATGGTGACCGATCCGGCGCGCGTTCGGCGTACCGATCCCGGCAACCCGGATGTCTGCCCGGTGGGCGATCTGCACAAAATCTTCAGTGACCAAGCGACGATGGCCAAGGTAAACGAAGGCTGCCGTTCTGCCGGAATTGGCTGCATTGAGTGCAAAAGCTGGGCTGCCGACAGCCTGGTGAAGATTCTTAACCCCATGCAGGAGCGCCGCAAGAAATATGAGGAGAATCCGCGCCTCGCCTGGGATATCCTAGAAGCTGGCTCGGCAAAGGCGCGGGAAGTAGCGAACGCGACCATGGCCGAAGTTCGTGAGTCCATGCACATGTCGCTCGCGCCGCCAAAGTAGCATTCCTCGAAAATGGCTGAAGTCATCAAATTGGCGGCCGCAGAAGTCGCCCCGAAAAAGCAGGCGGAGAGCGACTTTCCTTTTGCGGTCAGCGTCGGCTTGGTTTACGAGGGCCCGCTGGATCTACTGCTCGACCTGATTCGCAAACAGGACATTGACATCTATGACATTCCTATCGCAAAGATTACGGCGCAGTATCTGACATATGTTGAAAAACTGAAAGAGCTCGATGTAAACGTTGCCGCCGAATTTATTTATATGGCGGCTGTGCTGATTCACATCAAATCGAAAATGCTGTTGCCGCGTGACCCTGCGGTTGCTTCGGAAGCGCAGGATGATCCACGATCGGAGCTGGTGAACCGGCTGATTGAGCACGAGAAATTCAAATCCGCGGCGCAAATGCTTTTGCAAAAGCAGCAAATTGAAGATGCGGTCTTGTCGAATCCGGCGCTGAAGGAATTCATCAACGACGAAGGCACCGAGCCTGAACTCGCTGCGGATGTGATTGATCTGGTCAAGACATTCCAGCAGATTCTCGATCGTGCACGCGAAAGACCGATGATTCAAGTAGATGAAGAAACTGTCACGGTCGGGCAAATGATTGAGTTCTTGAAGCGGCGTTTGTCGTTTGAAGACCGTCCGGTGCGTTTGAAGCAGATGCTGCGCAATATCGAATCAAGACAGGCCCTGGTTTGCATGTTTCTGGCCCTGCTTGAACTGGTGCGCTTGCAGGCAATTCAATTAAAACAAGATCGAATGTTTGGCGAGATTTTGTTGCGTAAACATGAGGGATTTGAAGCCGTTATGGCGGAACAAGCCGCGGTGCGCGATGATTGGAGATAAACTTCTGGCAACTCAGGACTCGCTACCGGCAATTAACTCTATGAGCCTCAAAGCAAAACTCGAAGCGATTATTTATGCGGCAGAGATGCCGATCACGCTCGATCAACTGACGCAATTGACGAAAGAGCCGGCAATCCTCGAGGTCGGCAAGGACGAGGCCAGCAAGGGTAAAGAAAAAGACGGCAGCGATGATGCGAAGTCTCGCGTCCGCGCTGCGATCAATGAATTGATTGCCGAATATGCGAGCCCGGCGCACGGCGTGGAGATTCGTGAAGTGGCCGGCGGCTATCGCATGTCCACGAAGCCGGAGCAGCATGACGTGGTGCGTGCTTTTGCGAAAAGCTTGAAGCCACCGATCCGGCTTTCACTGCCGGCGCTGGAAACGCTGGCTGTAATTGCCTATAAGCAGCCAGCCACCGTCCCTGAAATCAGCGACATTCGCGGCGTAGATTCTGGCGGCGTAATCGCTACTCTGCTGGATCGCAAACTCATCACGACGGCGGGCCGCAAACAAGTGATTGGACGTCCGATACTTTACAAGACGACGAAGGAATTTTTGTTGCGCTTCGGGTTAAAAGACGTCAATGAACTCCCCAGCATGGAAGAGTTTGAAAAGCTCGTTTCGGAATCGTTTGAAAGCGATCTCCTTCCTCTGGACGGGGGCGTCCCCGATGCGACTGGCGTGCCCTCGGCGGAATCCTCGGAAGAAGTGGCTACCGAAGATGACGAGCACATCGAAGGCTACGAGCTCCGCAAAGAAATTCACGTCGTCGCGTCGAGTCCTGCTTCCACTTCTACTTCCAGTTCTTCTGCCGACGAAACGCAAGAGTCGGAGAGCTAGGGCACCTCCTTATGCCCACTGAGCGCCTGCAAAAGATTATCGCCGCAGCCGGAATAGCCTCACGACGCAAATCCGAGGAGCTTATCACCGGAGGTTTGGTTTCTGTGAACGGCCAGGTTGTCACCGAGCTCGGCACCAAAGCTGACCCCGAACATGACCACATTCGAGTCAATGGCAAGCTACTGCACGGCGCGGAGCGGCATATCTACCTCTTGATGAACAAGCCTAAGGGCTACGTCACGACTTTGAACGATCCGGAAAAGCGTCCCACGGTTATGGATTTGCTCCGCGGCGTCAAGGCACGTGTCTATCCGGTGGGACGGCTCGACTACGCCAGCGAAGGCTTGCTCCTATTAACTAACGACGGTGAGTTCGCGAATTATTTGATGAAGGCCGCGTCGCACGTGCCCAAGACTTACATGGTCAAAGTTTCGGGAACGCCTGCGAACGATCACCTCGATCGCTTGCGCGAAGGCCTTACCATTTCCACCGAGCGCGCTGGGAAGAGAGTGCGGACGGCTCCGGCACAAATCAAAATAATTCGCGAAGCGGCAAATCCCTGGTACGAAGTCACGCTGATCGAGGGAAAAAATCGCCAGATCCGGCGCATGTTCGAAGAGATTGGCCATCACGTGGAAAAAATTAAACGCGTGCGTTACGGCCCTCTGGAGTTGGACGTTCATACAGGAAAATACCGGCAGTTGACGCTGAAAGAAGTCGCAAGTCTGAAGGCCGCGAGAAGGTGAAACCCGCCGAAGAAGTAACGCGCGAATATGAATTCGGCATGGGCTGCTAGAATGCCATGAGGAGCCTCGTATGAAGAATCCTTTTGCCCTATTCAACCTGATCCTAGTTTGTTTGGCGGGACTTGCACTTTCCATGGCCCCGCAAGCGCTTCATCGCGGCGACATAATGGCATCTTTCCTTTTGCTTGTTATCGCCATGATTTTCTGGAAGCGATTGCAAGCGAGACGCTTCTAAAACCTGAGTCAGCTAGCTACGGCAGATCTCTCACTTCTGGCACTTCGGGCAATAGTGACTGCTTCGGCCGGCAATGACCACGCGCTTAATCGGCGTCTTACACACCTGGCATCGCTCGCCTTCGCGACCATAGACGCGGTGTTGCAATTGAAAAAATCCTTCTTCGCCGTCCGAATCCACGTAATCGGAAACCGTTGAGCCGCCCAGAGCAATCGCCTCACGCAAGACTTCCTGAATCGCCGGATGCAGCCTCGACAAGTTGTCGTTCGTAAGCGAAGACGCTTTTCGCTTAGGGCGAATGCCTGCACGAAACAAGGATTCGTCAGCATAGATGTTGCCCACGCCGCGGAGGAGCTTCTGATTGAGCAATGCGCTCTTGATCGGCGTCTTGCGGCCGCGAAACAGCGGAATGAAATCTTCGAGAGAAATATCCAACGGTTCCTTGCCACCGGGTTCAAAGCCGGATGCCACGCTCAAACGGCCCAACCGGCGTGGATCGACAAAGCGCAGTTCCCTGCCTGATTTGAACGTTGCCACTGCATGAGTGTGCTTAGCGAGTTCTTCGGCTGGGTCCATCACCAACATGCGTCCGGTCATGCCGAGGTGAACAACCCATTGGGCTTTTTCGTCTTGCACAGGACGGGCACTCTTGCCCGCAGACTTTTTCGCGGTGCTTTTTGCAATAGACGGCGTCCGTGCAACACGTTCTAAATCGAAAACAATATGTTTGCCAACTCGCCGAACTCCAGCAATCCGGCTGCCTTCGAGCACCCGAGCAATCTCCTTTGCTGGAGACTTGAGCGGCTCTGGCTTCGAGCCCAGCCAGACCGATTCAATCACGTCTCCAGTGACCCGCTTGGCCAGTCCGCGAGCGATGGTTTCTACTTCCGGGAGCTCAGGCATGTGAGATAGTGTACAAGCGTATTTCGCGAGGGATAGCGATACGGAACTTTGATGCTGGTCGGTGCGTAAAAGAACCAAAGACGATGAACAGGCTCCGAGAACGAACCCGCATTACGCCCGAAATTATCGCACTGCTTGGCATCGCCGGAACCGTGGCACTGCTCCATTTGCTCACCAACAATCGCTATGGCTTTCATCGCGATGAGTTCCAGGTCTTGAGCGATGCCCTCCATCTTGACTGGGGGTTCATTCCATATCCGCCGCTGAACCCTTTTTTGACCAGCGTTGGCTTGCACATTTTCGGCCTTTCACTCGTCGGACTGCGATTGTTTTCAGTCATCGCGACGACGACAGCCATCTTCGTGACTGGCCTAATGGCCTACGAACTTGGCGGCGGACGCCTCGCGCAGATTACGGCAGCCCTCGCCGTGGCCTTGTCTGGCCTTTCGCTTTTCGAAGGCACGGAATTTCAATACACGACCTACGACTATTTGTGGTGGGTATTGATCGCTTATTTTGTCGTCCGCTTGTTGAAAACAGAAAATCCGCGTTGGTGGCTGGCGATCGGTGCTGCCGCCGGATTGGGCCTGCAATCGAAATATGCGATGGCGTTTCTGCTCTGCGGAGTTCTGGGCGGCGTCTTACTCACCGGTGCGCGCCGGTTTTTGGGGAGCATCTGGTTTTGGATCGGCATCGGCGTCGCTTTTGTGATTTTTCTGCCGAACCTGATCTGGCAGGTCCGCCACGATTTCATCTCGGTGCACTTTCTGCATCACATTCACGTGCGCGATGTGGGCGAGGGGCGCGCTGACGGCTTTTTTGTCGATCAAATCCGCGTCTGCACGAATTTCTTTGCCATGCCGTTATGGATCGCTGGCTTGGTTTGCTTCTTGCGCGACCGCCATTATCGCATGCTGGGCTGGATGTATCTGATTCCGCTGGCTCTCTTTGTCATCGGCAAAGGACGCGGCTACTATCTGGGCGCCGCATATGCCTCTCTGATCGCCATGGGTGCGGTTGTGGGCGAGCGATGGGCGCAGTCGCTGCCGAAAATGCGCAGGTGTATCGTTGAAGGGGTATTTTTTACGGGCCTCGCCGCTTACGGCGCGCTCATGATCGCGATCGTCATTCCTCTTGCAAACAGTGGCCCGCTCAAGGCCTATGCTCTAAAAAACAATGGCGACTTGCGAGAAGAGATTGGTTGGGATGATCTACTCAAGACCGTCGCCGGGATTCGTGATTCGCTACCTCCTGAGCAGCGTGCAAGCTTCGGCATCATTACCGGCAACTACGGCGAACAGGGAGCCATCGAGATCCTGGGCCCTGCGTATCATTTGCCGCCACCCATTAGCGGAACCAACTCGGCATGGCTGCGCGGTTATCCTACACCGCCGCCCACCACGCTGCTTGTCCTCGGTTTGTCCCGCGGATATACCGAAAAATTGTTCACAGACTGCCGTCTCGCCGGACATTACACGAATCATCTTGGCATAAAGAACGAAGAGAGCGACTCCCATCCTGACATCTGGCTATGCGGACCACCCGCTAAAACATGGCCTGAATTCTGGGACGATTTTCAGGCTTTCGGTTAGGTTCCCACGTTGCCCCCCAGCCTCATAGCGAGGTATGATTATGGGTACACTATTCCGTTCTACATCCCTGAATTCAGCAACTTGCAGTACACCGCAAGAAGGAGTGTGTACGGTCCGCGAAGCGGCATCGAGCACCATGCTGCGATCCAGTTTGAGGGAGTTCGCACTTGAGCCAAGGCAGCAGCGCAGTCATCGTCGGCGCCCAGTGGGGCGACGAAGGTAAGGGGAAAATTGTTGACGTGCTTTCGGAGAATTTCTCCGTCGTCGCGCGCTACGCGGGCGGGCACAATGCCGGCCATACCGTCATCATAAACGGCAAGAAGTTCATTTTGCAGCTGGTTCCGTGTGGAGTATTGCGAGCTGGCTGCCGCAGCGTAATCGGCAATGGCGTCGTTCTCGACCCCATGGCATTTCTGAAAGAGGTCGCGGCCCTGCGGGAAGCGGGCGTAAAAGTGGACGGCAGCATATTCGTCAGCAACCGCGCCCATGTAATTCTGCCCTATCACCGGATGATTGAACTGGCGTCGGAAAACGCACCCGGCCGCGTAAAGATCGGCACCACTTCCCGCGGAATTGGCCCCGCGTATGAAGACAAAATGGGCCGCCGTGGATTACGCGTAGCGGACTTGCTCGATCTCCAATTGCTTAGAACACACATTGAGAATGCCTGCCGCGAGAAGAACATGATCGCGCACGCGCTATTCAACTCCGATCCACTCGATCCCGACAAGATGTACGCCGAGTACGCTGAGGCGTCGGCCAAAATCGCTCCCTTCGTTTGCGATACAGCGCAATTGCTGAACCAGGCGCTGCGTTCAGGCGAGTCCGTCATGTTTGAAGGCGCCCAAGGAACCATGCTTGACATCGACCATGGCACTTATCCCTTTGTCACCTCATCAAGCGCAACTTCCGGCGGGGCGGTCATCGGCACCGGGGTAGCGCCGACTGCCATCGACACGGTCATCGGGGTGACTAAGGCCTACTGCACGCGAGTGGGTGGCGGTCCCTTCCCATCGGAACTGCTCGACGCGACGGGCGATCTGATTCGCGCCCGCGGCAACGAATACGGCGCTGTGACTGGCCGTCCTCGCCGTTGTGGATGGCTCGATTTGCCTCTGCTCCGTTATTCCAACATGATTAACGGCAGCGCCTGGCTGGTTGTGACCAAACTCGATGTGCTCGATGAACTCGATGAAATTCCCGTATGCGTCGGTTACAAAATCAACGGCAAAGCGACAGATGAAATTCCTGCCCACGCTAGCGGGTACGACAAAATCGAATGCGTCTATCGCTCGCTTCCCGGCTGGAAGACCGCGACCCACGCTATCACGCACTACGATAAGCTGCCGCAAGCCACGCGTGATTATCTTGCCTTCGTCGAGAAAGAAAGCGGATCACGCGTCGGCGTAGTTTCTAACGGGCCTGATCGGAATCAAACTATTTTTGTCGATGAGTTCGCCGCCGCGTTAAAATCTCTGACACAACGCAAAGGCGCGAAGGCGCATTAGCATCATCATCCTCTCGAGGAGCAAGACTGGAATGGTTGTGTTAGCTGTGACGTGGATGGCGAAAGTGGGCCGCGAAGCCGAAGCTGCTGCTCTATTCTCAAAACTCAACGACGAATCCCGCAAAGAGCCGGGCTGCGTGATGTATCAACTGCATAGGCACAAAACCGAGCCGCGCCGATTTTTTATCTACGAGCAATACAAAGACGATGCCGCGCTTGAGGCACACCGCGCCTCGCCTCATTTCATGCTTTACGCCAAAAAAGAATTGCCCAAGGTCGCAGACCGCATTGACGGCAATCTCTACGAGCCGCTGAATTAAAGGAGGCCCTGAGTGTTCGAGATGACCGAGAGCGAAATTACGCGGCTACGCGTTGAAATCCTCGATGCAATGATGGATGATGCCGAAGATGTCGAGCAGATTTATCGCTCATTAAATCGCACCGTTCTTGAATATCCGAACGAACCAAAACACCCATTGCGCGCAATTATTGATGAGCTTAAATACACGTTTGAGGAAGGCCTAGTTAAAGCTGACTATACCAATAATGAGAGTGTTGCACCATTAGCGACTGTTAAATTTGACCTATTCCATCATTACTGGTTCTCACCCCCAGAAAAAGGAAAAAACGCTCTGGAAAACTGGCACATGCAGTAGTGCGAGTTGAGGGGTCCGCATTC
>JBEKTR010000110.1:0-11378 GCA_049515835.1 Terriglobales bacterium
CCGCGCAGAATGTCCGGAGAAATTGCGGCTTCACTCGGAGATGCGGACAATGACTCAGTTTCGGAAGCGGAGATCATAAAGATTGGTGGTGAAGATTGTCGACGTACCGATTTTGCGCCGCAAATATTCCGGCCAACGTAAATAGCAAACCATTCACGAATTGATAATTCATGACAACGAAGCAGGCGTTTACTAGATAGACGAATAGCAATACGGGCCACAACGAGCGGAATTCACGGTCAAGAAAAACCCCGCTATGCGGGGCTGCTGAGCCTGGTTTTCGAGCCACTCGAAAAAGATCAACAATAATCCACAGATACAGACCGAGCCCCAGCAGACCGTGTTGGACGGCAACTTCCAGAAACGTGTTATGGAAGAAATACTCGCGCTGATGAAACCGGTTGATGCGTCGCGTGAGTGCGGTCTGCATGGCTTCGAATCCCCAGCCCATTGCCGGCTTTTGCTGGAGCATCTCCCATCCGGCTTCGTACACGGCCGCGCGAAATTCGACCGGGCTTCGTTCTTCGAGGCGATCCGCGAATGACGCTTCACGATTCTGCGAGAAGTAAGCGGCCGCTACACCCAATCCGCCGATTACGATAAGAGACAAGCAAGCCCTGCGCACACGCGCGTTCAACGATCCCACCGATAACACGAACACCGATGCGGCAAACGATAACCAGACGGCCCGGGTTTTCGTCGCCAGAATTGCGGCTGGCAATGTTGCCAGAAAAGTAAGCGCAATGGGCCATGGCAAGCGCCTTCGCCTATACGCATCCAGCGCAACCAGACCTAGCAAGTTCAGCGCCAGCCCATTCGCCACGGCTTGCAGGAATGGTCCTCGAGCCCGGTCGGCATGAATACCCAGCCCATCGTCCACAATAAACGACGGAACGATCCACGATTTGGCATCGAACAGAAAAAGCAGCGCAATCAGAATTAGGTATGCAAGAACGCAAAGTAGAAAGATCTCTAATTTTCTTAGTGATGCCGAATCCTGAAACACTGAGCCGGCAATGTGATACAGCGCAAACGGGATAGCCCACTTGGCCGCCAGCACGCTCCATGCCTCCGGCTCAAACGGCTGCGATAGAAGGCCGGCCGTCGCCAGCACAAGCATCGCCAGCAAAGGCCACGCGACGGGTTTATCCATGGTCGGCGTGTCATGCAGCAACATGCAGCGCAAGAGCCAGAGAAACACGAGCGCCCCGAACGCGATGCGGTCCACACAACAAAACGCCAGGTCCGGGGGACGAAAAAGCATGGCGGTGAGGCATAGCAAATACAGCTCCGTCGTGTGTGACAGCAGCAGTTGTAACGGACGCGAAACTCCCGCCACGGACTGGCTAGCCAGATCGTTTACCAGAAGGTGCGGGACGTGAATGGAGGAAGACATCGAGAAGAAAAACGTCTAGGCGGCTTCGAGCCGGTAACCCTCAATGCAAATCGCAACCGAACGGTTGAGCGCGTCCATGGACACAAAAAGGCGATCGGCGCGCGTGCTGGCCAAAACCCCTTCAATGCCGTCGAGGCATCCGCCGCGTATGCGTACTTTCTGGCCCACTTTAAGTTCCGAGTGGATCGAGCATTCCATCCGATTCGCCGTCAGCAGCCGCAGGTCTTGTATTTGCTTTTCTGGAATGGCAATGGCTTTTCCCCGATAGCTCACAAATCCCACCACTCCTTCCGTTTGCAAAACGTTGATGCGGGTCGCTTCAGAAAGGTCCGTTTGCAGAAAGCCGTAACCGGCAAACAAGGGAACGTCGATTACGCGCTTGCGGTCGGACCAGCACCGGGCTTCCGGACGCGAGGGAAGAAACGTCTTCAAACCCTTGTATGACAAATAGCTTAGAGTCGTCCGTTCCGACCGGCGGCGGAGGTGCAGTGCATACCATGCCGCGACTCCCGGATTCATGGCCGATTGCTCGCAAACTCGCTCCGAGATCAATTCAGCAATAGACATAGCTTCGCCCGTTGAGTCCCATCCTGTCTTGGGTGCGATTTTGTGCAACTTCGTTCATGACGCAATGCAGAGCTAGAGCCGGTCGTAAATGCTCGAGGGAATCGGAAAAGTGCGGTCATTGAGCACCGCGCCTAGAATTCTTACGTTGGCCGCATACAATGCATCCCGCGTTTTTTGGGCGACTACTCGGCGGGTGGAGTCCGCTTCAAGGACCAACACGATACCGTCCGTTAGGCTTCCCATAAGCGCGGTCTCGCTGAAAATTCCAGCCGGCGGACCGTGAAGGACGGCATAATCGAATTCCAACCGCAGATCCGCCAACCGTGCTCGCAGCCACCTTGCCGAAATCCCATTTTGCTCGCCCATGAATGCGGGGGAAGAAACATGCCAGAGATTTGTGGAAACCTGGTGCGCGAGGGCGCGCAGCGAACCGAACGATTGCGGATCTGCCTCGCGGCCGCCGCTCACCGCGGCCTCTTCCACTTCTGCGTCGTGCAGGTTCAATTCGACAACGCAAATGCTCGCTTCGACCTGCTCCGACAATGCTTGACCTGCTTGTAGGCAGATGGATGAGATGTCGGCATCTTCATCCACCCCCGCCATCACCACTTGCTTTGCCGGACGTGGCCATCCGGGACAAAAAATCTGCCGCACCAGACGGCGCATTTGCTCCTCCGCGAATCGGCGCGGATCGCTCAGCGGCGTGCTCGCCTGCGAAGGTGGCGCTGGCAGGGGTGGGGCATCAAGCGGTGGCGGAATTTCAAAAATGCTGGGCTCCATCAACGGCGGCATCAATTCTGGACGGGTGCTCATGTTCTTCTCCTATATGCGGGCATATTCAGTAGCTCCTTCGCGGGAGCGAGGCTAGCACCGGCATCCCGAGATAACCCGCAACTTCGTCCGGCGTGCGGAATCGTGGATTGGCGTAGTCCACGGCAAACGCCGCGCTGGTACTGAATATTCCTCCTGCCAGCAAAGCGAAAAGCCCCCAAACCGCTGCGGAATGTATGGGAAGGGCCGGAACTGACGGCTCCTGGGCAATGGCCACGTTCAAAATTCCGCGCTCATCGAGGGCATCCGCAATTCGCGCCTCTTCGCGCTTATTGGCGTAAAGCACGTACTCATCTTCCGCGGTTTTTAAGTTTTGCAGCAGATCTTGTTGTTGAATGGCGCGGTCGTTCAAATTTCGGGCTGTTTCGCGGTACTGGCTTAGGACCTTGGTAGCAGCATTAGATCGCGCTGAGAGATCGTTCAAGGTGACTTGGGCCTTCAGCAATTCTGACTTTGCCCATTCATGATTTGCATCTAGCTCTACGGTTTGTTCGCGCAACGGCAGTTGATCCTCGGCCGTGAGGGCAGCGCTGGCCTGCGCAATTTGCTCGTCCACTTCCCGCACGAGGCGATATGACGCCCCATACTTGGTCAGCAATTCCGTTCGCTGAAGTCGCAGCTCGAGAAGTTTCGACTTCATTTTTTCGAGCAGTTGCGGATTGTCGGCATTCTTGGTCTGCGTAGTGGTACGTTCTGGAAGCGATTGCAGCTTCGACTGAAGCGTACGTACCCGTTCTGCCGTTTCGGCCAGCGACACTTTCGTCTGCTCGTTCTCAGCATCTGTCTGACTGAATTGTTGCAACGTGCTGTCTCGTTCCGTCGCGGCTGAGACCACGCCTTCTGCGTGCGTAAAATCCAGCAACTGCGCTTCAGCCCTTTCGAGGTTTGCGCGCGCTTGCGCCATTTGGCGGTCAAAGAAATCGAACTCACCTACCGGCCGCCGAATCTGTTCATGGCGTTCCAAATATGCCTGGGCAAGGCTGCTCAAAACCCTTGCAGAACGTTCCGGATCAGACGATGTGTAGCTCACGTCAATCACGTTCGCCCGTTTTCCCGGCTGGACATCGAGCTTGCGCAGCAGACGGCGGACCGTCCGGGCCAGATGCTGCTCCTGATTTTCGCCAATGGCTTGCCATATCCATGGTTGTTTGTCGGCGAGTCCCGAGGTCTGTGCGGCCGTGCGCACGATGTCCGCATCGGTGAGCATTTCAGCCTCAGAATTCAATTCTTCTTCCGTCACTTCGTCTCGCGTGATCTGAGGCGATTGGCTGGGAGTAGGCGCGGCCATCGCATCGATGCGCGCACGCCGCAACAGGATCTTCATTTCCGCCTTGTAGGAAGGGAACAACAGTCCGTACAGCAGCACGCCGCCGAAAATCGCGGCAAAGCTTCGCCAAAAGGTCTTCTTCTGACGGAAGAATACGGCCATGACATCGCGGGTCGTCGGCGCCGGGGCCTGCGTTGGTCGTGGAATCAGTTTAAGTTCTTCCGCCATATGGGTTCGCGCTAACTTTGGTCGTAACGAAACATCGAAACTAAACTTCGTCCGCTCTAAAACGCCTGCGGATTCGCATACAGGCTCAAATTCGAAACCGGCATATATTGCCGGATCTTTGAAATCGAATTTTTCGGAACATACACAAAATCTCCGGCGCGTAAGTGAATGTCTTCGCTCAACTTGCGCGCTTTGAGCATGTCTTTCACATTAACGACGTGCGACTCCACCAAGTCGTCGTTCACTTTGCGAAACAGCACGACTTGCGAATGTTTCGCCGCACTCGTAAACCCTCCCGCAATCGTGACGGCCTCGGTCAGGGTTATATCGTCGCGCAATTCGTATTTGCCGGGGTGCCCCACTTCTCCGCCCGCGGTAAAGTACGGTTTATCGAAATCTTTCAGCACGGCGGCCACTTCAGGATCGTTAAGCATATTCATGTAAGCGGCGCGAACTTGTTCGACCAATTCGGGGACCGTAAGGCGCTCGGCGAAAATCTGCGGCACGCCCCGCAGCGTGATGTACCCATCCGGCTGCACGCTGACCGTCTGGTTGAACTCGGGCGAAAACGTGAAATCGAGTTCGACGATGTCGCTCTTGCGCAACCGGTATAGCGAATGGCGTTCCCCCGCAAGGGCTGGACCTGGCGCACCACCCGCTAACCCGGTTTGGGTGGAGGCAAGCTCCCCATTCGCAGACTTTGACGCCCCTTGCGTCGTCTGCCCAGCCGCAGCCTCCACGGCCGCTTGCTGCGCTAGGCAGCAGGCCACTCCAAGAGCGGGACTAAGAACGTGAGTAAGAGCCAGTGCAAGAACAAGATGCGTGAGCGGAGTTCTCATAATTTCTTGGTTCGGCAACACGAGCAAGCCGGGACTCGAAACTAATCGAGGCGCGAGATGGCGGCAAGTCCTGCAAAGGGCCGTCCTCGAAAGTGGCTAGGATTTCGGTGAACTTCCGCGGGATGGCTACTTTTGGTACGCGTGGAAAACTCTGGCCCGGAGAATGCTCACCTGTCCTCCAAGCAACGCCCCAAATTTTCCAATTGCATTTTCGGCTGGATTTTCGGTGTCCCAGCCGATATGCGAGTTCCGAAAACGCATAAGGCCAGGTTTTCCACAGGGACTAACCCTCCGCGAAGTGCAGATGTCACAGAAACCGTCTCTTGGTAGACGTTAGATTTTTGAACACTGACTTCGTCTGCTTGAGGAAAAAAATGCGATCCGCGCCCGTCGCTATGTCCAACGCCATTGGTGTGTTAGTTGCCGACTCCAATCCCATGCAATCACAGCTCCTCACCGGCGCGCTGCGCCGCCGTCCCGAGTTTGCCGTGTATTCCTGCGACCTCGAATCCGATTTGATTCTTGAAGCGCTCGAAGCCGGCAGCATCCATGTGCTTGTATTCAAAGCCGACCACGGTGGCCGGTCCGACTTCAACCTTCTGCGTAGCTTGCACCTCTCGCATCCGGATATCGACAAGATCGTATTGCTTGACGGCTACGACCGCGAGATCGTGGTCAACGCCTTTCGCGCCGGAGCCCGCGGCCTTTTCTGTTTTGCCGATCATCCTTTCCGGCTGCTGTGCAAATGCATCCAGTGCGTCTATGACGGGCAGGTCTGGGCCAACAGCGAACAGCTTCATTTCTTGCTCGATGCCTTGGCGCAGAACTCCGTACCCCGCATTGTGAATGCCAAGGGGCAAAAGCTTCTCACCGAGCGCGAAGAGCAGGTTGTCGCCCTCGTCGCCGACGGTTTCAGCAACCGGGAGATCGCCCGCAAGCTGAGCTTGAGCGAGCACACCATCAAGAAATATCTCTTCCGCGTCTTCGATAAGCTTGGAGTATCCAGCCGCGTGGAACTGGTGTTGTATGCCGTGAATCACAGCGAATCGAGCCAGCAGGAGTGGATCGCGGGGTGATAGATAGTAAGTTTGGGAAGCGCGGACTTACTTCGGACCGAAGAAGCCCGGTGCCCCAGGTTCGCCGTTCTTTGGCTAACCTGGGCAAAGTTGAGATTGTTCGGAAAGTCGCCACGTTAGTGCCAAGAACAAAGAACGGCGCGAACGTTGGGACCAGGCATGTGTTGGTTCGCCCATCGACATACCCTTGCAATCGTTGACCGGCCTTTTACAATGGAGCTTTGCCAAGGACCAAGGTCGACGATTGCCTACTTCGCCATCATCATCTCAGCCGCGCCCTCAGTCTCCGCCACGCCGCAAGACGGTCATCGCCGCCGGCCTGCTGTGCGGCATACTTGCCGTGCTGGTCACGTTCACTGACCGCAAAGCTTTTTTCAGTCCGCTATCGGTGGTGATTGTGGCCGCCGTCGGCGCGGCGGCCGTGCTGCTGCAATTGCAGTTCAAGAATCAGGAAGGGAAGCGCAAGATCCATCCTCCACTCTGGCTGAATGTGGTTGGAGTTGTCTTTGCCGTGGGCGCATTGCTCTCGGAGCGTTTGCATTGGGGCATTCAAACCGGGCAGATGCTCGCCTTGGCCGCAGTAGCCAGTTTTGCAGTGAGCAGTGGAATTATTCTGCGCGCGTTTCGCGAGCCGGAAGGAAAATAAAAGCATACGCGGTGCCCCAGATTTCGCCGCACTTTGGCTAACCTGGGCAAAGTTGAGATTGTTCGGAAATAACAAAGAACTGCCCGAACGAGGGGCAACATGCTTCGGGCGTCATTCATTATTTACAAAACAACAAAACTTAGGGCCAGCGCTTGGCGTTCTCGTCCCAGCCTGCGACGCGCGCGGGTTGAGGATTGTTGTTGATGGCGGGCTGCGGAATCCTCATAGCCGGCTGCATAGGGGATGGAGGAGCCAACGCGGGCTTGTTGTTCGTCGCCTCCATGGCGATCATTTCTTTATCATCGGAGAGCAGTGGCGCTGCTACGCGCAAAGCTTCGACTTCCTTTTCCAACCGGGCCAATTCCAGCTCTTTCTGCCGGAGGACTTCATACACATTTTTCATCATTTCTGGCACCTGTAAGAGACGAGATTCGCGTACAACAGTTGGATTGAATTTAGCAGGCGCTCATGTTTTGTCAAGATGGAAGACTGGATACCACGGCTGGAGCCTAAAGGCCCATTTGCATGTTCGCCAACCCCGCTGGCTGAAGCCCAAATCTGGCGCGTCTTCTCTCCGATTGCCTGTTGAAGAAGCGCGTCCCCTGCCTTCAGCCGAAGCCCAATTCGTCGGGGGATTCTAGCGGCGTACCACAACGGCGGCAGATGACGGACGAGCAGTCTCCGCAGGTGAGCGGATCGCTGACTTCGACAGCGCAGACGGGGCAATAGAACAAGGCCGCATCGTGCCTCACGGGAGTCGGGCCCGAGTTGGATTCAGCTGCCATGAGGGGAATGTAGCACATCCCCGAAGTGGTTAGCCGTGATGGAAATAGAAGACGTTCCCGTCCAGATCTTTTACGGCGAATTGCCGCAACCCCCAGGGCTTTTTTTCGAGAGGTTCCACGATGTTCGCGCCTAACGATTTCAGTTCCTGGTATGTGGCATCGATATCTTCGGCATAGCTCCAGTGAATGGCAGGCTCAAACGGCGACTTCCTCCTCCGGAAAAATATCACTGCTTTACCGCGAGACACGGAGCCAATTCCTTTGTCGGGCTCGAGCCATCCGATATCGAAGCCAAGCGCATCCCGGTAATGTTGTTGCGCGCGTTCGACATCGGCGACCGGCAACTCCGGGACCGGCGGCCCGATCGAGGTCATTTTCTCTTTTTCTTTCTGTTTCTCTGTTGCGCCCACGCCGATCTCCTTGTGCGACACCTGTTTGTGCGGCACCGACGAGCCAAATGATGACACTAACAAATTTCCTGCCAAATTTACAAAATTCTGACAAGCCGCTCGCTCGGAACCCATAGACTGTTCACGTTGCAGCTTTGATTTCCACCCTAGGACTTCCACTGGAGCAATTCTTATGCGGACCGTACATCCAACGTCTTCCTGGTCGTTTGTTTCACTCGCCATCGTATTCGCCTGCCTGGCAGCGTTAACGATATGCTCACGCGCCGCCGCGCAAAATTCGGCGCAAGCCCCTGCGGTCGGCCTGGGACCTCAAGTCCACACGGCCCTCGGAGGCTTTATTCTCGGTTATGACGTGCAACAGAACGGCACGGAGGGTGTGCTCGCCGAGTCGGTTGGGTTGGCGGGCGGCAAGGACAATGCGGCGGTCGAAACCTTCGATCAGAAAACCGGAAAGATTCTCAAGATCGTCACGCAGCAGGACAATACATTCAACGATTATGTGACCCTGGGCATTTTCGGCAAGGGCATCGGTCTGGTAGAGCAAGAGCGTTCGACGGGCGGCTTCGTAAACAAACGCGTTTATGGCCAGATGGATCCTCTCAACGGCAACAAATTCACCGGCATGTGGACGCCGCCTTTCACCAAGGACGACCTCATCATCAGCATGCCGAGCAGTCAAGGTTCCGCAACCACGCCGGTACTTTATTTCGACAACGGCGGATCTTTCAATAGTTTTATTCTAAGCACGAATGTAGCGGCCAATACGTTTACCCAGCCGCTAATGATCTCCGATCCGGATTTTGCCTTCAACGTTTCGCCGGTGATGGCCTACGACAGTAATACCAATACCGCCGTGCTCGGCGGTTCGCTCGGCTGCTATGGCTGCACCACACAGATCGGCGAGGTAAATCTGAACAACGGCAAATTCAGCGAATTTGGCGGGCTTGGCTTCGGCTACATTAACGGCATCGCGGTCGATTCCGACGACGGCATCGCTTGCACGGTGACCGAGGACGACTTCAGCGTCGAGTTCTACGACCTGGCCACGCAAACCGGGACTATCGAAATTTTACAGGGAGCAACCAACCAAGCCCAAAGCGGCGGCGATGTCGAATACGACCCCGTTCACAAGCTATTCCTGATTGGGCAGGAGTTTTCGAGCATTGCCCCCACGGGCAGCAGCATTCTGGTGTATGACACGAAGGGCAACTTCGTGGAAGCGATTAATGGCTTAAGTCTGCCGGCGAGTCCCGCGTATATGGCGCTTCATCCGAGTGCTCGCGCAGGGTATGTGATTGTCACGCCGGACTTAACGTCATTGCAGCAGTTTACTTACTGATGTTCTCACTTCCTCCTGAAGTGTTTGAACTCTCAGCCTCCGTGTAAAAATAAACACGGAGGCTTTTCTTTGTTCGAGAAAACAAAAAATCCAGACCAACAACTGCAACAAGAGTTCAACCGCTGGGCGGAAGCTGGCGAGGGCGAGAAGATGGAGAACCATCATCTCGACATCACCAACAAGACCTTGCGGTTGATGGACCTGACGAAGACCGACCGCGTCCTAGATCTCGGCTGCGGCTCGGGATGGGCATCGCGCTTGCTCGCAAAAGAAGCTGGCGAAGTCACGGGAGTTGATGTTTCTGACGAAATGGTCAAGCAGGCCGCGGAGTCGTCGAAGAATTATTCGAACGTCAAATTTCTATGGGGATCGGCGCAGAAGATTCCCTGCCCAGATAATTCATTCGACAAAATGCTCTCGGTCGAGTCGTTTTACTACTATGCCGATCAGGATGCCGCGCTCGATGAAATCTTTCGCGTAATGGCTCCCGGCGGGCGCATTTTTATCCTCATCAATCTCTACCGAGACAACGAATATTCACTGCAGTGGGTGCATTTGCTAAAAGTTCCGGTGCATGTGCGCTCGGCGGCAGAATATATTGCAATGCTCGAGAAGCATCGATTTCAAAATGCCGCATGGAAGCAAATTCCCGACGACACGCCCACGCCTGACGATTACAAGACCAAATCCTTCCGCAGCCTGGACGATTTGAAAGCATTCAAGCGTGTGGGCGCACTGCTCCTGATGGGAACGAAATAAGAAAAACCCCACCCTACCGGGCAGATGCGGGATTAAAGAAGCAAGTTAGACGCACGAAAGCCGCGACCGTATAGCCATCCGTTGCGATGCGCATGAGCCCAAGCCCTGATATGAAGTTGTCAAAGAGCCGGCCCTGAGGCCGCTACAACCAGTCGCAAGAAAACGAAAAAGAGCGCCATATAAAAGTAGAGAAATAAAAAACAGGGAGGGCATGTTTGTCCCAAAATAGGAATGGCGCGCGGGTCCTGGGTTTGGGGCCTTCTATGAAGGCCGGGGCTGCTCCTTAAATAAGCTTGCAAATGTGAAGGAGAAATTTATCGTCCCAGGCGGGACATTGCATTGATTCAGCGAACGGACTTTTGCCATTCGGCGATTCATTGCGCGCGAAAATTAGGCGCTCAGGCATGGCGCAGCCAAGCCGTAATTTCCCGGGGGGAAGGGGCGATCTACCGCACTCATATTGAAAGGAATCGTGGCCCGCACGGTGGTCCCAATACCGGCGGCTTCGATGTCAAACCGGCCGTGCAATTCGTTCAATCGTTCGCGCATTCCGGCCAAACCAACGCCCGATTGCGGGTCTGCGCGACCAAGATTCTCTAATCGATCCGCGTGGATGCCGCACCCAAAATCCCTTATCTCGAGAATCACAGTTTCCGCTCCATTGTAGAAACGGATACTTGCGGTCGTAGCTCCAGAGTGACGATGTACGTTAGTCAGGCTCTCTTGCAACACACGGAACAGAGCGAGTTCCATCTCCTTTGGTAGTCGCGTAGGAGGTTTCACAATGTCCATGCTCACGTTGATTCCGCTGCGCTTGGCGAATCCCTCAATAAACCACTCGGCCGCGCAAGCAAAGCCCACCTCGTCTAGTAGTGGGGGATGCAGTAAGTACGACATGGTTCGAATTTCTTCGATGGCCTGATCGGCCAGTTCCGTAATGTCTGAAACAATGGCCAGCATGGCGGTGTTTCCTTTGCAGTTTTCCTGCAGGAAAGAAACAGTTATTTTCAGTGCAGCCAGGGTCTGGCCGGTGCTGTCATGCAGGTCGCGCGCCACCTTGCGCCTTTCCTCATCCTGCACCTTCATTAACTGCTGAGAAAGCTTCTGCAATTCTGCTGTGCGTTCTAAAATGACCGCCTCAAGTTCGGAGCGAGCCGGTGACAATCGAAAGCGGGTTGGAAGGGTCCACATAAGTCCTCCAGAAGAGCCGTAAGGGAGATAAATCTAGGATCTGG
>JBEKTR010000111.1:0-11370 GCA_049515835.1 Terriglobales bacterium
GAGGAAGCGCCAGCATGTTCAAGAGAACCTCGCTCTCAGCGATAAAGGGCCGCTGGATCCATCGCTCTTAGCCGTATTGAAAGTTCACCGGTGGGATCGAAAACCAGAGACTTGGTCGGACTGACATTCTTTTGGCAGCGACCCCAGTAGAACGTCAGAATTTACCAACCTTTAATCTCTCAGCAATATTTCTGCAATGTGATGGGGAGAGACTCAAGACGCGCCTCCTTGAGGATCTGTGTCTTTGACTGCAAGCAGCCATGCTGAATTTAGCCCCGTTCCTTCACCGGGAGAACCTTGGACCGGTAAGCCCTTGGTGTTTGTGGTGGAGGACGAAGACGATATCGCCCGCCTGATTTGCTTCCACCTCGACAACAATGGTTATGGCGTCCGCTGGTTTCCCAATTCCACGGATGTGATCGAACAAGCCATCAAAGAGCATCCGGCGCTATTCTTGCTCGACATTATGATTCCGGGGAGCGACGGATTGGATTTGTGCCGTCAAATCCGCATGAACCACCAACTTGCAGGCGCACACATCATTTTCTTGACGGCGAAGACCAGCGAAGCGGATCGGGTGCGCGGTCTTGAACTGGGCGGCGACGATTACGTGACAAAGCCTTTCAGTCCGCGCGAACTGGTTGCCCGGGTGCGTGCCGTGCTCCGGCGTTCGGCGGAGTCGCCTCAAAAAGATGTGCTGCGGATTGGGACGCTGGAAGTCGATACATCGTCTATGATTTTGCGCGTAAACGGGAAAGTGGTGCCCACTACGACCCGCGAATTCCGCCTGCTCGACTACCTGGCGCGGCATAGTTCCAGGGTATTCACACGGGACCAGTTGCTCGATGCCGTATGGGCCGAGGGTTCGTTCGTGACCCCGCGTTCCGTTGATGTCTATGTGCGGCGACTCCGCGAAAAGATCGAACCGGATCCGGAAAATCCTAGCTACCTTAAGACGTTGCGCGGTATTGGCTACCGCTTCGACTCGCCGAAATAGCTGGAGCCGAAAATTCTACGCAACATCACCCGTCACGTTGCAATGTGATCCAGATTACAAAACTCCCCTCGATTTTGGATTACAACTAGCTCAGCAATCAAACACTGAGAGCGACCGCACGAACGATGTGGGAGGTGCGGAACATCTCCGTGATAAACGTAGAGGCTGCGGGAATGACTGGCAACAGGAAACCCGCAGGCTCCTTTCTAGCCTGGGTAAGCATCCACACGAAAATGCTAAAGTTGTAGCTTCATGTCTGCGCCCGATTCCCATTTCGTCAAAGCTTGCCGTTTGCAGCCTGTGGAGCGCACGCCGGTATGGTTTATGCGTCAGGCAGGGCGGTACATGCCGGAATATCGCGCGGTGCGGAAGCAGTATTCGCTGATTGAGATCTGCAAGCGGCCGTCGATTGCGGCAGATGTGACGATTACGGCGGCCGAAGCTCTGGGCGTGGATGCAGCTATCATTTTCGCCGATCTTTTGTTGCCGCTTGAAGTGATGGGGATGCCCTTCCATTTTTCGGCGGGCGAAGGGCCGGTAATCGAGAAACCGCTCCGCAGTCCGGCCGATATCTCTGCTCTAAGAACAGATCGGGCTTCGGATTTGGGCTATGTGGCCGAGGCAGTTTCGCTCGTAGCAAAGCATTTTGGCAGGCGCGTGCCGGTGATCGGATTCTGCGGCGCACCCTTTACGCTTGCGAGCTACATGATCGAAGGCGGAGGATCGCGCAATTACATTCACACCAAGAAAATGATGTACTCGTCCCCGCAAGCATGGGATGAATTGCTGGGAAAATTGGTTAAAGTCGCGGGAGAATACGCGGCGCAACAAGTGAGCGCAGGTGCAGATGTTATCCAGATATTTGATAGCTGGGTGGGGTGCTTGAGCGTGGAGGATTATCGGCGCTACGTTTTGCCGCAGACGAAGGAGCTGGTCATGCGTCTCCAGCAAAGCGGAGCGCCCATCATATATTTCGGCACGGATAGTGCGACTTTGCTGCCATCCATGCGGGAAACTGGGGCTGAAGTCATCGGCCTTGACTGGCGTATTCCGCTTGATGAGGGGTGGGGTAAGGTTGGAGCCGGGGCCGGCGTGCAGGGGAATTTGGATCCCGTGGCGTTGTTCGCTGATTGGACGGAAATTCAATCACGCGCGGAAGAAATCTTGCGTCGAGCGGAAGGACGACCCGGACACATATTTAATTTAGGGCATGGAATCTTGCCAGAGACTCCGGTGGAAAATGTGAAAGCTCTGGCGGATTTTGTAAAGCAATATTCGACACGGGCCGTCGCATCCTAATCGAGTCAATCTCAATCGAGTCATACGTGGGCAACTCCGGGCACGCCGCATGAAACGCTTCGCAATCATCGGCGGGGGCGTGTCTGGGCTTTCGGCTGCCTTTTATT
This sequence comes from Terriglobales bacterium, assembly GCA_049515835.1. GTDB lineage: Bacteria > Acidobacteriota > Terriglobia > Terriglobales > Acidobacteriaceae > JAJPHW01. Next base: position 2,404 of record JBEKTR010000111.1, read on the forward strand.
TGGAAGAACTTCGGCGCCGCGGAGCAAAGGTCGAATATTCGTTACTGGAGGCCAGCCATCGGCTTGGTGGAGCGTTGCGCACCGAGAAGCTGGACGATTGTCTGGTGGAAGCCGGGCCAGATTCGTTTCTGAGCGAAAAGCCTTGGGCAGCCGACCTGTGCCGCCGAGCCGGAATTGGCGACCAACTCATGGGGTCAAATGATGCCGCGCGAAAAACCTACATTTTAGTGAACCGTCGTTTAGTGCCGATGCCAGACGGTCTGATGTTTATGGTGCCGACGGATTTCGCTGCGGCAGCCTTATCTCCATTGTTTTCCATGCAGACGAAATATCGGATGGTTCGTGAGCGGTTTTTACCGCCTCGGCCGGCTCAAGCCGATGAATCTGTCGCAGCCTTCGTGGCCCGCCATTATGGCGACGAGATGGTAGAGCGCCTGGCGGATCCTCTGTTGGCGGGCGTCTATGGGGGGAGAGCCAAAAATTTAAGTGTGCGCGCAACCTTGCCGCGCTTCGCCGAGATGGAAGTGCAATACGGTTCTCTTGGACGAGGCATGTTGGCAGCACGTAATAAGCCGAAGCCGCCCGGCGCTACATCCTCTTCAGTCTTTACTTCGTTGCGAAATGGCATGCAAAGCATGACCGATGCAATCGCAGCTTCGCTGCCGGCTGGCGTCGCCCAGGTAGGGATGCCGGTAGAAGCGATCCAACGTGAGGGTGATAGTTGGGTCGTCTCGGCTGGATTCGGGTCGGATGAGTTTGACGGTGTGATTCTTGCCGTTCCCGCATACGTTGCTGGGCATCTGCTCAGAATGGTTAGCAATGAACTGGCGGCGGGTCTAAATGCTATTGCATACAGTTCGTCAGTCACCATTGCGTTGACATACTCCCAAGAGGTGCGCGCCAGCTTGCCGCCGGGCTTCGGTTTTCTGGTGCCACGTAGCGAGGGCCTTAAAATGCTGGCAGCAACATTTGTTCACAATAAATTTCCGCATCGTGCGCCGGACGACTGCGCACTGTTGCGCTGCTTTCTCAGCGGGAGCGATGAAGACAATTTGCTTGACCTATCCGACGAAAACATTCTGGCGATTGTCCGAACCGAATTGCAGCAGACGCTGAATATTACAGCGGATCCACGAGCAGTGCGCATTTACCGCTGGAAGAAGGCAATGGCGCAATACAACGTCGGACATTTGGAGAGGTTAGCGCGAATTGAGCAGTCACTCCAGAATTTTCCGAGCCTCGCGCTTGCGGGGAACGGTTACCGCGGTATTGGCGTGCCCGATTGCGTGCGCTCGGGTGAGGAGGCAGCGCAGCGTGTCCTGGCAGCGCTGGGTGTGACGCATGTTACTGCTGGTTAAATGTTCGCCCAGACGTGGAAACACCCGCAGCCTTCCGGGGTTAACATACGAGTGAGGTTTATATGCGTAAATCTTCTTTCTTCTTCGTAATGGCAACATCGTTGTCGTTGCTCGTGGTTTCCCCGGGAATGCAGGCTCAAGATCGCACGGAGGCGCAATCGGAGGGCGCGGGCAAACCTCAAGCGAATTCCCAAGCGCAATCGCAAGCGGTTTCGCAATCGCAATCTCAGGCACAGTCGCAGGCCACGTCACAAGCGACGTCGCAGGCAATTTCGCAACAGACCAATTCGCAGATCCAGGGCGATACTTCGTCACAATCTATGCCGGGTATGGATATGCGCATGAATGATGCAAACCAGGCGGCCATGCAAGAGGTTCCCGACGGCGGGCAAGGCAGCACCGACGCCATGCAATCCATGGAGGACCATCACATGGATATGGGCCCGCATATGAAGATGACTGCATTGCGGCCCGTCCAACCCGGCGACCAAGCCAAAGCCGATGAAGTCGTCGAAGCTGCCCGCAAGGCTGCCGTAAGATATGCGGACTATCGGGATGCTTTAGCCGACGGTTACCATATTTTTCTGCCGAATGTGCCGCAGAAGCAGTATCACTTCACCAATAACCATTACGGACTGGAAGCGGCATACCGCTTCAATCCCGATCACCCGACTTCACTGCTCTACCAGAAAGAGGGCAACGGCTATAAACTCGTTGGCGTGATGTACACTGCGCGCAAACGCGCAACGGAAGAGGAGTTGAACCAGCGAATTCCACTAAGCATCGCGCAATGGCACGCGCATGTGAATTTCTGCCTGCCACCTTTCGGCAGCGGCCAGTTGATTACCAAGAACACACAATTTGGCATGCGCGGTTCCATTGCCACAAAGGAGGCCTGTGATGCCGCCGGCGGATATTTCATCCCGCAGGTTTTCGGCTGGATGGTGCATGTGTACCCTTTTGAAAAGAATCAGGCCGACATTTGGGCCGTGGAGCGCCAAGCACCAAGCCACATGGATTAGGGCTTGCAGCTACTCGAGTCCGAAGACATATGCACTGCCTGCCGCTTGAAGCGAACCGGAACTCGTTCCATCGGCGCCGACCAGCAATGTTTTCCCACTGATGGCGATTGCCCTGCCGAATTCTAATGCACCCGACGACGTAAGCCCGTAGCGCGGGTGCGAACTGGATTGCCACCCTCCCGCGGGTTCGAGGAAAACGGCCGCAGCGCCCTGGCCCGCAACCGATCCCACCTGGATCCTCGGCACTCCCACTGCGATTGCGTTGCCGCTTACAGAGTTTGAAATCCCGAAATCCTCGTTGAATGTCGAGCCCCAATTCAATTGCGCGGTCTCCGTTAAAATTTTCCGACCCTTGGAAGGTTTCGTAAATATGTAAGACGCGCCGTGTCCCGGGCCCTTCTCTTTCCCGTGCGCGAGCGGAGCTCCCACCACAATCGTCGATGCATCCACTGCGACGTTGAAACCAAATTGGGATCCAAATTCCCTGTCAGAAGCGACTAGCTCGGCGTTTTGGGTCGCATCGGCCCAACCACCCGCGGGTTTCACAAAAACGTAGGCAGCGCCTTCGCCTACATGAAGACCTCCCGGTTGATTCTCTGCTCCAACCACAATCGTGTCCCCCGCGATGGCGACCGAGTAACCAAAATATCCCAGGTGGCCATTGGAGGAAGTCAACTCCGCGGTCTGTGTCATATCAATCCACCCGCCGGAAGGCTCAACGTAAACCAACGCAGCGCCATTGCCTTGGTTATCTCCCGACGCTCCTACCACAATAGTGCCGCCGTCAACGGAAACTGAGCTTCCAAAATTGTCTTTTCCACCTCCATCCGAAGCGGTCAACTTTGCGGTTTCCGTCATATCTTTCCACCCACTCGCCGGCTTCACGAAAACATAAACTTCTAATCCATTGCCGCAGCCCACTACGATCGTGTCTCCACTCATCGCCACGGATTGTCCGAATAACTCGCTTTGTATGCCATCTGACGGCGTCAACTTGGCTGTCTCGGTCATGTTCTGCCAGCCACTCGCAGGCTTAACAAAGACATAGGCAGCGCCTGGATTCGCGCCTTCGTAGTACGACGGTGCGCCGACAACTACTGTATTGCCCGATCCATCTATTGATGTTCCGAAGTCCGCGTATTGCGTCGGGTCCGAGGGCGTCAATTCCGCAAGCTGCGCCGGGGTTCCGCTGGAAGCATGCAGCGCGAGCGGGAGAACAATGGCTAATAGCAGAACGGAAAGGGAAATTTTCGACATAAGTACCTCCGCGAAAAATCGCGTGTAGCTGCAACCCAAGCTGGGCAGGGCTTGCATGTCGTCCAGTATTCTCTCTCCTGAATGTCGCGTCAAATGGAGGGTTGGCTCTCAGATCGAGGTGCCCGGAATACCGCGCGATCACTCACCACGAAATTGACGATCGAGCATAAAACAATCGCGATTGCATTGGCGAGAAGGTATTGCATCTTTAGCGATTCAATCAGCCATTTCATGATCAGAAGATTACCCGTGATGGAGAACATTCCTGTCGTCAGGTTGAATTTCACAAAGCGTCGCAGGCTGTTTTCGCGGAGACGATCTGCCCAGGTAAAGCGCTCATGCCACACGAAGTTATGCAGCACAGCGGCTTCGACCGCCAGTGCCGTTGCCGGAAGGTAGTCCAGGTGCAAGCTGCTCTTCAAAATCGCAAGCGCGCCCAATTGCACAAGGATGCCCATTCCGCCGACCGCGTTAAACTTTAGAAAACGAACGAACGTTCGTTCCAATAAATTGCTCCTGTAGATACAATCGCCGGGTATTCCGCGCGGTGAAAAATACGATCATCGCTGCCATGCCGATGAGCCCGACAATCCCGCCGATATCAAACAAGCGGTAATGTTCCTTCAAAACATAAGGCCAACGGAATACGGCCAAGTTGCCTACGGCAAGCAGAATGCGCAACTCGGTCGGGCCAAACTTCCAGAACGAGAGTTGAAACTCACCAAGTGTATAGGTCGCGAGATACGACTGAATGGACAGAACGAGAAAGGCGACTAGCAATCCGATTGCAATGTAAGGATGCATATATCCCGAGAGCGCCAATCCTCCCATGAGTGCGACCGCACCGAAGCTATCCACCATGTGGTCCACGTAAAAGCCATATCGTGGACGCTGCCGGTTGCGGACGCGGGCGAGCGTTCCATCCAAAGAATCACCGAACCAGTTGAGGCCAAGACACGCAATAACTGCGATTAGCCAGTTTTGATTGCTGGCCGCCAGAGCATAGCTAACTCCGGCCATGACCTGAGCGGCAAAGCCCAACAACGTCAGATGATCGGAGTTGACCCAAGCTGGCATGCGTCTAGCCAAAAACAGAAGAGTCCTTTTTTCCAACGACGCGAGAAAGCTTTCCTGCATTCGGCTTCCGCGGAGGAACTTTTCCGTGCGGGCTTCGCTTAGAACTCTTGGATCGACCTGTTCGCAGAAATCAGTGAGCGGGCTTGCCATGGTCTGCCTCCTGGACGCTAATCTGTTACAAGAGACACTCAATGGCAATAGTTTGCGTCTGAATTCAGCCTCAAACAGGGATTAACCGCTATGTAATTGATAACAAATGGGAAAGCATTAGACATTATCATGGAATACCCGAAAGCAATGCGGCGAAAATCTGCCTCCGTCAGACTTTTCTTGCGAGTCATTTTGTTGTTCTTGATAGTCATGGCTTAAGAATCGGTACCTGCGGCGCGGCTTCCGTCGGGAGCAGTCCGGCAAGACGCGGATCGTCGGAGATTTCGATGGAAGATTTGTAGGGAACGAAGCCCGCCTTGCGATAGAACTCGAGCGCTCTCGGATGGTCGAGATTGCAGGTATGCAACCAGACTCGCTTCGGATTGTGCGACCAAGCTTCTTGAAGTGCCCGTTGCAGCAGAAAACGGCCCGCGCCTTTTCCTAATAGGTCGGAAGAAATTCCAAAGTAGGCAATCTCGACTTCAGTTGCTTCAGTGCGATTGAGTTCGAGCAGACCCTTGTCTTCATTCTTGTCCCCAGCGGTCTCCGCCAACGCGAAAACGTCCGTATGCGAATCCCACAAAACCTTGCGGAGTTCTTCGTCGTTCATTGCTAAACGCCCAAACCAAAGCCACTCTGCGCCGACTTGTCGAAATAGATTGCGGTACCAATTCAAGTCTGGTTTGGTGACTCTTCGCAGCGATAAGCCGCCCGGAGGGGTCGGAGCAGTCAAAGGAGGTTTCGTTCGCATCTCGAGATAGGTAACTACCGATGCGATCTTGCCCCGAGGAACGTCGGTATAGCCATCGCTCAGCATGGCAAAAGATTACCGCAGGAAGGGTGCGGAGGGCATGTGCCTCGTTATTAGCCAGAGAGAATGGTAGAAACTTACTTTTTGGCGGCTTTCTTTGTAGAGCTGTCAGTCTTGGTTTTTTCTTTTGTTCCAGCCGAGTCCTTCGCGTCGGTAGACGACGACTCGTTCTTGGATGACTCACTCTTGGGTGAATCGCCATTCGAGCTTTCGCCGGATGAAGATGAAGATGAAGACGAGCCAGCCGTCCCCGATTTCTTGGCGTAGTCGGTCACATACCATCCCGATCCCTTGAACTGCACAGCCGGAGCTGTAACCACCTGCTCAATCGGGCCGCCGCATTCCGGGCACTTTTTTACGTGCGGGTCGGAGAACTTCTGGATTTTCTCAAAGCGATGATGGCACTTCTTGCACTCGTACTCGTAAATAGGCATAGCGAAGTATCGTATGTCGATTCTAGCAAAGATCGTGTGGGGACAGCCCCCCTCGGCTGTCCAGTCGAGCGGAGCCCAACAAGCTTCGATTACACTTCTCCCCATGCCCTCGTCGGAATCGAAACCAGCCGCCGGCCTTTACTTGGTCGCCACGCCCATCGGCAACCTCGAGGACATCACCCTGCGCGCTCTGCGTATCTTGAAAGAAGCCGACCTCATCGCCTGCGAGGACACCCGCCAGTCCCAGAAGTTGTTGAATCATTTCGGGATTACCACGCGCACCACCAGCTATCACGAACACAACGAAGCCGCGAAGGCCCAGGAACTCGTCGCCGAATTGGAACGGGGCAGGCGCATCGCGCTCGTCACGGATGCAGGTATGCCCGGCATCTCTGACCCGGGCTATCGTGTTGTCGCGCTGGCGGTTGAACGGGGCATCCCTGTTATTCCGATTCCCGGTGCATCGGCGGCTCTGTCCGCTCTCGCCGCCAGCGGCCTTCCCACGGATGCCTTTCAATTTCACGGATTTCTGTCCGCCAAAAAGGGCCAGCGTCGGAAAGATCTCGAAGCAGTCCGCAAGTCAGTGTGCACGCAGGTGTTTTACGAAGCGCCGCATCGAGCCATAGAGAGTCTGCAAGACGTCGTCCAGATTCTCGGCGGGGAACGAAAAATCGTGCTGGCCCGTGAGATTACCAAGTTGCACGAAGAATTTCTGCGCGGCCCCGCTGCTCAGGTCTTGCAAACCGTGAATGAACGAGGCGGAGTGAAGGGCGAAATCGTGCTGCTGATTGGCAAGGCAGAAGCGACGGAAGCGGTAGTTGCGACGGTTTCAGTCGGAGACCGCGTCCGTCAACTCATGGTGGATGAAAAGCTTGAAGAAAAGTCCGCGCTCAAACGCGCAGCTAAAGAGCGGGGCATCTCAAAAAGCGAGGCTTATCGCGAATTACAACAAACCAAATAATGCGGAACAGAGTGATTTCTAAATTTTTGGGTACGCTCCTTCGTGTCTGACCGGCAGCTTTGTCCTGCCGATGAAATCCGTGAAGACGAACTCACGGAGGCATTCCATGAAAAAAACATTACTGCTTGTGAGCACTGCTTTTGCGTTGGCGGTCGTCGGCCACGCGCAGAGTGCTCGCCTAAAGGCGTTTGGCGAGATGTCATGGATCGGTGGCGAGCAGGTTTTCAATACTACGCTTCAGGTCAATACGGGAGACTGGGTGGAATACCGCATTCAATGCAACACGGGCGAATATATTCAATCTTGCGGTCTGCCTGAATATTTCAACGCTCTGACCGGCCAGCACATCAAGTTCCAATGCCTGCCGCCTTGGACGATTGGGCCGACTACAGAGCAAGTTTGCGGCTTAGCCTCGCCGATTGATGGTCCTTTCACAGTCTTTGTTCCCGTACTTTATAAGGGCATTCTCTATAGCGGAACCTACGAGATCACTGCCGGACCCGCGAATTGAGTGTGTCTCCGCGACTTGAAGGTAGGACTTACTTTGCGGTCAGCGCAGCCTTCGCCGCTCGCCCACCACTTTTCCTTGGCTGTACAGACGTGAGTTCTAAATTTTTGGGTATGCTCCTTCGTGTCGGACCGCTAGATCTGTTCTGCCGATGAAAATCGTGAAGGGGAACTCGTGGAGGCGTTCCATGGAAAAAGTCTTATTGGTGCGTGGGCACTCCTTTTGCGTCGGCGGCCGGCGTTGCCTTCGAGCGAACGCCTTAGCCCCGCTCCCGGAGGTCCTCGCCTCTCCCACGTGGGCGAAATGCGCGAAGAAGTTAAACTGGAACCATGGACATCTCGCCCTCCGAGCTAAAGCAGCCCGACTTCTATCACATTCTGATTAGCGCCATCGCCCCGCGGCCCATCGCCTGGGTCTCCACGCTAAATAAAAACGGCCAGCCGAATCTTGCGCCATTTTCCTTTTTTACGGTGGTTTCAGCCCAGCCCCCGCAACTCGGCTTTTCTCCCGGTCCCCGCCGCACGCCTCAGGGACATGTCACCAAAGACACGCTGCGAAATGTCCGCGATTCGGGTGAGTTTGTTGTCAATATTGTTACCGCCGAGGTCGCCGAAGCTATGAACGTCACCAGTGGAGAATACGAACATTCCGTCAACGAATTTGAACTGGCGAAGTTAATCCAGCGGCCGTCGCAAATCATCCGGCCGCCCCAGGTTGCAAACTCCCCGGTCAGTTTTGAATGCAAGCTCCGGCAGATTCTCGATTTCGGCGATCCTCCGACCGGCAGCTTCGTGATCGGCGAAATTGTCTCGGTCCATTTGGAAGAACGCGTCTTGAGCGAAGGCCGCCTCGACGGCAACGCTCTGGATCTCGTAGGCAGACTGGGCGGAACGCAATACTCGCACACCAAAGTCCGTTTCGATATGCACCGGCCTAAAACCTAGCCGAAGCGGTGACCGCCGAAGTGGTGACCAATGTCGCGTGACCATCGGCTAAGGGAGCTTTTCTGTAATTCATCTAAACTATCTGACGTCACCAACTAACTGAGATCGTGCGCACCGTACTAACAATTCTATTGCTGGCTGCGATGGCCGTGGGTGGCTGGCTCGCTTGGGCGCTCTACGTGCCAGTCACGCCATCGAGTCAGAAGTTCGTTTTATTGCATGCTGGCTACTCCACGCGCCGTATCGCCAAAGAACTTCAGGATGCGGGTGTGATTCGCAATGCCGGCGCATTTCTTATCTGGCGCCGATTGCACCATGGGCGTTCGCTCAAGGCCGGCGAATATCTGTTTGAGAGACCGGCAAATGCCGTCGAAATCGACGAGCGCCTCGTTCGCGGCGATATTTATGTGCGGACGGTGGTTGTGCCCGAAGGCTTTACGATTTT
>JBEKTR010000112.1:0-11316 GCA_049515835.1 Terriglobales bacterium
TTGGACAGCACGGCTTTTAATCTGGGTTTGAACGGGTAATCGGCTCAAAACTGTTAACGAGAGATGTAGCTAAGTACAAGGCTTCGAGCATATGAATCTGGTAGAGACGATCTACCAATCACAACTTTTGCGGAGGTTTTCATGAGGGCGCTGATGAAATTTGTTCGTCTTCTAGGCTTCGCGCTTTTAGCGTTGTCGTTGTGTCTTCCCGTTTTCTGCCAAATCAACGCCGGACGAATCCTGGGGACCGTTAACGACCAGACTGGAGCCGTTGTGGCTGGAGCTACGATTGTCATCACCGATGTGCAGAGAGGTATAACACGCACATTGAAGACAGATGCGTCCGGCGATTATGCGGCCCCGGATCTCCAGCCAGGCGACTACAAAATTCATGCCGAAGCCGGAGGCTTCAAGATAGTGGAGCGAGTCAACGTCGCCGTTGAAGTTGCGCAGGATGTCCGCATAGATATCGTCCTGCCTCCGGGCGAAGCGACCGAGACCGTGACAGTGTCGGAAGAAGTGCCTTTGATCAACAGCACTTCCTCCACCCTCGGGGGAACGCTCAGCAACAAAGAAATCAATGATCTCCCGCTCAATGGCCGAAACTACGAGAATCTTCTTCAACTCCGCCCCGGCGTGATGCGTTATCCGGGCGGCGGATTCTCCACCACCAGCACCAACGGGCTACGCGCCGAAGACAATGCCTACATCGTGGAAGGCTTGTTTAATAGCGAACCATTCTCCGGGCAGGGCATCATCAATGGCGCTGGCATCGCCGGTGATTCCGCCACTATTCTCCCTATTGATGCAATCCAGGAATTCAACGTTCAGGAAAATCCGCCCGCTCAATATGGTTGGAAACCGGGCGCCACTGTAAACGTTGGATTGAAATCAGGAACCAATCATCTACACGGTAGTGCCTTCGCCTTCGGCCGTGACGGGGCAATGGACGCCCGCAACTATTTCAACTGCGCCAGCAATCCCTGCGCTTACGGACAATCGCCCGCGCCTAAAAATCCAAGAACCCTCGAGCAATTTGGTGGCAGCGCTGGAGGGGCAATCATCAAGGACAAACTGTTCTTCTTTGGCGCGTACGAAGGCCAACGCTACGATGTCGGGAATTCTTTTGGCGGCGTAACCAGTCCGACCATGGTGCACCTCCCTACCCCAGCAACTCCAACCTGCATCACCGTACAGGGTGATTGCGGCGGCAGCATTCCAGACGCGATCGCCGATCTAATCGCCAACGGTGTTCCCATCAGCAAAGCCAGCCAGACTATTTCGGGCTGCACAGTCTCGCCTTCCGGATCGGTTTCCTGCAATGGCACCGGCTTCCCGCTCAACAACAATCCCACCATCAACATCGTGAATGGATTTCCCAATGACGTAGGCGTGGACAATTTTATCGCCAAACTGGATAACAACATCAACGAGCACAACACCATCAGCGGATTCTATTTCTTCGGCAATAACTCCGGTACCGTCGAGGACTTTCCGGAATACCAATCCAAATGGCGTTCGGATATTCATACTCGGGCGCAAGTGCTAGGAAGCAGCTGGGTATGGACGCCTAATTCGCGTTGGGTAAATGAAGCGCGCTTTGGCTATAACCGCTTGTACCAACCGACGTTGCCTGGCGATTTAAACACACCTGCGTCTGACTACGGTTTGAACACCGGCGTAAGCGGTCCCGATACGGGCGGCTTGCCGCGTATCGGATTTGCCGGAGCTTTCATCCCCGGCTTGGGCGGCTTCAAATGGCCCAAGTTCCAGGGACCCGACACGATTGTCCAATTTATTGACCACATTTCTTACACTGCTGGCAAACACTCATTAAAGTTTGGAGGTGAACTGCACCGCAGTGAATTTAGCGGTGGGGCCTTCGGCAATGCGCGCGGCAGCATCACTTTCCTGGGTGGCGTTGCCATCCCTACCGGAGCAGGATCCACGGCGCTCGAAGACTTCTTCGCCGGCGATCCCTTCAAGGCGTCAGTGCAGGTGGGAGATCCAACGCGCAACATTCACAATTGGGCGTATGCCGGCTTCGTCCAGGATGATTGGCGCATCAGCAAGAGCCTCACCCTCAACCTCGGCGTCCGCTACGAATACAACAGCGTCATCAAAGAAGCCCACAACCTGCTGGGGAACTTTGATCCCAATTCGCCTACTGGACTGATTCAGGCCGGAATTAATGGCGTCAGCGGCCCTTACAATCCTGATCATAAAGACTTCGCGCCGCGCTTCGGATTTGCGTGGGATGTCACCGGCAAAGGAAATACCGTGCTTCGCGGCGGAGTCGGTCTGATCTACGAAACCATCAACTGGGAATCGTTCCTGGCATTCAATAACAGCTTCGGGCTCACTAACGTGCCCACGGGGGCCACGATTGATGCCGCAGGAGACACTGCGGGCGGCACAATTACAGCCGGCAACTTGGCGCTTCCGCCTGGATCGCTACCACAATGGGACAGCGCCACGCCGCTCTTCGGCAATCTTGGTGCAAGCACAATTAGTTGCGATCCGGTCAACGCCAGCCCCTGCCCCATTATGAGCGTAGTCCGCAACCTAACGACGCCTTATGTGTGGAACTGGAATTTGAACATCCAACATTCCTTCAGCCCCAACGTGACTCTGGAAGTCGGCTATGTTGGCAACCATGGCTCGAATCTGGTTGGCATTCGCGATGCGAACCAGGAAGCTCCGGGCACCGATGACCAAACCTCCCGACCCTACAACACCCGCTTCCCTTACTTGAGCAACATCTTCCAGATGGGAAATTTCTACCGGTCGAACTATAACGGCCTGCAGGTGACCTTAAATTCTAGGAACTACCATGGCCTCAGTTCAGTAGTTGGCTACACTTATGCCCACGCGCTCGACGACGTGGGCGCCAATTGGGATTTCGGCGCGGGCTATGGTCTGCCGCAGAATTCCAACAACCTCGCTGCGGAATACGCCAACAGCGATTTCGACATCCGCCATCGGCTGACGCTTTCTCTGACCTATGCCATTCCCGGCAAGCAAGGGCATGCGCAAATGCTCGAAGGCTGGGAGATTAACACCATCACGACGATCGAGAGTTCGCAGCCTTGGGGTCCGATCGACTTAACCACCGACCTAACCGGTCTTGGCGGCTTACCAGTCAGCCCACCGCAAGGCACACCGCAACGCTGGGATTTCTTCGGCAATCCCTCAGACTTTAAGTCTGGACCGCAACCGCTTCCTTATTTTGCAGGCACCAGCAATCCGGCTTGTGTAGCGAAGGCCAATACGCCCGCGCTTCTTGCTGCATTAGGAACCTGGGGCTGCTATGCCAAGGGCGGTTCCATCATGATTCCTCCGGGGTACGGGCAGTTTGGCACCATGGGACGGAATACGTTCCCGGACTCCGGCTTCCGAAATGTGGACTTCTCGGTGGCGAAGAACTGGCACTTCGGTGAAACGCTGCGGGCTCAGTTCCGCGCTGAGTTCTTCAATATTTTCAATCACCCGAATTTTGCCAACCCGTACGGCGGTCAGAATGGCTACGGACAAAACGACCCAGGTGTCGGCGGCTTCGGTTGCGGATGCGCCACACCCGATGTGGCCGCAGCCAATCCGGTCATCGGTTCTGGCGGCAGCCGGGCAGTACAGCTGGGATTAAAGTTCCTGTTCTAGTTTGATTGCAAATGAAACAAGGGCTCGACTGTTATGTCTGGGGTCCGATGACTCGCGAAAAAACGCCTTTTCATTAAGCCTCAAGACTCAAGGCAAAACGAAAGCTGCCGTGCCAATGTAATTGCCGAGAATTCCCAGCGGCGAGATCTTACTGATTTTGCAAAAGCCGAAGCGCCGGGAAACTTGTTTGACAATACTTGATGGCTTCGCTAACATAAATTTCGTGATTCAAGCAGCCCATCATCGCCACCATCATCATGCGGACAAGCGCATTGGCGGGGGTGTTTGGCTGAACTAGAGTAACACCCGAAGAGATTCGAGCCCGCTGATGCGATTAACGCTCAGCGGGCTTTTTGTTTTTGCGCGAAAGGCAGGATCCATGAAACGGGAAATTGATTTTGAGAAGATGGAAGGCCTGGCACCAGCCATTGTGCAGGATGCGGTCACCGCCGAAGTGCTGATGCTCGGCTTTATGAATCGCGAAGCCTGCGAGCGCACGCTCGACACAGGCTACGTAACATTCTTCAGTCGTACTCGCAATGAGCTTTGGACCAAGGGAGAAACCTCGGGCAACCGGCTTAAGCTGGTTTCCGCGGCCACTGACTGCGATCACGATACGCTTCTGCTGCGGGTCGAGGTCGAGGGGGCGGGGTTGGTTTGCCACAATGGCACCCGATCGTGCTTCACGAAGCCAATTCGCCAGAATCAGGCCATAAGAGAGACGGCCGATGAGCAGGCGGTGCGATTATGAAGATCCGCCTGGGACTTCCGAAAGGCAGCCTGCAAGACGCCACGTTACGACTGTTTGCTCGCGCCGGTCTGCCTGTCTTCACAAACGGGCGCTCCTATTTCGCTACGACTGCCGATCCGGAAATCGAGTGCATGCTCATTCGCGCGCAGGAGATGGCTCGCTACGTCGAGCACGGCGTTCTCGACGCCGGGCTTACGGGTCGCGACTGGGTGGTCGAGAGTGGCCTCGGAGTTATCACGGTTGACGACCTGATTTACGCCAAACAGAGCCGGGGTAAGGTGTCTTGGGTGCTGGCGGTTCCAGAAGACTCACCATACCAGCGCGCCGAAGACCTGCGCGACTGTATCGTTGCTACCGAGCTCGTCAGTGTTACCCAGAGATATTTCAAGAGCAGGGACGTCGACATCCGGGTGGAATTCTCCTGGGGAGCCACCGAGGTTAAGCCACCGATGCTGGCCGACGCCATTGTGGAAGTTACTGAAACTGGCAGTTCGTTGAAGGCTAATCGCCTGCGCATCATTGATACAGTACTGGAATCGAATACGCAGATCATCGCCAACAAGGCGGCTTGGTCGGATGAATGCAAGCGCCGGAAGATTGAGAACTTGGCCCTGATGTTGCGAGGCGCGATGGACGCGCAAGATCGTGTAGGGCTGATGTTGAACGTCCGCAAACACGATCTGGCGGCGGTACTCGCGGTTCTGCCCGCTCTCAAGAAACCCACCATCTCCACTCTCAGTGACGAAGACTGGGTTGCGGTGAACACGGTAATCGAGGAATCTCTGGCCTGGCTGGTCATCCCGCGCCTGAAAGAAGCCAATGGACAGGGCATTGTCGAGTATCCACTGAACAAGGTGGTCTTGTGACGCACATTCTCTCTGGAGCCGCGGCTGGGGCAACGGTGCGCCAGATGGCAGCCCGCGGATCCCGATATATGGAAGTCGCACCGGTGGTGGGTCGCATCATCTCAGACGTTCGGCGGCAAGGGGACCGTGCCCTCCGCAAATATGCGGAACGCTGGGATGGAGTGCTTCCCAAAATGCCCCTGCGAGTTCCCCCAGATGAAATCGAGACCGCTTGGAAATCCGCCTGCCCCGAACTGAAGCGATCGTTGCGGGCAGCGGCGACAAACATCCGCCGTTTCTGCGAATGGCAAATGCCGGCGGAGTGGACACGCACCTACAAGGGTATCGTCGCCGGGCAACTGGTTCGGCCGTTGGACTCCGTGGGCTGCTATGTTCCAGGCGGGCGTCATCCGCTGGTCTCAACTTTACTGATGACGGTGATTCCCGCGCAGGTGGCGGGTGTGCCGAACATTCGTGTCGTTTCGCCTCAACCGCGGGCGGACGTGCTAGCGGCTGCGGGAATGCTCGGCGTGCGCGAATTGTATCGGGTCGGCGGGGCGCAGGCTATCGCAGCGCTCGCTTACGGGACGCAAAGCATTGCGCGTGTGGACAAGATTGTTGGTCCGGGAAATCTTTACGTCACCGCAGCAAAAAGACTGATTGCCTTTGACTGTGAAATCGATTTTCTGGCCGGACCAACCGAAGCCGTCATCGTGAGCGACGCCGGAACGCCGGAGTTTATCGCCGCCGACCTGGTTGCGCAAGCGGAGCACGATCCGGAAGTGCTTGCAGTCTTCATTACAACAAACGACGATCTGGCACGCCGGGTGTCGCGGGCCGCGGAGAAGTTAAGCCGCGGCAATTCGGTGGCGCGCCAGGCGCTGCAACGCCACGGCGCGATTCTCGTCTCAACCTCGCGCTGCGAGAGCTTCGAGTGGGCGAATGAACTGGCCGCTGAACACATCACGGTGGATGCGGCGGACGTGGCACTTGTTACCAATGCCGGTTCGATCTTCGTAGGCGACTATTCGCCGCAGGCCACGGGCGACTATGCTTCCGGTCCCAATCACGTTCTGCCCACAGGTGGAGGGGCACGATTCCGAGGCGGCCTTAGTGTTCTGGACTTTGTAAAGATCGTCAGTATTCAGAGACTCTCGCGAACTGGTTTGCGACGGATTGCACCTGCGGTTGAGTTTTTGGCGAATGCTGAAGGATTGCAGGCTCATGCGCAGTCGGTTCGCGCGAGGTTTGGACATGCTTGAAGCCCGAGAGTCGGTGCGCAATCTGCCGACGTATCATCCTCCGCTCGGCGGTCGAGTGGGCCTGCGTCTGGATTTCAATGAAAACACACTTGGGTGCTCGCCGCGGGTGCTGGCGCGATTGCGCGAAATAACGGCCGAAGAAGTCGCCTGCTATCCCGACCGCGAGCCGGTGGAAGCGGTGGTGGCTCGCCACTTAGGAATCGACTCGCAAGAGTTGCTCCTGACTAATGGTGTAGATGAAGCCATCCACCTGCTTTGCGAGACGTTTCTGGAACCAGGTGATGAAGCCCTCATCGTGGTGCCAACGTTTGCCATGTACGGGATTTCGGCAGCGGCTACCGGCGCCCGAGTTTTATCCGTACCGACCGATGCAGAATTCCGCTTCCCAGCGTCTGACTTGCTTTCCCAAGTCACGCCACGCACTCGTCTTATTGCCATTGCCAATCCCAATAATCCTACGGGCTGCGCAGCAGAGCCAGCAATTTTGGTTGAAATCGCTCGCAGTGTTCCTCAGGCGGCGATATTAGTGGACGAAGCTTACTTCGAGTTTTACGGACACACAGCGCTAAGACAATGGCGCAACGTTCCTAATCTGTTCGTGGCCAGAACATTTTCCAAAGCCTATGGACTCGCCGGTCTTCGCATTGGCGCTCTCACGGGAAATGCAGAGCGCGTCCCCTTAGTGAGACGGGTCAGTTCTCCGTACAACGTCAATAGCTTGGCGCTGGTCTGCGTGTTGGCGGCATTGGAAGACGAGAACTACATCCGCCATTATGTCAGCCAAGTTCGCGAGGGACGAAACGAACTCCAGCGAGAATTCAGCCAGAGGGGCATCCGGTACTGGCCGAGTGAAGCTAATTTCGTGCTGGCGAGCTTCGGCCCATTGAAGACCGCCTTGATCCAGTCCATGAGAGCGCGTGGCATTCTCGTGCGCGACCGCTCCGGCGACCACGGTTGCGAGGGCTGCGTCCGCATCACGCTCGGGAGTACTGAGCAAAATGCTCAGTTGCTGAGAGCGCTACGGGAAGTGCTGGCCGAGATCGGAGCGAAAGGGGTGGTCGTGAAATGAGACGGGCAGCGATCCAACGCACGACCAAAGAGACAGAGGTGAATGGCGTGCTCGGAATTGAGGGCCGGGGGCGCTATCGGATTGCGACCGGGATCCGATTCTTCGATCACATGCTGGAACTCTTCGCCCACCACGGCGGCTTTGATCTCACGCTCAAAGCCAAGGGTGATCTCGATGTGGATCAGCACCACACTGTGGAAGATGTCGGCATCGTGCTCGGAGAACTCTTCCACAAAGCATTAGGTACTAAGCGCGGAATTCTGCGTGCCGGGTATTTCGTGATGCCAATGGATGAGACGCTCGGCCTGGCAGCGGTAGATTTTTGCGGACGGACGTCCACAACAGTGGACACCAAGGTTCGCGCGCGGTTCGTTGGCGATCTGCAAACGGAACTGGTGCACGATTTCTTTGACGGTTTCGCCCGGGGCGCGCGAGCTAGTGTACATGCCCGCGTGTTCTATGGCCGTTCCAGCCATCACAAGATCGAATCGCTATTCAAGGCGTTTGGGCGGGCTGTGCGCGCCGCCTGCTGGCGTGATCGCCGCATGGCGCGGTTGCTCCCGAGCACAAAAGGACTGCTCTGATGATCGTGGTGGTTGACTATCGCGCTGGAAACCTCGCATCCGTAAAGGGGGCGCTGGATCGTCTGCGCATGGAGGCCATTGTCACCCGCGATCCCGAAGTGGTAGCACGAGCGGCCAAAATCATTCTGCCCGGTGTCGGCCACTTTTCGGCCACCGCGATCCTGGAACAAACCGGGCTGCGGGACGCCATGCTCCGCAGAATTGAGCAAGGTGCGCCGTTCCTCGGGATCTGCGTCGGCATGCAGTGGATGTTCGAATCGAGCGCCGAGGCGCCAGAGGCGAGGGGTCTGGGATTGTTCCCCGGATCATGCGAGCGATTCCCGGGATGCGTTAAGTCGCCACATGTCGGGTGGAATTCTCTGGCCTGCGACGAGAATTCACGGCTGCTTCGCGGGATCCCTTCGGGTTCTTTCGTGTACTTTGCCCATTCGTACCGGGCGCCAGCGATGGAAGCCACTGTGGCGCGATCCAACTATGGCGGAGAATTTTCCGCCGCTGTCGAGCGCGGTCATCTATTCGGAGTGCAATTTCATCCGGAAAAATCCGGAGCGATTGGCCTGAGGCTTCTGGAAAACTTTTGCGGAGTATCATGCTGACCAAACGAATCATCGCGTGTCTGGATGTCGTGGCGGAACGGGTCGTGAAAGGCGTGCAGTTCGAACATCTGCGCGATGCGGGCGACCCCGCAGAATTGGCTGCCGCGCACAGCGAAGCAGGGGCGGACGAGGTGGTGCTGCTCGACATTACAGCCACTCACGAAGGCCGGGCGACTCTCGCCGATATCGTTTGCCGAACCGCAAGGCAGTTGTTTATTCCTTTCACCGTCGGCGGCGGCATCCGTTCCCTCGATGACGCCAGGACTGTTTTTGACGCCGGTGCCGATAAAATTAGTGTCAATTCCGCTGCGCTGACGGATCCAACTCTAATCACGCGGATTTCCCAGCGATATGGTTCACAAGCTGTGGTCGTCGCCATTGACGCCAAGCGCGTTGACGGAGAGGCTCGATTCGAGGCTTACATTGGCGGAGGACGGAAGGCGACGCGCAGAGACGCTATCGCCTGGGCGCAAGAAGCACAGGATCGCGGGGCGGGCGAGATTCTGCTTACGTCTATGGATCGCGATGGTACCGGTACAGGCTTCGATTGCGACCTAACCCGTGCATGTTCAGAAGCTTTACACATCCCTGTCATTGCTTCGGGAGGAGGTGGCGACACGCAGAGCTTCATTGACGTCTTTCAGCGTGGCCGAGCCGACGCAGCGCTCGCGGCCTCCATTTTTCACTTCGGCAGGCAACGACTTGCCCATCTCAAGCAAGAACTGGCGAGCGCAGGCATCCCGGTGCGGTGGCCATGCTGATACCTTCCATTGATCTCATGGGCGGCAAGATCGTTCAGCTTGTACAGGGAGAGCGCAAAGCGCTGGAATTCGAGGATTTCGAGGAGTGGATCGCGCGCTTCTCGTCTTTTCCTCTGGTTCAACTGATCGACCTGGATGCCGCCATAGGCACCGGAGACAATCGAGACTTAGTGCAAGAGTTTGCTCGCCGTCTCCCGTGTCAGGTCGGCGGAGGAATACGTTCTATCCAAATCGCAGAACGAATGTTGTTGGCAGGTGCAAGGCGCGTGATTCTAGGGTCCTCGCTCATCCGCGATGGTCAACTCGACACGACGTTTGCTGAGAAGGCTTCATGTGCGGTCGGAGCGAAAAACTTGGTCTTTGCGATTGATTCTAAGCAGGGACGAGTCGCCATTCGCGGATGGCGCGAACTTACCTCCATTACGCCCGTCGAGATGATTATGGGCCTGGAATGCTGGTGCACGGCGTTTCTGTACACACACATCGAAACCGAAGGACTGATGGAAGGCATAGATCTCGAACCCGTAAGCCGATTGCGACATGCCACCAGCAAGCAACTGATCGTCGCCGGGGGCATTGCAAGCACCGAGCAGATCAATCAACTCGACGATATCGGAGTTGACGCGGTTGTCGGAATGGCGATCTACACGGGGAGGATAAACCTCAACGGTTCACCTTCTGGAAAATTGCCAGACGGCGGCCAAGAGTGACCACCGCCCCGAACGATTTGCTGGCCTTTTGGGGAATCGTCGGCTAATCGCGAGCTATATAGCGAACGAAAATTTCCTCGTTCTGATCCATACGGCTATCAGGGGCTGCGAGCGCGCATGGACAAGCTCGACGGCCAGATTGATGAAGAGTTTTGGAGTCGCAAACAGAGTGAATATCGAGAGCGGGAACGCAGCTTAGAAGCATCTGCTGAAGGCTTTGGCATACTCGCAACAGATGAAAATCTGTTCAATCTTAAAAGGATTTTTGAACTCGCTAACTAGGCTTATTCTTTATACCTTACAAGGAATTTACCGGACAAGGATGGTTTGCTGAAATCGGTACTTTTGAACTGTGTGACGGATGGCGTAAATCTAATCGCGTCATATAGAAAGCCGTTCGATGTGATCTTTCAACACGCGAAATCTGAGATATTGGTCGGGGAGAGAGGATTTGAACCTCCGACCCCCTGGTCCCGAACCAGGTGCTCTACCAGGCTGAGCCACTCCCCGACGACTGCTGCACAATGAGGCAGGACGCGCAGTATTGGGCTTCGAGAACGACGCGTGCCTAAAATTATAACATTCAGAGGCGATGGGCCTGAAGGAGTTGCGCCCTCCTCTTGGATAAGCATCCATGGGTGCGAGTAGCAGTTTTCCGGTCCCACGCCGAGACAAATAATGTAAAATATGGCCTATTAAATCGTTTCTATAGAGGATGTCGCTGGAGCCTCCGATATAGTTAGACCGGCTTTCGAAATAACATATTCAGAACCATAAATCTATGATTGCCTTTACGGCCCAATCGCTGCTGACGCCCGGAGAGTCCATCGCTAAACCGCTCGTGTTGGTGGAAGAAGGCATCATCGCGGAGGTGCGCGCGAGGGATGCCAGTGAAATTCCCCGCGGCGTGCGCGTGGTTAATTTTGGCGAAACGACGATAGCTCCGGCCTATATAGACATTCATATTCACGGTGGCGCGGGGCATGACGTCATGCGGGCCGATGCCGATGGCTTGGCGCGATTTGAGCAATCGCTAGCGGGCCACGGGGTGGGCTCATATTTTCCGACAACGGTGACTGCG
>JBEKTR010000113.1:0-11209 GCA_049515835.1 Terriglobales bacterium
CTTTAGTTAAAGACGCAATGTCGAAAATTGTGTCCAGCGTCATCGGTTCGCGATGCGGTTCAAGCGAGCGCTCGCCAAGGGCTTTGCGGTAAACAACTTGTCCGTTGTGCCCGACGAGTATGACTGCGCCGGGAATCTGCTTATCGTGAATGGCATCGAGGACGATGGAATCGAGAACGACGGAGTCGAGTGATTTGCGGGTGCCGATTGAGGGCACCGCCTGTTGCGCTCCGACTGCCCACGGCAACAGAGTCACGCAGAGCAACAAGGCTGACTTCATCCGGGCTGCGTTTAAAGGTTTGAAGTTCAAATTGACCTGAGTCTATCAGCGAGGATGTAGTGTTGCGGAGTGACGAGTCAGGGGCGGCTCTGCTATAAACCAGATAGATTCTTCTCACACATTGGCCCTAGCGCCCAATCCGGTGATTCATGCATTCGACACGCAGGACGAAGTGTTTGCAGCTGCGTTTTCTATCCTGGAAAATGCAATTTCTCGGGGCGCATTTCCCGGAGCGTCGGTCGCGATCACACACAAAGGCAAGCTCGTTGCGCTGAAATCATTCGGGCGATTCACCTATGAAGCCGAGTCTCCTGTAGTCCGTACTGATACCCTCTTCGACCTAGCATCGGTCACCAAGGTCATCGCCACGACGACAATGGCGATGATTCTCTATGAGCGGGGAGTTTTGGATTTGGAAGTACCGGTTGTTCAAATTGTGCCGGAGTTTCGCGGCGCGGATTCGCGCCGGGCGGAAGTGACGTCGCGCATGTTGCTGGGGCACTCCTCGGGCTTGCCGGCCTATGAGAAGCTGTTTTTAACCGCTCGAACGAAAGAGGCATTATTGGCTACCGTCTTCGAAACTGCACTGGTGGCCGATCCAAGAACACAGGCTGTTTACAGCGACATCGGTTTTATGCTGCTCGGGGTCGTCTTGGAACGGATTGCCGGCGAACCGCTTGACCGTTTTAGTCAGCGCGAGATTTTTGGCCCTTGCGCGATGACGCAAGCAACGTTCAAGCCACCGGCCGGTTTGCGCAGGGCGATTCCGCCCACGGTGGATGATCAGGTATTTCGGCATCGCGTAATTCAAGGAGAAGTTAATGACGAGAACGCGAGCGTGATGGGGGGGGTTGCACCACAGGCCGGAGTATTCGCGGCAGCGGCGGATGTCGCTATTTTTGCCCACAGCCTTATGAATGGAACAGGCCTGCGGCTGCGCGCCGAAACGGTTTCTTTGTTCACGCGCCGAGAGTCGGCGCCACAGGGCACATCGCGTGCGCTTGGTTGGGATACGCCTTCGCCATCCTCGCAATCCGGGCAATATTTTTCGCACTATTCTTTCGGGCATCTTGGATACACGGGCACTTCGTTATGGATTGACGCCGAGCGGGGCATTTCGATTACATTGCTGACGAACCGAACCTGGCCCGACGGTACTCAAATGGAGATTAAAGCGGTACGTCCGAAATTTCATGACGCCGTGATGCGAGTGCTGCTGGAACAAAAGTGAGGGTTGTATCGCCTTAGATTTTATTCAGGTTGATATGCTTAGAATAGTAATTCCCTGGTAAGGAGATTTTCTAATGCGGTTGTCCAAGCTTCGTTTTTTCAAACTTCTGAGAGTGACCGCGATGCTCGCGATTTCGATTTCCGGATTCGCACAAAAAGGCTTTGCCCAAGAATACAAAGTGATTAGTTCCATTCCGATTGCGGGCGAAGGCGGCTGGGATTATCTGTACGCCGATTCCGGCAGTCGCATGCTTTACGTATCGCACAACGCGCAGGTCGACGTCGTTGACATGGATTCGGGCAAGCCGGTGTTTGCCATTACAGGCATGAAGCACATCCACGGGATTGCCATTGCTCACGATCTGGGCCGGGGCTTTATCAGCGACGGCGGAGACAATGTGATCGTGATCTTCGATCTCGTATCGCGGGCGATTTTGCAGAAGGTGCCTGCAGGCACGAATCCGGATGGCATCGTCTATGATCCCGCCACCAAACGTCTGTTCGCATTTAACGGCCGCAGCAAAGATGTGACTGCGATTGAAGGCGCGACCGGGCAAGTTGCGGGCACGATTGCCCTCGATGGCAAGCCCGAGTTCCCTGTCACCGACGGCGCGGGTAATATTTACGACAATATTGAAGACAAGAGTGAGATTGTCCGCATCGATCCGCACACGTTGAAAGTTACCGCAACATGGCCGCTGGCACCGTGCGACGAACCTTCCGGATTGGCTTACGATAGCGATTCGAAACGGCTGTTCTCCGTGTGCGACAACCAGAAGATGGCTGTCGTAAACACTGATACGGGCAAAGTGGTGACCACTGTGACGGTCGGCAATGGCCCCGATGCTACGTTCTATTACGCCGAAAAGAAGCTGGTGTTTTCACCCAACGGCGAGGACGGCACGCTGACGGTTTTGAAGCAGGAAAGCGCGGACAAATATTCAGTGGCGGATACGGTCAAAGCAGAAAAGAGTGGCCGGACGATGGCCTTGGATACGAAGACCGGCAAGATTTATATCGCAGCGGCGCAGTTTGGGCCGACTCCTGCGCCGACGGCAACCGAGCCCCATCCGCGCCCGACGATTGTCTCCGGAAGCTTTCATTTGGTTGTGCTTTCGCCACAATAAATTCTTTTCGTGAAATACGAAGCGAGTGCCGGGAATGGCACTCGCTTTTTTCTGCTTGATGGATATCGCCCTCTATTTCATGCCTCCGAGTATCGATCCCACGATTCCGCCGACCACGCCACCCTGCGCTGCTTCGGACGAAGGTTTCGGCATGTACTCCATGAGCTTGTGGGCCAACTTGGCAATGGGCAAGGTTTGGAGCCAGATTCTTCCTGGGCCCGTGAGCGAGGCGAGGAAGATGCCGTCCCCGCCGAAAATCATGTTCTTAATGCCAGGAACGGTCGTGATTTGAAATCCCACGCCGGATTGAAACGCGCCTACATGCCCCGGATGGACGCGCAAAGTTTCGCCGGGCTGAAGATCTTTGACGATGAGCTCGCCAGAAAGCTCAAGCCACGCAGTGCCTTGTCCATTGAGCTTTTGCAGCAGAAAGCCGTCGCCACCGAAAATGCCTGCGCCGAGCGACTGTTGAAACCCGACACCGATGTTGACCTGCGGCGTCGCACAGAGAAATCCGTGGCGATGAATCATATACTCATGGCCGGGTCCGACTTCGACGGGCACAATGTGGCCGGGGAGTTTGGTGGCAAAAGCAATCGCGCCGCGCGCACCCGTGGCGCGATACTCCGTCATAAACAGGGTTCCGCCCCCGGCCACGCGTTTGAGGACCCCGAAAATGCCTCCGCCGCCGCCCATTTGAGTATGCGTCGTCATCTGGATGGCGCTGTTCATCCAGGAGAGTTCGCCAGCTTCCGAAATGACAGATTCGTTCGGCTCAAGAATGAATTCGAGAACCGGCATGGTGGTGCCGATGATATTGCTCTCCATGAAAGCTCCTTCGTGTGTTGTCGCTTGCAGCCAATGGCGCGGACTACAAAGTATATCTGAAGGCGTTTTTTCGCAGCGGCGCTGTCAACGACGTCCTATCGTTTTACAATGGTACGTCTGACACAATCACCCATGGCCAATCGTCCGACCCAATCTGAAAGCACTTCTCCGGAAGCCCCCGCCGTACCACTCACCATTGAAGGTTACAGCGTATTGCATCAAATGATGCGGTTTCGCTGGGCCGAGTGGCGATCGGTGCGTTCCACGCAAAAGACCGAGATTGTGCACGAAGCCGTGGGAGTTCTCGGCCGGATGGAGCAAGGCGCGGCGGGACAATCGGGGGTGTATTCCCTGCTCGGGCATAAGGGCGACTTGATGCTTATCCATTTCCGGAAGTCGTTCGATGAGCTGAATCGCGCGGAGTTGCAACTCGCGAAGTTGAAGCTGAACGATTATCTGGAGCTGACGACGTCGTATCTGTCTGTCGTTGAATTGGGGCTGTACGAATCGTCCACCAAGACGTACGGCGAGCTTCTGCAGCGCGGCTTGCAGCCACATTCGGAAGAGTGGAACAAAGCGATTCGCGAGACGCTCGACCGGCAACGGGAAGCGATGCAACCGCGTTTGTTCCCGGCCCTGCCGCCGAATCGCTATGCCTGTTTTTACCCAATGAACCGGCTGCGCGGAGAGCAAAAGAACTGGTACACGCTTCCCATTGAAGAACGGACACGGCAGATGAATGAGCACGGACTCGTTGGACGCCGCTATGCAGGAGAGGTCAAGCAGATCATCACGGGTTCGATCGGCTTCGATGACTGGGAGTGGGGAGTAGATTTGTTTGCCGACGATCCACTCGTATTCAAAAAACTGATTTACGAAATGCGCTTCGATCATGTGAGCGCGGTGTACGCGCTTTTTGGGTTGTTTTATGTGGGCTTGCGAGTTCCCGCTGCGGGCTTGGGCAAGTTGTTGAACGGCGAATTGCCTAGTCTGTAGGCATCGAGATTTTCATCAGAAACATACGGAGGAGTCTTGGCGATTTTCGGACTTATTGAATATAAAGAAGCGAGCCCCGAAGTGCGCGCCGTTTATGACGACATTATGGCTACCCGGAAAACCGATTGGATTAATAATTTCTGGAAGGCGCTGGCGCATGATCCGGTGGCCCTAAAGCGCACGTGGGAAGACATCAAGCAGATCATGGCGCCCGGCGCGCTGGATCCGCTGACGAAGGAATTAATTTACGTCGCCGTGAGCGTGAGCAACCAGTGCGGCTACTGCATCGCGTCGCATACGGCAGCCGCCAAAAAGAAAGGCATGACCGACGCCATGTTCAAGGAATTGATGGCCGTGGTGGGCATGTCCAATGAAACCAATCGTCTCGTGGCAGGTTATCAAGTGGAGATTGACGAGCAGTTCAAGGTTTAGCGGGCATACACAGGTGGAAAATGGCACACAAATTCTTAACTTCTTACATCGAAGATTCGACTGCACTCTTTGAGCACTATAAGAAGCTGGCGGAGGGCGCAATGGTCCAGGTTAGCGACGAACAGCTATTCGTCGCTTTGGATGACGAAATGAACTCGATCGCCATAGTAGTGAAACACATGGCGGGGAATATGCGCTCGCGCTGGACCGATTTCCTGACCAGCGATGGCGAAAAACCGGATCGCAACCGTGACGGCGAATTTGTTGCATCGGCCGCGACACGCGCTGAGTTGATGACGATGTGGGACGAGGGTTGGGCGTGCGTGTTTGACGCGCTAAAGCCCCTCAATGAGGCCGATCTACAGTGCTCGGTGACCATCCGTGGAGAACCGCATTCCGTCATGCAGGCCATCAACCGACAGATTGCACATTACTCGTATCATATTGGTCAGATTGTGTTTCTGGCGAAACACTTTAAGGGTGAAGATTGGAAGTCGCTGACCGTACCTCGCAACAAATCGGCGGAATTCAATCGAAAAGTCCTGGCGGGCGAGGCCAGCCAGCGCTAGCGTTTCTTCGTCTGCGTTTTACCGAACTTGTGTTCATGGAGCTTCATGTCCACTCTTCGGCCGCGAAACGTGACTCCTTCTGCTTCCAGGCGAAAGCGTTGTTCCAACGCGGAGTCTCCGCGCAACTTGATTTCACCGCCCGAACCTAAAACCCTCTGCCAAGGCAGATCCAAGGCCCGGTGCAAGGCGTGCGCAACCATTCGTGCGCCATTCGGCAAGCCAGCCGCACGAGCCACCGCGCCATAAGTTGAGACCTTGCCGCGAGGAATTTTGCGGATGGCAGAGATAATGCGAGTGTTGGCGGTCATGATTCGATTAGATGGAAATCCAGCCTATGCGAATCAGCCACAAGGAGCCAACGGCCACCAGAAACCAGAGCAGGATTCCCTGCAATAAAGGCCGCGGCCCGACTTTCTTAAGCGTCGCCACCGAAATGCCGCTGCCGATCAAATAGAGGGTTGCAGTCAACCCAATTTTCGCAATCGCCGAAAGCAGGTGGTAAGCGCGCACTCCCGCTGGCAAATAAGTATTGCAGACCGCGGCGAGAACAAAGAATGCAATAAACCAGGGCCACTGGATCTTCGCTTTCGCTCCGCGCACGACCGCCGTGCCCAGCGCCATGGGGACAATCCACAAGGCACGGGCCAGTTTCACCGTTGTGCCCACAGCCAATGCAATTGCGCCATACTTTGCCGCTGCACCTACGACCGAACTGGTGTCGTGAATGGCGAGAGCGGCCCACAATCCGAATTGGTTCTGCGTCAGCTTCAGCGCCGAACCAATCTGAGGGAAGGTCAGCAGCGCCACCGAGTTCAGCATAAAGACGGTCCCCAGCGAAACGGCCATCTGTTCGTCACTGGCGTTTGTGATGGGACCGACCGCTGCGATGGCGCTGCCCCCGCAAATGGCCGTTCCGACCGAGATAAGAAATGCCGAAATCCGTTCCACGCGCAGCTACATCCCGAGCGCGGTACCGGCCAGCATGGCGAAGCTAATGCCAAGCATGGTGTAGAGAAATCCGCTGCGCCCGGCATGAATTACCTGATGCAAATTCATGCCAAAGCCCAGCCCTACAACTGATGCCTGCAATAAATACTTTGACCACTTGCGACTCAGGCGCTGGTAAGGATGAGGCATGGTCAGCCCAAATGCCAGGCCCATGACAAGAGCGATTGGCGGCGAGACAAAGCCGCTGCAAGCCAGGACCAGCCCGGCAATAAAAAGAATTTTAGGAAGCATTTGTCAGAATCTTTCGCTTTGGGCAGCCTCCCACAGGCTGCCTTCCGCCGTTACGCAGCGCCGCTCTTGCGGAAAGAACTGATGGCTTTCTCCTCGCTGTTATAGACTTCAAAAACAGTGACCAGCTTTGTGATCTGCAACACATCGTCGACGCGAGGAGTAAGATTGGCGAGCTTAATCACGCCGCCATTGGTGCGGGCGCTAGTGTACAGCGCAACCAGCGTGCCCAACCCTCCGCTATCAATGTAGGTGACGCCCGCCAGATTGAAGATGATCCGGTTGTTGTTCGGCAGCAGTTTCTTGACGTATTCACGGAGAAGTGACGACTCATCTCCGAAGACGATGCGGCCCACCATATCCACGGTGACAATGCCGTCGCTGGTGGTGCGAGTGCTAAGAGTAAGAAGCACAGTGAACTCTCCTAAGCAAATGGATAACGCACAGATTACCCTTCCCGCAATAAGTCCGCAAGTTCAGCCTCTTCTTGGGGCGTGGAATACAATTCCCGATAGCGGGGAAATTCGTCCGCATCACGTATAATTTTCTTAGCTGCACTCTTTCTAAGCGACGCATGAGCTATCAAGTCCTCGCCCGCAAATATCGTCCGCAAAAATTCTCCGAGGTAATCGGGCAGGACCACGTCACCCGCACGTTAAAAAACGCGCTCGAGCAGGGCCGGACCGCGCATGGCTATATTTTTAGCGGCCATCGCGGCATTGGCAAGACGACCATCGCGCGCATCCTTGCGATGGCGCTTAACTGCCGCGCTTCGGATAAGCCGGCGACTGAACCATGCGGCGTGTGCGAATCCTGTACCGAAATTCGCGCGGGCAACTCAGTGGACGTGATAGAGATTGACGCTGCCACCAACCGCGGTATTGATGAGATTCGCGAACTGCGCGAAGCTGCGCGTTACCGTCCGGCCCGGGATCGCTTCAAAATCTACATTCTAGACGAGGCGCACCAGATTACTGATGCCGCCTTCAATGCCCTTTTGAAAACGCTCGAGGAGCCGCCCGAACACATTGTTTTCATGCTGGCCACGACCCAACCGGAGGACATTCCGCAAACCATCCGGTCGCGCTGCCAGCACTTCAGTTTTCGGGCTGTTCGCTTTGAAGAAATTCTGGGCCAGCTCCGACTGATTGCATCGCAGGAAAAAATCTCGGCCGACGAAGACGCGCTGGCGATGCTGGCCGAGGTTGGCGACGGCTCCATGCGAGACGCTCTCTCCATCATGGACCAAGCGATTGCGTCCAGCAATGGCAAGCTCAGCGCAGAAGAAGTGCGGCAGCTCGTCGGCACAGTTCCTTCGGGCGTGATGGAAGAAGTGATGCAAGCTGTCGCGCAAGATTCGAGCGAGACTATCTTGACGCTTATTGACCGCCTTATCAGCGACGGCCAAAGCCCCACGCACTTTGCTCGTCAGATGGTGCGCTTCTTGCGCAACGCGATCGTGGCAAAAGTCGCGGGTGGGGAGTCTTCCCTGCTGCAAATCTCGAGTGACGAACGACAGCGCGTAGCCCGCGTGGCCGAATCTTTCAGCGAAGAGGACCTGACCCGCCATTTGCAGATTATGTTGCGCACCCATGCCGAACTCGGCTATCGCCAAGAACAACGATTTCATCTCGAACTGGGCCTGCTCAAAATGGCGCATGCACAGCGACTGCTGCCTCTCGAGCAACTTCTTAGCGATGCTGGCATGCCGGCACCCCAACCAGGAAGGCCAACCGCGGTACCAGATATTCGACGCAGCGAGACCCCTGCAACGGCTCGAACCAATGCGGTCTCACCTTTTGCCGCTGATTCTGCGAGAAAAACGGGCAGCAAGCCCCAAATGTCCTCCGAACCAAAAACGTTTGGGGAATCCACGATTTTTTCTGAACCTAAGATGTCGTCGGAATCGATGCCTGCCAATCCTCGTCCGCTTTCGACGGGAAACGCACAGCCTGTGGTGATGGGCGCAACCGCATTGGCGGACGCCGTCCCTCAGGAACCTTCGCCACGGCCTTCGAAGGTGGAATCCCCGACGCCCGAAAAACTGGCATCGGCGTCGATCGAAGCGCTCAACAATGCAGGCCAGCGCGTATTGGCCGCGATGCTACAGGCCGGCGAATGGCAAATCGCGGGAAACGAAGTCATGGTCCGAGTGTCCGACTCTCCGAGTTTGATTGATATGTCGCTCGGCGCAGACTCCAAGCGGCTGCTCATCGCAACTGCCAGCGGACTTCTGGGGATGCCGGCCAAGCTGAAAGTCGTGTCCAGTGCGAACGTTCAGGCAACAGAAACGCGCAAGGCAGTCCCCTCAAACGGGGCTTCGTCTGCCGGAAGCCCAAACGGCAACGGTCGCGGGCGTGCCGAGCAGGAACCCGTAGTCCAGAAGATGAAAGAACTTTTCGGCGCGGAAATTCGCACGACGATTGATTACAAGGAGAAGCGGTAGCACGCCGAAGCCATGGGTGGATTCAATCTCCAGGAACTGATGTCGCAGGCAAAAAAGCAATATGAAACCCTGCAAAAGAAAATGCAGGAGACCTTGGTCGAAGGGTCGTCCGGCGGCGGGACGGTCACTGTCAAAATGGATGGACGCAAGCAGGTGCTCGGCCTCAAGATCGATCCGGATGCGGTGAAATCCGGCGACATGGAAATGCTGCAAGACCTTATTACCGCCGCCATCAACAATGCCGGCCAGAAAATAGATGAAGCCATGAAATCCACCATGGGCGGCATGCTGGGCGGTATGGGGATACCTGGGTTATAAGATTCTGATTCTGAGACTCTAGAAGTAGCTCTTCCCTCTTATGTCTAAATTTGCAGAGCCGATGACCCGGCTGATTGACGAGCTTAAGAAGCTACCGGGCATCGGTAGCAAGACGGCACAGCGCCTCGCATTTCACATTCTTCGCTCCGACGATGATGACGCCGAGGCCCTGGCCGCGGCCGTGCGCGACGTAAAGGCCAGCCTCAGGTTGTGCTCGATTTGTAATAACATCACCGACGTTGACCCCTGCGTCTATTGCAGCAGCGCCACGCGCAATCAACGTCTAGTGTGCGTCGTGGAGGAACCGACGAACATCGCGTCCATTGAGAAGACCAAGCACTTCAATGGCGTTTACCACGTGTTGCATGGCTCGATTTCGCCACTGCACGGCATAGGGCCGGAGCAGTTGCGGATCGCAAATTTGCTGAAGCGCGTCGAGCACGGTCAGGTGGACGAAGTGATTCTGGCCACCAATCCCACCGTGGAAGGTGAGGCGACCGCAACCTATCTTTCCGGGCAAATGCGCCGCAACGGGATGAAAGTGACGCGAATCGCGATGGGGATTCCGGTCGGCAGCGATATCGAGTACACCGACGAAATTACGATGCAAAAGGCCCTCGAAGGCCGGAGAGAGCTCTAGTTCGTCAGTGTAGTTTCTGGCTCGAGAAACAAGTTGGCCTCTTCCTCGGCAGCGACGAGACCTTCCGGAATGCTTCCGCGGTTGTATTCAGCCATACGGTTCTTCCACTTCAAGAATTCGGTGATCGACTGTGGTTCGATGCGCACCTCGACCCTTCGCAGGCTCGCAAGTAACAAATTCATTTCGTAACTGAAACCGCGAGGCGAACGCAGGTTCTTCTCCGATGGCCGCACCATTTCCACCTTTCGTGCGCGATACTCGAGCAGTCCCCAGCCATTCGGGATTTCCGCGGGTTTGATCATCTCCGTCGGAGCGAAATAAAACCTCTCGCATCCCATGGCCAGCTTGGGATTGCGGCGAAACGGCTTGTCGATATCCGCCAGAAAATCCGCCCGCGACACTTTGCACTCGACGATGACCGAGTGGGATGCGCGCTTCCATCCAATTGCATCGGGCGCTTCCCCACTCACGCATATTTGCTCGGATAGCACGACACCACAGCGGTAGCGGCGTAGCCATTGCACGGCAACTTCTACAAGCTGGGCGTGGGTCATGCGAACTTGAGTTTCGCTTAAATGGAAAGAAAGCAAAAGTACCTGAGTGGTTTCGTCGTGATTGGTCGTTGTTTCGTCTAAGCGGCGCGAAGTCGCGCAAAGACGGTCTTGCGGGCAGTTTTCGCACGTACCGTCTTCTTATGCACTTCTTTGTTACCCATGGCTTTGGGCACGCGCCACGTCTTCACAAGAATCGGACGGCGATAGACCATTTCCAATAAATAGCGCGCTCCGGTCAAGTCTTGCGCCATTCGGTCGCGCGGCGAATATCCTTCGGCTTCAACAATGATCGGCAGGTTCTTGTCGGCGAGATTCTTATCGACAGTGACGCGCAAACGCCGTATCCGGGAATCGTGATCTCGATCGAAGGCGTCCGCCACACGGAGAATTCCCGCCAACTGCGCCACCAGTTGTCGTTCAGACGCGGTAAGGCCGGTCATCGATTTTTCGCCGGCACGTGGCAATCCTTTGCGTCCATTGCGCACAATGGCGACAACTCGGCGCATGTCTTCCGTGCTCCATCCAAAAGGCGGTTTCAGCTTCAATCACACGC
>JBEKTR010000114.1:0-11209 GCA_049515835.1 Terriglobales bacterium
AAAGATACAACGGTCGGACTTGATTCCACAACCGTTCGAGGTCGGCGCTAAACGCATCGGGAGGCATATCGTAGCCGGAACGCCAGAGTGCGCCTGTGTCTTTGAATCCCATTTCGCGCGCACCTTGGTTCGAGAGCTCGACGAAACGCGCAAACCGGTCGCGCATGGGAGGGCCAATCGAATGCCAGCCTTTCCAGAGGTCCAGCAACTCCTGCGGGTCGCGGCTGCTCGCCATTTTGGTTTCAATCTGCGTAATGTCGAGGCAATCGCTCGCGGTCTTGCAGTACTTTCCTTTACCGTAGTCGGCATCGAGCGAAGCAGCGATCTGCGTCATTTCTTTGCGCAGCGCCGGATCTTTCGGTGTTGGCGCGGTCAGCCCTAAGCGCAGCAACAAAAACTTTCGCGCCAATTCGGGAGGCATGTTCAGGCCGTCGAAACGTTTGGATTGTTCTACGAGGTCCGTCGTCACCGCTGATATTTCGTCATTGGCGTCGGCGGCCAACGCCTCGGTGTCTTCGGTAATAAAGTTTTCCTGCACCCATTGGGCTTGGTTGCCCTTGACGCTGAGTTCAGCCAGTCGCGCCTCAGCATTTTTCATAAATTCTTGTGCATCGGCTAGGGTAGGTTTGGAATTTTGAGCTTGCGTAACGACGGAAAAGAAAATGATTGTCAGAACTGCGGCGAGTCTTCGCATGAAATTCTCCCGCCGAGGATTATCTATGAGACGGAAGAATTTGTGTAGGGTGGATAGCCGAGCCATGCTCGGCCCGACAGGTCAAGACACCTGTCGCTACGCAGCCGGATTTTCTACTGCGGCGTAGTAAAGCTCTTCCATCGCTGCTTTTACTTTGTCGGAGAGATCATCCATATCGCGCAGCGTCATGCCTTCGGTGGAAATCGGCTTTCCCACCCTCAACTCTAGCGGCCGCGATTTGATGTGGTACGTGTTCATCGGGAGCAGTTCGTATGTTCCAACCAATGCCACGGGTACAACATCGACTTGCGCTTTGATCGCAAGAAAAAATGCGCCCGCCATAAAAGGTTTGATGCCGCCGTCAGAGGTCCGCCCGCCTTCGGGAAAAATCACAAACGGCATGCCATTTTTCAGGCTCTTCAACGCGTGGCGCACGCTGGCAATTGACCGTGCCGAATTCTGCTGGTCGATGCAAATTTGTCCCGACCGCTTCAAATGCCAGCCCACAATCGGGTACGACAGCAATTCTTTCTTGAAGGCAATCCGGAATTGGAACGGTAGATCCGCATAAAGCACCGGAATGTCCATTGCTGAGGCGTGGTTCACGGCATAGACATGCGGCTTAGCGGTGTCGATCTTCTCCAGCCCGCTAACGGTCACTGGAGACTGAATTGTCTTCATGATCAACCACGACCAAAAGCGGGCGAAGTTGTGCAAAATCCGCTCTTTGTCGCCCGCAAGCGAAACCGGAATCGAAACAACGCCGAGTAAGATTGTGTACGACCAGATGAGCGGATCAAAAATCAGAACAGACCGCAGTAAGCTCAGCCAGCCATATTGGCGTGCCGGATTTGTACCCGACGCACTCTCGAGATCTTCTGCTAGGGTGCGCTCAGTCGGCATTCTTCCCCGCGATGCTCACCCCCAAATGGCGCATGGCCTCACCGACTATGTAGATGGATCCTGTCACCACGACGATTCCGTTTTCCCCGGCTAAATCTTTTGCTCTCTCCAAAGAGGAGCACACATCCGCAACCTCTTCGATTTCCGCCGAAATGCGGTGTGCCGCCTGTCGAATTTCCTCCGGCGTCGCCGCGCGTGGATTGTCGGCATGCGTTGCAATCACCTGATCGGCAAAAGGGAAAAGAATCTCTGCCATTTCCCCTATCGCCTTGTCGCGCATGGCGCCGAATACAAATACCAGCCGCCGTCCGTCGTAGGTGGACGACAGCGCTGAACGTAGCGCCCACGCTCCTGCCGGATTGTGCGCTACATCCAGCACGTATTCCGGCGCACCGCTAACTGCGGGAATGACTTGAAACCTGCCCGGCCATTGCGTCCCCCGGATTCCATCCTCAATCGCTTCTGGAGTAACAGCAAGTCCCTGCCTGCCCAATTCTTCGGCAGTCGCAATGGCTAGCGCGATATTGCGGAGTTGATGCCGGCCGACGAGCGGCGTCTCCACGACGATTTCTTTTTCCATCACGCGCAAGGGATATCGCGATATTGGATGCCCTGCGGCGTCTTCCGCCGTCACACTGGCACTGGCTGGCGAAACCGGCGGTACATAAGGCACCGCGCTCACGCCCCTCGCACCAAGTTCCATGATTGTGTTACCAATCACGTCGTTAGCTTCCGGTTGCTGCGGTAACGTCACGACCACGCCGCCTGGGCGGATAATTCCTGCTTTCTCCCGCGCGATCTCCGTCACTGTATCGCCGAGGAATTGCTGGTGGTCGAGAGAAATATCTGTTATGACACTGACCCTTGGCTCAACCACATTCGTCGCATCCAATCGCCCGCCCATACCAACTTCAAGTACTGCAATGTCGACTTTGTTTTGCGCGAAATACTCGAACGCAATTGCGGTCATCATCTCAAAGAAGCTCGGATGCCAGGGCAATTCGCCTTCTGTCACCAGCCGTTCCGCGGTTCGGTCCACTAGATCGTGCAGAAGGGCGAATTCGTCGTCGCTAATCTCTATACCATTCACGCCGATGCGTTCGTTAAGCCGCAGCAGATGCGGCGAGGTGTAAAGACCTGTGCGCAAACCGGCGGCCCTCAGAATCGAAGCTAGCGTCGCCGACGTCGAGCCCTTGCCGTTGGTTCCAGCAATCAGCACGCCGGGAAAACGCCGCTCAGGATTATCCAGCGCGTCTAGCAGCACGCGCATGTGAGCCAGATCGAACTTATGCGAGGGCAGCTGCGCCAGCTCGTGACCGAGCGCATACATACTCGCAACTGCGGCTTCGTAAGACATGCAAAATGCTGCCATTTATGGCAATCGCCAACTTCTTTGCTTGTTTAAGACTATCAGTTTTGAAGCGGTCTTCCGCGGGGGGCTGCGCCTGAATGCACTGAAAGACTCTTGAATTGAGAGGAGTACGCAGCTAACGGATTACGCCGCTACGGGCGTCATGAATTCCAGTGCACGCGCGATATAGTCCTTCATCTGTTTGCGGGGAACCACGGCGTCGAGCATGCCATGCTCCAGCAGAAATTCGCTGCGTTGAAAGCCCGGCGGAAGTTTCTGCCGGATGGTCTGCTCGATCACCCGCGGCCCGGCAAATCCAATCAAGGCCTCGGGTTCCGCGATGTTCAAATCGCCGAGCATCGCAAAAGAAGCAGTCACGCCGCCCGTGGTCGGGTCGGTTAACACGGAAATATAGGGAACTTTCAGATCATCCAACCGCGCCAGCGCCGCCGAAATTTTCGCCAGCTGCATGAGACTAATCGCGCCTTCCATCATGCGAGCGCCGCCGGAAGCCGAAACAATAATCAGCGGAAGCCGCTCTGCCGCAGCATGTTCCACCGCTCGGGCAATTTCTTCACCCACCACGGCCCCCATGCTCCCTCCGATGAACGAGTACTCCATCGCGCTGATAATCACAGGACGTCCCTTCAGCTTGCCTTTGGCGTTGAGGACGGCGTCGTTTAATCCCGTGTCAGACTGTGCCTGTTTCAGGCGCGACGAATATGCCTTCAAGTCCACAAACTTCAGCGGATCGGTCGAAACCAGCTTATTATCGAAGACTTCATATTGGCCGCCGTCGAACAAGTAGCTCAACCGCGCCCGCGCATCAATCCGGAAGTGCTTGTCGCATTTGGGGCACACGTTCAAATTGTCTTCCAGATCTTTCTTCCAGATGATTTGGCGGCAGCCGTCACACTTCACCCACAGACCTTCCGTGCGGACGTTTTTCTCACCCGACGTGTCCAACTCACCGGATTGCCGTTTAAACCAAGTCATCGTCTTTTATAAACTCGCCCGCTTAATATTCGATCCCCCGCTGCGCCATGACACCTTTTTCATAAGCGTGCTTCACTTGGCGCATTTCCGTCACTGTATCAGCCAGTTCGACAATTGTGGGGTGTGCGTTCCGTCCCGTCAAGATAACATGCACCATCTCCGGCTTTTTCTTCAGGCTCTTCGCGACTTTTTCCGGATCGAGCATCTTGTAGCTGATGGCGTAATTAATCTCGTCCAGCACCACCAGGTCCCACTCGCCCGAGTGAATCGCCGTCTCGGCTTCGGCCCAGGCTTCTTCCACCATTCGGACATCTTCCGGGTCAGGTTTTTCCGCGCCGACTTTCACAAAGCCGCGCCCCATCTGCTTCATGATGAAGTTGTCGCCAAAGGCTTTCACTGCATCAAGCTCACCATAGTGCCAAGACCCTTTAAGGAACTGCAACATCAGGACTTTCATTCCTTGCCCCACGGCGCGGAGAGCAGTGCCCATGGCGGCGGTAGTCTTGCCCTTGCCGGGGCCGGTGTTGACGATGATCAATCCACGGCGTACATCTGACATCGGT
Source organism: Terriglobales bacterium (assembly GCA_049515835.1). GTDB lineage: Bacteria > Acidobacteriota > Terriglobia > Terriglobales > Acidobacteriaceae > JAJPHW01. The sequence goes on from JBEKTR010000114.1 coordinate 4,508, forward strand.
GTCTTGATTGTACCCGCTTCTCAGGCCTGGAACTTCTAATGCCTGTCATCCCGAAGACCCGCGCTTTAGCCAGCGGGCCGAGGGATCTTGCGCCCAGAGGTTACGATTTCGATAAGTACGTAATTAGCGTTTATAAATACTCGTGTCCGCGTGGTAATTGCGCCAATCGAACCAATAATCTTTCAGAGCGTTCAATTCCTGAAGACATTCTCCCTGCATCGGACCGGAAATCGCGCACCCTTGAAAGTTCCACTGGCTTGCCGAAGAAGAATCGGTCAATGCCCATGGGCCGGACGTGTTGTGGAACAGTTCGATATCGGTGCCGCGTGCGCGGCTGACAAACGCCCGCACGGATTTTCCGTCCGGACCAACCACGAGCAGAATCGGCGTGCCTCCAAGCCGGTCTTGTATTACTGCTTCCGACAGAATCGAATCCATCGGATAAGCCCGGCTCACTCCCCCGCTTTCCATGCCAATTACCACATCGCGTGATTGCAATGGAGTTCCAGGGAACGAAATCACGACCGGCAGTTTGGCGACGTGCGGCTCCCAATCGCTTTCGTATTCTTTGGAATCTTTGCCCACGGGCGCGAGAACCTGTCCATTTGCAGCTTCCTGCTTCCACGTCGCGTAAAGCAACTCGTCGCTCAGCACTGGCTCCAACTGCTGACCTTTCATAGGCCCAAAAATCGCTTTGCCGGTGATCTGCTGCCACCACGTGCCCGTCTCTTCATCGCGCATCAGAAAATTCTGATTATTGATGCCCGCAAGATGAAAGCGCAGAGCCTTGCCGTTTACGCTTCGTTTCCACACCAGACCGGTGTGACAGAGCGTTCAATAGGTGACGGCGATCGGCACTCCACCGACAACATCATTGACGACATGGTGGTAAGCCATCTCCCGGATGGGATAGGCCCTCGCATCGCCGTTAAACCTCACGGCCATGATCATCTCGGCATCGCCGAGCGAAGTATGGGCAATCGTCGCAAACCCTGGGGCCGTATCCGGATGGAACATCCACTCGAAATAATCCACGCGCGCCATGACCGAGGCGGCGGAAGTGAGAATCATTCCCAGCACGAGAAATGCCTTCTTCCACCACGAAATCTTGCGCCAGAGCGTGATGGCGACGACTAGCGCGGCACCCGCTGTAAACACAGTCAACCATGGCGAGTATTGCTTGAGCGCCATGGCGACCACGAGTCCTCGCGCCGATTCATATTTGAACGGCTGAATGATGTAGGCAGGAACAAAAAACAAAACTACCGTAGCGCACACGAGCAGAAAAAAGACGAGCGCGAGCAGAAGATTCCTTGGTCCTCGCGATTTTCCAGGGAGGGCGCTTGCCATGCAGTGTTCTCCGATATACCCATTGTACTTTGGAAAGTTGTCCTCGCGGCCGCTCCCTACGGTTTCGAACGCAAGCCCGCTTTCATTGCATTCAAAGCTTCGGCCTTGGCCCGTGCCGCTTTGTGCCGCTTCATGATGCCCGGCTGCCGCGCCCATTCGATTCCTTTTTCTTGCGGCGCGCCATAAAGTTCCGGATGCAGGTAGAACCCGCGCTCGCGCGCAGGCTTATTTTCCTCAACTGGAATACGATGGGCGTCAGCCCACGGATCCTGGCGGATACCAGTGACCTGCCAGGAAACTTCCATTCCAGCCTTGCCTCCGGCAATTTTGAATGCGTTGTTCTGCACCTTCTGCGCGACATAAACCGGTGAGAAAGCGCCGATGCTGGTCAGTTGGTAACGGAAATCCCGATTCAGCGTTTGGAACCAGTCGGGGAGTTGAATCGTTGCCTCGCCGTTGCCATCGAGCACGATGTTCCCGTTATAAACGTTCATCATGTCCGGGGATTCGACAAATGAGTGGTAAAGATACTTGTTGGCGGGATCCAGCGGATGGTCAATTTTGAACGAACCGCCGCCCTTCGAAAGATTGCCGGTCACCTCGACGTTGCCTAAAAAGTAGCCGGCATATATATCGGAGTACTCCGGGAAGCCGGTCACGGCAACGATCCCGTCTCCTCCGCCGTCGGCGCTATTGCCATCTCCTCCGCCAAAAACTCCGCCCGGACCGCCATAATAATTCTGGCTGTCGCCGCCGTTCGAATCCAAACCGTCGCCGGGACCAAAACCTTGCCCGGTCTCATCCGTTCCCTGGAAATAACCGGCCGGATCGCCACCGCTAAAGACTCCATACCCGGTTGGGCTAGTTGCGTAAACTCCTGTTCCACCTTCCGCCGTGTTGACGGCATAGACGCCAGCTCCCGTGGCACCTGCGCTTTGCCCCCAGACGCCTTGTCCGGAAAAAGTCACGCCGTACACGCCCACGCCGTAATATCCATTGCCATACACACCGAAGCCGTCTGTGCTTTTGCCGGAAACTCCGAAGCCCTCTTCGCTGTCGCCCTCCACTCCTGGGCCCAGTGCGCTGCCGCTGTAGTTCGTTCCGAGAACAGCAGCCGTGGATAAAGTTGACTGAGATGTGATTTGGCCCGCGCTGAAGGCCCCGTTCGCGTCACGTTTGACGATCGCGTTGGCGGTATCACTATTGGTCGGCGCTACCTTCCAGGCGAGCGCCAAAGTGCCGCTCTTGGTAATGGGGGAACCAGTCACCGTGAAGTCTGTAGAGGGCGCGGATAGCCCAACGCTGGTTACCGTACCTGTGCCCGGAAAGGTCTGCGTCGGCGCGAAAGTGAAAATGCCCTTGCTGTTCAATAGCAGGCCCGTTTCGGTCGGTGTCGCAGGATCAGTGCCGTACAGCAAATTCAGTGATGCGCCCGGCGAGGTCGTGTTATTGCCTGTCGGCTCCGACTGCCATTGGAAATGATTCAGAGTATACTTCGACGTTCCGCTGTTGAATGCGGACGACTCGAAATTGAGCGGCTGCGAGTTGTAACCCTTGGTGGCCGTCGCATAGTTCACAGTCGCCATCTCGAACAGGCCACGCACCAGTTCCGAGCCATTTACGTCCAGGGTGAGAAGAGGATTCTTCTCGTTAATGCCGACCTTGGCCGTAGATCCCGTGCCTGACTGATACAACACGGAATTACCCAGATCGCCGGAGCCGTCGGCCCAAATGGGGATGTAGTTTTGCGTGCCCGTACCGCCTACCGGCGGAGTGCCAGCATTTGCCACGGCTGGCGATGTGGAGGAACTTGAAGGCCCGTAAGAAGATGATGATTCCGGATTCATCGAACTTGGCGCCAGCAAAAACGCAGATGGTGGCAAACCGCCGACCGTGGCTGCATCTCCAGCTTTCATAGCATAGGGCACGGTCGCCAAAAATACGCGTGGGAGTTCGGGCTGTCCTTGCGGTTGCACGCCGAGCCAGTGCGCTTGTGCGGTCGTGAACAAGCTCATTGGCACTCCGTTCGGCTTAGTAATTCCGAGATAGGCGGAATAATGACCCAAATTATCCAGAGCAACGGTTTGGGTCTCACTCCATAGCGGCTGGCCGCCTTGCGCGCTGTTGTAAAGCGCGAAGGTCATTGCCACTGTGCCGGTCAGCGGGTTGCCGGCTTCGTCCATCGCCACGTTGGAAAACTGAATGACCGGAGGCACGATGGCAGATGCGGAGTTGCCCCCAGTCTGTGCAGGCAGAAAAACAGAAAGCGATAAGAATCCAACCACCGCGACGATATGCAGTTTCATGGGAGACTTCTCCTAAAATAAGAAGCACCGAATTTTGGTTGCAGACGAACCTAACGTTTGGAAATTACTCACTACACTGGAAACAGGTAAGAGAACGCCCCGAAAAACGTGGGCCACATTATGGCCTCTGCCCCCAGCGCTGTCAATGTGCAAATCTAGGAATGTCCGAGCCAACGCAGGTCGGCCCCCGCTCAGTCCGTCAATCGCATTGACTGTGATTAAAATGGGAGCGATCATCCGCGCTCCACAGGGACAGCATGACCTTGAAAGTTTTGGTTTTTATCATTGCCGTGATTGCGGCAATTCTTATCTTGGCCGCGACGCGTCCGGACACTTTTTACATTCGGCGTTCGCGAACGATTAGCGCTCCGCCGGAGAAGATTTTCGCGCTAATCAACGATCTGCATAATTGGTCGCGCTGGGCGCCGCAGGATCGCGAGGACTCGAGCCTGAAGCGCGTTTTCAGCGGCGCGCCGATGGGAGTGGGGGCGGTGTGCGAGTGGGAAGGACGAGGAACTTCGGGTAAAGGAACTATGAGGATCGTGGAGTCCGATGCGCCGCGAGAAGTTGTGATTCAGGTCGATTGGGTGAATCCGTTTAAGGCGCGGAACATGAATGAGTTTGCGCTGGAGCCGGATGGAACTGGCACAAAGGTGACGTGGAGCATGAGCGGACCCAATCTCTATATGATGAAGTTGATGGGTGTGTTCACCAACATGGATCGGATGATGGGCAAGCACTTTGAGGATGGGCTGGAGAATTTGAAGACGGTCGCGGAGTGATGAGCGGCGAAACAACCGTCCTCATGTCTACTCTCTTTTCGCGCCGAACCGCATCAAGGAGCGATTGGTAGTGACTCTGTTTGAAAAAGCGGTTTATACAGTTGCTGCATTGATTGGTCTTCTGTTGGTGGGAATTGTGGGAGCTTATTGGTGGACCAGCCGCGTACCGAGCCGCCCAGCGTCAGTGCGCGCAGATGCAGTTTTCCTGTGGGCCCCTGCCGTAGGTGTCCCGGCGCCGAGGCGAGGTGATTGGATCGCCTGCTGGGAGGAAAGCGGTCGCGCGTTTTGTGAACTTAGTGACATAAATGGAAGTGTCGAATATAAAGGCGAGTTTCTCCCTTACGCTCCCAAAGGCACGGAGTCTGGGGCTGATATAAGAGTTGATCCTGCGAAGACAAGGCAGAATTCGGTTTGGATTGGTGATGCGCTCGTGCCGTTAGTTTGCCTGGAGAATGGGAGCATATTGATCCCGGCAGTCAAGTATGAGGAAGGTTCGCGGCTTTTGGAGCATCGCCAGGAGAATCACTAGTCGAATCTCGAAGTCACGCATAGGAATCTAACAACTTCATGAAAGCCATCCAAGTGAAACAACCCGGAGGGCCAGAGGCGCTCGAACTGGTCGAACTGCCGGTGCCGCATGCAAAACCGAACGAAGCCATTGTGGAAGTGGCCGCGTCAGGCGTGAACTTCATAGATGTCTATTTCCGCGAAGGCCGCTATAAGGCGGCAACCATGCCTTTCACGCCGGGACAGGAAGGCGCGGGCGTAGTTACTGCGGTCGGCGAGGAAGTGAACTCAGTCAATGTGGGTGATCGTGTCGCTTGGACGATGGTGCAGGGTTCGTACGCCGAATTTGCGGCGGTGCCCGTGGACAAGCTGGTTCCGATTCCAAAGGGTGTAAGTGATCGCGATGCGGCCGCGACGATGTTGCAAGGCATGACCGCGCATTATTTGACGCACGATACTTTCCATCTCAAGCGTGGGCAGACCGCACTGATCCATGCCGCGGCGGGCGGTGTGGGCTTGCTGCTCACACAGATGGCGCATAGCATCGGCGCACGCGTGATTGCGACCGTTTCGACGGAAGAGAAAGGCAAACTGGCCCGCGAGGCGGGCGCGGATGAAATTATCTTTTACACCCAGCAGGATTTTGAAGCAGAGACGAAACGCATCACCGGCGGCAAAGGCGTGGATGTGGTCTATGACTCGGTGGGCAAGACAACCTTCGAAAAAGGACTGAACATCCTGCGGCCGCGAGGTTTGATGGCGTTGTTTGGAGGCTCCAGCGGCGCCGTGCCGCCCTTTGATTTAATTCGGCTCTCACAAAAAGGATCGCTCTATGTGACGCGTCCATCACTGGGCAACTACATATCTACGCGTGAAGAGCTGATTGAGCGGGCGGATGCGGTGTTTGAAATGATCGCTATGGGGAAACTCAAGCTGCGAGCGGAACATACATATCCGTTGAGCGAAGCGGGGCAAGCGCACCGGGATCTCGAAGGACGAAAGACCACGGGCAAGTTACTGCTGATACCCTGAGCCGATCCACAAGAAGTACGCGTGACACATGCTAACTAAGGCCGGCAGACGCCAAGGTCTATGATTACTTTTGTTGCTTCCCAGAGCGGAGGCTGGTCGGCCCCGTCCGACTTTATTTTCTTGCCCTGCACCTTCATTCGCCGGCCCGGCTTGACGTCGGCTGTATCGCCCGACAGCGTGTATACCTGGCTATTATTCTCGTTGGTGAGAGCGAGCGCGCCTTGGCCCGAGGTCACGCAACCCGTGATCGAATGCTTCTTATAGTGGTAAACAAGCACAACGGTGACGACAGCAATAGCCGCGACCACGGCGACGATTCCGATGACGACGTGGTTCTCGTCGTCTTTCAGTGTGTCGGCCTGGGCAGGCGTCAAGAAGGCGAGGCACGAGGCGACGATCAAGGCTGCACTCCAAATGCGTTTTGAAGTCATCGCGGCAGCTCTCCTTAAGTGGGCGTTGTTGAGGACGGCACCAATAATACGCTTGTGTTGGTTATGCAAACCAAGACTTGCAAGGCTAATCCATGCGGTCTAATCAATTAGAATCCTCGCTTATGAAGAAAGTGGTGTGGAGTGTCGTTTTGTTTTTCAGCGTTCTAAGCCGTATTGGGCCGGCGCAGGAGAATATAGCTGCCACATCCTTACCTCGCGCCCCCGGAGCAGCGGTTTTCTCGATCACCCCCGAACCAGGCTCGTTTACTGAACCGGCTGTCGCCGTGAACCCAA
>JBEKTR010000115.1:0-11123 GCA_049515835.1 Terriglobales bacterium
AAGATCACAATTTATCACCTCCTGACCATGACATCGGGTATAGCAGCTGACGCTGCAAAGTATGAGCCCGGTCCGCCGGATAGATTGTTGTTTCTAGACAAGCCGCTGCAATTTCAGCCGGGCGAAAAATGGGAATACAGCAACCTGGGCTACGAGGTGCTCGGGTATCTTTTGGAAAAGATCAGCGGCCAAACCTATGCGGATTTCCTTCGTGAAAATATCTTTAGACCGCTGGCCATGAACGATTCGGGATACGACTCCAACGTGACGATCATTCCGCACCGCGCCTCCGGATATTGGCCTGGCGCCGATGGTATCGAGAATGCGGAGCGCACCAACTTGAGCGGTGCATTCGCGGCGGGTGCAATCTATTCCAGCACCGAAGACCTGTTGCGTTGGGAAGACGGACTCTTTGACGGAAAAGTGCTAACGCCTGCGTCCTTGCGCAAGATGACCACACCATTCAAACAAACGATATTCAAGACAGGTTACGCCTGCGCGTTATACGTCTCTCGCGTAAGCGGCCATTTAGTCATCGACTACGACGGAAACGGCATCGGGTTCAACGCGCAACTGGCTTATTATCCCGAGGATAAACTGGCAGTGATCGTTCTGGCGAACCTGAATGGCATCGTCACCGGCCAAATCAATAAAGGACTTGCGGCAGCGGTGCACGGAGAGCGAGTCGCGTTCGCTCCGCCACCAAAGGAAATCATTTTACCCCCCGAAGTGCTCGCCCGGTACGCCGGAACTTACCAATTCTCGGATGGGCCCGAGGTGTTTACGCTCCAAGGCAATCACCTGATGGTGGGATCCGAAAAGAAGAATCCCATCTTCGCTATGTCAGAAACGAGATTCTTTTCCAAAGCATGGGACATACAGTTCGAGTTCTCGAAGAACAACAAGGGCGAGTTTGCGCTTGTTACAGAGCATTTCAACGGCGAGGACGCGAAGGGGACGCGGAAATAATCTTCTGTCGAACAAAGTGTGTAGGCGAGGTCGAAGGAGTTTGGTTTGTTGTAAAGGGAGGGAAGGAGAAATCAGGCGGGTTGCCTACCTTTACGTTCTCTATACAAGGTGGGGCGCTCTTTGTCGGACAGCAGATGGCGACGCAATCTTATCCCCGCTTGGCTGACTTCTTTACGGCGGGTTCCGGGCTTTTTGCGGCGGCGTTGGCACGGTCTTGCAGGGCGACCTGGACGACGCGCAGCATATCGTCCCAGGGAGCGGGCTTGCCCGTCCAGATTTCGAATTGCCGCGCGGCCTGCTGCACAAACATTTCCATGCCGGGGATAGTCTCGGCGCCCTTCGCCTTCGCCAGCTTCATAAATTTCGTCTCGATCGGGTCGTAAACCATGTCGAAGACGTAGCGGGCGTTGATTTCGTTTTCATTCAGCGGAGAATCTTTCAGATTTCCCATGCCCACCGGCGTCGCGTTAATGATGACGTCGAAAGCGTACTTCTTGAGGTCCGCCCGCTTGATGGATTTGGCATGCGCCGAGCGCGCCAGTTTTTGCGCGTGCTCCGCGGTGCGGTTCATGATGAAGACTTCGGCGCCGCGTTCTTTCAATCCATAGACTGCCGCGCGCGCCGCGCCGCCCGCGCCAATCACCAGAATTTTCGCGCCTTCAATGGTGATGCGCTGCTCCAGCGGACGCACCACACCCGCTGCATCAGTGTTGAAGCCATAAAGCTTGCCATCCTGCGCCCGCACCACCGTATTGCACGCGCCAATTTTCTGCGTGTGCGTATCGGTGTTGTCAAGGTGCTCCATGATCGCCTGCTTGTAGGGCATGGTGATGGAGAGGCCATGCAATGGAATGTCCCGGATGCAGGCCATCAGGTCCTTCATCTTCCGCGCATGCAGCGCGACGTAAACTCCGTTCACATTTTCGCGTCGCAAGGCGACGCTCATAATGGCCGGCGAAAGAGATTGTGCCACGGGGTCGCCCGCCACTCCGTAGACTCGCGTTGCGGCATCGACCGATTCAATCCGGTAGGTGCTGTTGAGCTCCTGCGCGGTGACTTGGCCGGGAGCGGTTTTTTCGTCCGGACTGACCGCCGCGAAGGTGAACACGCTTCCGGCCCGCACGCCCAGCAACCGGCTGGGGACGCCTTGCTCGCCCATGCACAAGCCAATCAAGGAATATTGGTGGCTGTGCTCTTCCAGGAACTTCATCATCACGACGTTGTCGTAAAGGGTGGTCGCGGTGCTGACAATCTTGTAGTAGTCAGCCGGAATCTTGACCATTTTCTCCAGCGTGTGATCAAGATCTTTGGTGGCGTGAAAGTCGTGATGGGAAAGAATCAGCGCGCCGCTCGCGCGCAGCGCTTGCACTTTGGCAGGCTTGCACTTATTTGCGCTCTCTACCTCCATATCCACGAGCTGGCAGCCCGCAGCAGAAACTTTGGTCAGGATGTCGAGCTGGGCTTCCGCCGTCCCCTTGAACTTGCCCCCATGGGCCGACCGGCGGCAAGTCCCAATGGCGATGACGTGGGGGTGATAGTTCAGGAATTCCTTGATCTTGCCAACCGCAAGAGCAGGCTTGGGCAGGTAGTCTAACCTGAACTCAATAAAGGTGTTATCGCGTACCAGGGCTTCGGCCTTTTCGACCATATCGCCCGGATCGGAACCGGTCACAGCCACGCAAACACGCGGTAACCGCAGGGCCCGCAGGCGGGCCAGAGAGTTTTTTAGTATAGCTTCCATGTTAAGAGGCAGTCCGCGAGATATTACAAGGCTGTAAGTCTAGATGCAACAGCGGATTAACATAATTTTCCCGAGACTTCGCTGAATAAACTTTTATCCGACCCCGCCCATCACTCTCGTAACCTTGACCGGTGACCCCCAGCTTGATACTGTCCAACCTGAAAGCCCTTTATTTGCCGCAGTTAGCGGGAATTAGGCGGGCGCGGATTTCGGAGGTTTTACCTTATCATGAAGAAAACAGGACTATTGTTGTCCTTCTCTTTATCTGTAACTTTGGCGCTAGGATTGGCGGCGGTGGCGCAGAGCAATTCGGCTTTGGCTCCTGAAGCGACAGCCACGCCCGCGCCGGATGGCACGGTGCTGACCTCGGTGAGCTTTCCCGTGGAACGAATCATCACGCCCACGGCGGCTGACCTGAATTGCGCCGGGTTCATCAATCCGAAGCTGCTGCCCAATGTGGATTATGTAATTGGCGGCCTGCAAACGCCGACTACGACTCAGTTCGGCAACGGCGACATGATCTATTTGACTGGCCCCGGCTACCAAGTCGGACAGCAATATATGATTGTGCGCGAGTTGCAGGACCCGAACCGCTACGAGCTCTATACCGGCCAACATTCGCAGTTGAAACAACTGGGCCAGCCGTATGCCGAGTTGGCGGTGGTCAAGGTGATTGACACGCGAAACAAAACAGCAGCCATCGGACAAGTGGTTTCCGGTTGCTCTCCGGTGGTGCCGGGCGACGTTGCGATACCCTACGTGGAGAGACAGGCAATTTCGTTCCATCCGCCGATTCGTTTCGACCGCTTCGTGCCCGCGACGCACAAGACCAGCGGACGCATTGTGCTGGCGAAAGAGTTCGACTCTGAACTGGGCAACGGCGGCAAGGTTTATATGAACGTCGGCGCCAACCAGGGCGTGAAAGTGGGCGACTACTTCCGCGCCGTGCGCAACTATGAGGCCGACCTGCACGACGCGGTGGATTCGCTTTCGTTCAAGGCGTCCATCAGCGAAGACACGCAGAAGAAGAATGCCGCCATTGAGCCCAACATGTTTACCAAGACGGGTGGGCCGGTGATTCGCGTCCGCGACTTTCCGCGGCGCGCGGTAGGCGAAATCGTTATTCTTGAAACGACCGCGACGACCTCGACCGGCATGATCGTCTTCGCGATGGAAGACATTCACGTTGGCGATGGCGTGGAACTCGACGACATAACTACAACGACTGCCAGCAACTAAATTTCGTTCGTCTGGATTTTAGATCTTCGTGGATCGGCCCGCCGGGGAGAAGCGCAAGCTTCTTCCCGGTTTTTGTTTTCGGGCGGCGGCCTGGCGCGCTTCCTGGCTTGTGAAAACCTCGGTGGAAGAGATGCACGCAAACAGCAGGTTCCTCGTCGCTAGGCTCCACGGAATGACAATGTGGTAAGAGAGGTAAAGGCGCCCCACGTCAAGAAATTCTAGTGGCGGGGGGAGAGCAGGGTGAGAATTTCGCGGAGGCCCTGGCGAATGGGCTTAAGGTCAGCGGCGACGGCTGCGGGAAATGGTAAAGCGGGCTGACGCTTGTCGGTCTTGATTTCTTCGCGAAGATGCTGGCGGGCACCGGCGATGGTGAATCCTTGTTGGTAGAGAAGGGTTTTGATGCGAAGAACGTTCTCGACATCTTTCTTGCGATACATGCGCTGTCCGGTGCTGCCTTTGACGGGCTTGATCTGGGGAAATTCGGTTTCCCAGAAGCGCAGGACATAAGGCGGCAGATGGCATAGCTCGGAGACTTCGCCGATGCGGAAGTAGAGCTTCTCCGGAATCATGACATCGTCGGAGGGATGAGGCTTGGCGGCTACGGATTTTAGGCGCGGGCTCATGAAATATTTACCAATCTTATTTACTCAAGCTTGGTTACTCAAGCCTGGTTACTCAAGCTTGGCGGCCAAAGCCGCAGAATGCCACACCAGTATGGCAGCGCCGGGGGCGGGACGCCAGAAAAAATCGCAGCGAGTTTTCCGTCGCGCGCCGACCTGTGCGAGCTTTGCAAGCGAAAAGCCTCCCGAGAGGTGCTTCCCTCGAGAGGCTGGAAAACTCGAAAGTTCATGCGGACAGGAGGTCCGCGAACTTGTTAGTGCTTCTTTTTCTTGGCCGCTTTTTTCTTGGTCGCCATGGTGAAGTCTCCTCCGTTAGAGTTTTGAATTTCCCTTGAACCACCGGGCGCATATCGAATGCGCTCAGTGGTGGCAATAAATTTGCCACCACAAGATATTGCGCACTCTTATCGCATATGTCAATAGAATTCTAGAGTCACGGGCATGAAGGAGCGCGGGTTTGGAGCGTGATTTCCACAGTGAGAAGAAAGCCTGGTCGCTTTAAGTAATCACTTACCCCCAGATTCGCCGAGTTTTGCCAATCCCGCTTGATTGCTTTACCTTGCAGATGGAGGAAACCCCTTGCCGAAAATCGTGGACCGCGCGCGGCTGAAATCGCTGATGGAGCGGGAGCAAAAGCGCTTTGTGGATGAGCGTCCTAAGTCGCGGATGCTGTTTGAGCGGGCGGAGAAATCGCTGCTGGGCGGCGTTCCCATGAACTGGATGGCGAAGTGGGCCGGAGCGTTTCCGCCGTTTGTGCGGGAAGCGCAAGGCGCGCATATTTACGATGTGGATGGACACCGCTATGTTGATTTCTGTTTGGGCGATACGGGAGCGATGACAGGACATTCGCCTTCGGCAACGGTGAAGGCGGTCGAAGAGCAGGCGAGACGCGGGCTGACGTTGATGCTGCCGAGCGAAGATGCGGTGTTCGTAGGCGAGGAGTTGCAGCTGCGGTTTGGTTTGCGGCACTGGCAATTTGCGCTGAGCGCAACCGATGCAAACCGCTTCGCGATTCGCATGGCCCGGCAAGTGACCGGGCGAAGCAAAATTCTGGTCTTCAACTGGTGCTATCACGGAACGGTGGATGAAAGTTTCATCACTTTGAAAGATGGCGTGTCGCGAGCGCGGCGGGGGAATATTGGACCGCCGGTGGATCCTACAATCACGACGAAAGTGGTCGAGTTCAACGATTTCGCGGCTTTGCAGGAGGCATTGGCTTCGGGAGATGTGGCGTGCGTGCTGGCGGAGCCGGCGTTAACGAATGTGGGCATTGTGCATCCGGAGCCGGGATTTCACGCCGCGATGCGCGAGTTGACGAAGAAATTTGGGACCCTGCTGATTCTGGATGAGACGCATACGTTTTGCGCGGGACATGGCGGCTACGCACGGGCGGAAAATCTGAATCCTGACATGCTGGTGGTGGGCAAGGCGATAGGGGGAGGGATTCCTGGCGCGGCGTATGGATTTACCACGGATGTGGCAAACCGCTTCGCGAAAAACATTTCGCTCGAAGACTGCGACACTGGCGGCATTGGAGGGACGCTCGCGGGGAATGCATTGTCGCTGGCGGCGATGCGAGCCACGCTGACCAAAGTACTGACACCTGAGGCCTTTCAGCGGATGATTCCGCTGGCGGAACAGTGGAGAGCGGAGGTAGAGAGGGTGATTCGGGAATTTGAGATGCCGTGGCACGTCACCCGCCTGGGCTGCCGCGCAGAGTATCAATTTTCGGCGCAAGCACCGCGCAACGGCACGGAAGCGCACGACGCGATGGACTTTGAGTTGGAGCGATATATGCATCTTTATTGCATGAATCATGGCATTTTGCTGACGCCGTTTCACAATATGGCGCTGATGTCGCCTTTCACTGGCAGAGACGACGTGGAGCAGCACACGAAAGTATTTCGTGAATGCGTGAAGGAGCTAGCGGCTTGAGGAATCCGTTGGGTGCAGGCATAGCGTGTGCGTTATTGACGGCGTGGGCTGCGCTCGCTATGACTTCGTGCGGCGCGCCGGGGATTCCGCAGCCGCCGTCACTTCATTTGCCGGAGCCAGTCAGGGATTTGCATGCTCTCCGGAAAGGCGACAAAGTTCACTTGGTATGGACTGTGCCCGAGCAAACCACGGACCACCAATTGATCAAGCAGATGGGACCGACCCAGATCTGCCGAGGCACGGAGGCGCCGCTTGGACAATGTGGAAGTCCAGTGGGTGAAGTGGCGGCGCGGGTCGTGGCTCCGGTTACGGCTAAGGAGAAGCCGAAGCAGAAATCTGCGAGCAAAATTACGCAAGAATTTGTGGATGTTTTGCCAACGGCTTTGATGAAGAATGATGCGGCGGCGCAAGTGACCTATGCGGTTTCCATTCTCAACACGAACAGCCGCAGCGCCGGATTGTCGAATGAGGTGAACGTGCCGGCGACGCCGACGATCGCGCCACCGGACCTTCACGCCAAGGTCAGCGCGGAAGGTGTGGAATTGTCAGCAAGTTCGTCGAACGCTCCGGTCGTGAGTTCTGGATTGCGTTATTTCTATCGCATTTACAGGCAGGAAAAAGGGAGCGGCACGAGTGCGGTTGCAGGCGAGGTTCCGTGGAGCGATTCTCTGGAATATGTCGATCACACATTCACGTGGGAGAAGACCTATCTGTACCGCGTGACCGTGGTGACAGCGATTGCCGGATCCAAACCACCGGAGACGCTTTTGGAAGGCAACGATTCTGCGCAGGTTGAAATTTTCGCGCATGATGTTTTTCCGCCTGCGGTTCCTTCGGGATTGCAGGCGGTCTCTTCGAGCGAGACGAAGCCAGCTGTGGATCTGGTGTGGTCACCGGACGCCGACGATGATCTGGATGGATACAACGTCTATCGGAGCGAGGATGGCGGGGCGGCGGTGAAGGTCAATTTGCAGTTGATTAAGACGCCAACATTTCGCGATGGCGGTGTGAAGTCTGGGAAGAGCTATTCTTATTCGGTTTCGGCGGTGGATGTAAGAGGGAATGAGAGCGCAAGATCGAAAGAAGCGAGCGAGAGTGCGCAGTAATTTATTTTTTTATTCGAACTTGTACCCGCGTTCCTTCCGGCAGTTCCCCATCGAGCAATTCAATTTTCCCGTCGCGGACGATGCCGTTGAATTCCTGCTTTGCGGCAGGGGCGGCCAGAGGCGGTGGAGCGGAACTTCGACCCACACCTCTGTCCATGGCGGCGTTGGCGAGAGCGTCGGCTTCCTGATTTTTTCCGCGGAGGACGTGGCCAATGGAAAACCAATCAAGCTTCGCGATTAATTCTTTGGCACGCGCGTGCAGGTCCTGAAGCGCGGCGTTCTTTACTTTGTAAATGCCTTTAATCTGGCGAACTAGTAATTCGGAATCGCTGATGACTTTGAGCGCAGAATGATTGTGTTTGGTCGCATACTCGAGGGCGGCGATGAGGCCCTGATATTCGGCGACGTTGTTGGTCTGGTGGCCGAGGTATTCGCTGAGCGCGGCAACTTTCTTGCCGGTTTCATCCTGGATGACCACGCCGTATCCAGCTGGGCCGGGGTTGCCGCGTGCGCCGCCGTCGCTGAAGGCGATGAGATATTTCTCCGGAGTAGTTTCACGGGGTTCAAAAAGACTGCGATTTGCAGCGGGCACGTGCATAGGCATGGTGCGATTTTAATTCATCAACATGCGTGTTATTTCCCAGCCGCAAGACGGGTTGCCAGACGCGGCGGGAGATTGGCGGCGAGGATGCGCTCCTGGGCTTCCTGCAATTTATAGGGGACGCGGCAATAGGTCAGGACGCGGCTAGTGGTGTCGTAAAGCGCAAAGGCAGCGCGCCAATCGCCATCCCGGGGCTGGCCGACGGAGCCAGGATTGACCATGTACCGAAACCCGCTGCGAATGGGGAGTTCGACGGTTTCCGCTTGGCCGACGGTTTTGTAATTCGGATAGAAACCCTCACTCTGTTTGCCCGAGGGGTCGATACTCGCGACGAAGCACCCCTGCAAATGAGTGTGTCCGAAAAAAGTAAGGGAAACAGCTGATTCCTGCAACAGGCGCATGGCCTCGGGAGGCGAAACAACATATTCGTCTTCATCGGCGGGCGAACCGTGGACAAACTGAACATCCTCGATGCCTTCCATCGTGACCGGTCCATGGGGCAAAGAGCGCAACCAGTCGAGGTTCTCGGGCGTGAGTTGATCGCGTGTCCATCCGACAGCAGCTGAGGCGATGGGGTTGAAATCGAGCGTATCCATGAGGCCGCAAACGGCTTTGTCATGATTGCCCCGCACAAAAAGCTGGCCGAGGGAGCGCGATTGCGCGATGACTTCGTTGGGGCTGGCACCGTAACCGACGACGTCCCCAAGGTTCATGACGACATCGTAAGCCGGAGCTGCCGCAAGGCACGCTTCGAGAGCCTCGAGATTTGCGTGAATATCAGATAACAGAAGAATGCGCACACTTCACCGGACCACAATCTGGCAAAAGACTGGATTATAGATGAATGCGGCGCGGTTGCGTTGCCTCACGGGCGGTTTACTACAGGGCAGCGGGCCCAATGCCGGGGAGAAATTTGCGCAAGTGGAGGCAAGACTAACGAGCACTCGGGCACGCGAAATTCGCAGCGCGGCGCAAATGGGCAGCCGGGGGGCATCGCGTTGGTGCCGGGCACCGAGCCTTCGATGGTGCGCAAAGGATGCGCGCGATCGGTCTTCAGAGTCGGGACGGCATCTAAGAGCCCGCGCGTGTAGGGATGAGCGGGCGCGTGAAAAATATCCTGCTTGCCGCCGATTTCAACGAGGCTGCCGGCATACATGACGGCGACGCGATCCGCGACTTGCGAAATTACGGCAAGATCGTGGGAGATGAAAAGCATGGTCAGTCCGAACTTGATCCGCAGCTCCGACAGCAGATCAAGAATCTGGGCCTGCACGGTGACGTCGAGCGCCGTAGTCGGCTCATCGGCGATGAGCAACTGGGGGTGGTTGGCGATCGCCATCGCAATCATGATGCGCTGCCGCATGCCACCGGAAAGCTGGTGGGGATAATCCCGGGAGCGGCGCTCAGCGTCGACGATGGCTACGTCGCGCATGGCCTGGACAGCGAGGGCTCGCGCTTCTTTCTTCGAGATCGCTCGATGAGCGCAGATGGCTTCGGCGATTTGATCGCCGACTCGCAAAACCGGATTTAAGGCGGTCATGGGCTCCTGAAAGATCATGGCGATGCGTGAACCACGGAGCCGGCGCATAGATTCGGGACTAAGTTGGAGCAAATCCTGCGGCCCGTTCTCCGTCCCGAATAGAACTTGCCCGGCACACCGGGCCTGTGGCGGCAGCAGACGCATGATGGCAAGCGAACTCGCCGATTTGCCAGAGCCTGACTCTCCCACCAAACCCAAAACTTCTCCGGGAGCTATTGAAAGGGTCAGGTCAGAAACGGCGGGTCTTCCAGTCGCGCCAAATTCCACACTAAGATTGCGAATTTCGAGGAGAGGCGCCAAGTGGGTATGGTAGCAGCAGCGCGACAGTGCAAGGGTTGCAAAACTATTCACATTGACAGCGCAGCTATGGGTCAGTATCTTCGAGTGGCGTCGCAACTACCGTTCTAGTTGTCGTCCGAATCCTCTCCCTGTTTCGGGCGCAATAAGTTTCGCAAAATCTGAAGAGTCTTGACTGGCGAGGAGATCCATGAATCGCATTGCTATCTTCCTATCCTTCTGCACGCTCGCATTGTTCACCGTCTGCGCGCAAGCGCAAGTTACGCTCACGGAAATCAGCTCAGATCCATTTACGGTCGGGCCCGGCCAGCATGCGACGGAAGTTGAGCCCCACGTTCTTGCGCATGGTTCAACGCTGGTAGCGGCTTTTCAGACTGGACGCATTTCACCAGGAGGTGCGACGGACATCGGATGGGCGACTTCCACCGATGGCGGGGCGACGTGGACGCACGGGTTTTTGCCAGGATTGACTACCGGCGAAGGCAGCGGCCCGTATGGTGCGGCCAGCGATCCTGCGGTTGCCTATGATCCAAAACACAGTGTGTGGATGATCGCTTCCCTGCCCGTGGCTAACTTTCAAACTCCGGCGGTCGTGGTCAGCCGTTCCACCGACGGAGGCTTGACCTGGCAGAATCCAGTCAATGTCGATGCGACAGCGGCGAGTTCCGACAAGAATTGGATTGCCTGCGATGGCACGCCCACGAGCAAGTACTACGGCAATTGCTATGTGGAATGGGACAACCCCGACACAGGCGACGGAATACTAATGAGCACATCCACCGACGGTGGCATGACTTGGGGCGCACCCAAGAGCACAGCGGACCACGCCTTCGGCATTGGCGGGCAGCCATTGGTTCAACCGAACGGCAATGTGATTGTGCCGATTGAAACCAACGGGATGTCGGTGTTTGGATCGACCAACGGAGGAGCAAGTTGGACGCGCACTCTGACATTCGCCAACATTCAGACGCACACCGACGGGGGCGGAATTCGCAGTGGGCCGCTGCCGTCGGCCGCAATGGACGGCGCGGGGAATATTTACGTAGTTTGGGAAGACTGCCGCTTCCGCACGAAT
>JBEKTR010000116.1:0-11075 GCA_049515835.1 Terriglobales bacterium
CAGCGTCAACATCATTGACCAATGCGTGGCCCAGGGAGTTCCCTTTGCGCGCGAGTACGGCGGCTTGCTCGACACGCGGTCTTTCGGCGGCGTGCAGGTGCAAAGAACGTTCTATGCACGCGGGCAGACCGGGCAGCAATTGTTGCTGGGCGCTTATCAGGCATTGGAAGAGCAGATCGCGGCGGGCAACGTCAGCATGCACAACCGCACCGAGATGCTCGATGTGGTCATGGTCGGCGGGCGGGCGCGGGGCATCATCACCCGTGACCTCTTAACCGGAAAGATCGAATCGCACGCAGCCGATGTGGTTGCGCTCTGCACAGGCGGATACTCCAACGTCTTCTTCCTTTCGACAAATGCGATGGCGTGTAATACCAGCGCGATTTGGCGGGCGCATCGACGGGGAGCGCTGTTTGCCAATCCCTGCTTCACGCAAATTCACCCGACCTGCATTCCGCAGAGCAGCGAACATCAGTCCAAGTTGACGCTGATGTCAGAGTCGCTGCGCAATGATGGCCGGGTCTGGGTGCCGAAGACCAAGGGCGACAATCGTCCGCCGCACCAAATCTCAGAAAATGACCGCGATTATTATCTCGAACGGCGTTATCCCAGCTTCGGCAACCTTGCTCCCCGCGATATAGCTTCGCGTGCGGCGAAGGAAGTTTGTGACGAAGGCCGCGGCGTGGGCCCCGGCGGACGCGGCGTCTATCTCGATTTCGGCGATGCCATTCGCCGCTTGGGCGAAGAAAATGTTCGCGAGAAGTATGGCAACTTGTTCGACATCTACGAAGAGATCACGGGCGACAATGCTTACAAGAACCCTATGCGCATTTATCCCGCGCCGCATTACACCATGGGCGGGTTGTGGGTGGATTACGATTTGATGTCCACGCTGCCGGGCTTGTTTGTGGGCGGCGAGGCCAACTTCTCCGACCATGGCGCGAACCGGTTGGGCGCGAGCGCGCTCATGCAGGGATTGGCCGATGGGTATTTTGTGCTGCCGGCGACCATCCCTAACTACCTTGCTAGCACGAAGTTCGACAAAGTGGACACATCGAACCCGGCATTCGCGCAGACGAAAGCCGAGGTCACGGAGCGGCTGCAAAAGTTGCTGAGCATTAAAGGCAAGCGCACGCCGGATTCGTTCCACCGTGAACTGGGGACGCTGATGTGGAACAACTGCGGCATGGCCCGGTCGGAACAGAGTTTGACCGAGGCGCTCCAGAGAATTCCGGCGCTGCGCGACGAGTTCTGGAACAACTTGAGCATGGTGGGAACGAATGAAGAGTTAAACCAATCGCTTGAAAAGGCGAACCGCATATCGGACTTTATGGAACTCGGAGAGCTTATGTGCCTTGATGCGCTGGAACGCAAAGAATCCTGCGGCGGGCATTTCAGGATTGAGAGTCAGACGCCCGACGGCGAGGCGCAGCGCGACGATGAGCACTTTTCGTATGCTGCGGCGTGGGAGTGGACAGGTACTGGCAAGAATTGGGCGGTACAAAAAGAGCCGCTGGCGTTCGAGGAAGTCCATTTGGCGCAAAGGAGTTACAAGTAAGCATGAAACTTACGCTTAATGTGTGGCGGCAGGCTAGCGCGAATCGCGCCGGCTCCTTTGTGACCTACGAGGTTTCTGGCATCACGCCGGATATGTCGTTCCTCGAAATGCTCGACGTGCTCAATGAAGATCTGTTGACCAAGGGCGAAGCGCCGGTGGCGTTTGAGCACGATTGCCGCGAAGGCATCTGTGGGTCGTGCGGATTTTTAGTGAACGGTAAGGCTCATGGCGGGCACAAAGGCACGACGATTTGCCAGCTTGCGATGCGCTTCTTCAAAGACGGCGACACTCTGACGCTGGAGCCGTGGCGCGCGAAGGCCTTCCCTGTGCTTCGCGATCTCGTGGTGGACCGGTCGGCGTTCGATCGAATCATCCAGTCGGGCGGGTTTATCACGGTGCCGACGGGCAGCGCGCCCAATGCGAACGCGATTCTGGTACCCAAAGAAAATTCCGATACCGCGTTTGACGCCGCTGCATGTATTGGCTGCGGAGCGTGCGTGGCCGCGTGTCCCAATGCATCGGCGATGCTGTTTACTTCGGCGAAAATCACGCACTTGAATGTTCTGCCGCAAGGGCAGCCGCAGCGCGATCAGCGATCTTTGAACATGGTCGCGACGATGAAGGAAGAGATGTTTGGAACCTGCACCAATCACGGCGAGTGCGAAGCCGTCTGCCCGAAAGAGATTCCGCTGGAGTTTATCGGCAAGATGAATCGCGATCTGGCGCGTGCGGTTTTCAAGCGGCGGCGAGAGCCGATTCTGGTGAGTCCTGTGGTGCAAGAGGCGATGGGGAAGTAGGAGTTGGAATGCCTACCACACACGCGCACTACGGTTGATTTTCCTCGCGCACAGGTAAGCAAACAACGGCTGCCTTATCACCCTGGCCATCAATCGAGAATATAGAAAACGGCAGGTCGCCGGTAAGATTGTCCAAAGTCGCCGGCAGAGGTCGCAGCACCCATGCGCCTTTTGTCTTCTCAGCTAGCTCGTTCAGAATCCCCTCGACGGTCTGGTCCTTTGCTTCAAGGTAGTAGATCCGATCATTTGAGGAACTGAGAATGCTGCCCCCAGAGCTGGCATTCGGATAGAGGATGTGTAGAACATGGACCCAAAGCATGGCTTCAAGTCCTTGAAGGTTATTTTTCACCGGGACAAAGTCGCTGTCCGTTAACCCTAGGAGCCGGGTGGTTACTGGCCGCATCTCCGACGGAGCTATAACGAGAACGTTCGATCCCGGCACTATTCTCCACGTATAGCCGTGCACATTGGATAGAATCCCAGCAACAACGGCTGAAGGGGCGACATCCTTACCGAAATAATTGATCTCGGAGCTGCATAGTTGTTGATCGTCTTCGACAATTCCAAGTGGTACGTTTTCGCTTTGCGCTAGTTTCAACAAAGCTTGAATCGGAGACGTACCGCTCACAGAAAACTGCGGAATTCTCGTGGTAGATGGCGACGCGATAGCAACTTCCTGAGCTTCAACCGCCGCGGTAACAGCGACCGCTACCAGGAGCAAGAGCCTCTTCATTGATCACCATAGATGAATGCTAATCCGGCAGGAAGCGTCAGAGTTGCTTTTCAAAATTGCCCAGTAATTTTCTCCGGAGTCAGCCGCAGCCTTATCCAGTAACTGGGATAAAGTCACCGAGCCGGGCGGGATAGAAATACGGCCATTGTGGTTCTTGAACTCTTTCCCGTTGAAAAATTCTTGACGCGTACACTGCGCCGATTTAAGCCAGTCAGATATTTCTGGCCGGTTTGCTAAATCTTCCCATATTTCTTCTCTCGTCTTGTTTTCAGCGCCGGGATAAGAAATCGCAAGATTTTTTAAAGCGCTAAGGTCGTGATCGCTGCGTGAGACATGAATAACCCCATCGTCGGTTTCATCCCAGCGATAGCCTGGTGCCTGCGACAGAAACATATCGAGAAGGTCGGCGAGAGTGCCGCCCGGAAAATCAAACGCTATGCTGGGTTCCGTTTTGTAGTCAACAACGGCATCCACACCGATTACCGTCTTTGATTTCG
The DNA here is from genome assembly GCA_049515835.1 of Terriglobales bacterium. GTDB lineage: Bacteria > Acidobacteriota > Terriglobia > Terriglobales > Acidobacteriaceae > JAJPHW01. The sequence goes on from JBEKTR010000116.1 coordinate 3,586, forward strand.
CAGATATTTCCACCAATGCATTGTAACCGCCCGCCTGTTCAATATGGCAAGGCCCCACATGCTTTCGATAGGCACTCTCGGCGTGTGCTCGAAAATCACGGCCTCCAATGGATACCGCCAGCAGCGCACAATAAAACACGATCTTAATCATAGCTATCTCCTAGTTACATTGGTACGTTGGCTTGCTGCACGTTGCCGGGTTGGAAGTCACGTTTGTAATCGTCACATCGGTTCCGCCGAACCGAATGCAGTTGACGCGGATAGGGCTGCCGTTGCCGGTCGCCGTGAAGCTCTGTTTCACGATCGAGCATGCATTCGAAGGAATCGCCAACTTGCTTAATAATGCGACTTCGTCTTGAAAAATTCCATCCGCGTTGGTCGTGGAATCCCCCGTGTTCATATTCGAATTGATATTGCCCGGGTCAATGACGGTAATGTCCTCGTGTGTAGCAACCACATACTGATAGGGGTTGGAGTTTTGGTCTTCAACCTGATATTGCACGCAACGTCGATAGCCGTACTGATTGAGCTTCGTTTCGGTGCCATCGCAAGACGTCCATGTTTGGTTTGAGCACGCCTGCTTAACATTAGAGGTTATAGTCGCCGATGTCGGCACCTGAGGCGGCGCGCACGGCGGAGCGCCATCCTGGCCACCTCCGGTTAACACGGCCACATTGACATCAGGCGGAAGCAGACCACTGCTGGGGCTTACCTCCGTAAAGAACACATCGTAATCCCAGCGGCCATCTTTGGACTCGCCGTCTTTCGGGTCGGGATTGATGGCGGATTTATAACGGAACTGATTGCCGTATTCGTCGGTGCGCGGCGAATCCACATATTTCAGCGCCAGCGAGTAAACGCCAAGTTCTGGCAGCGAGTGCAATTCTTCCGGTTGCGAGATTCCGTCGTGGTTCTCGTCGATCCATAGGAGCAGATAAGGAAAAATGGCGTCGCGTTCGTCGATGATGCCGTCGCCATTGCCGCCATATTCGGAAGTGTCGAAAACCGCGAGCGCAAGATATCCGTTCGGGTCATCGGACGGTGGTTGCTGGGTGGCGTTCCCAAACAACTCCTTACCGCTATCAATCTTTCCGTTGCCATTTCGGTCGAGAGCAAGAAATGCATTGCCCGACGTTGCATCCGTCCACGCGATATGGAGAGGATGTCCGTTTCCCTTGATATCAAACACTACGCCTTCCCCAGCGGAACTCAGGTGAAAACCTTTACCCGTCGTGTCGATGATAATCGGCGAGTTTCCGCCGCAGCCTGTAAAGACGCACTCGCAACCATTCCAGGAATAGCATGGTTGGCACTCAACCGAGCCGGTTTGGGCTGTGGCGTTTTCCGGAGCGGTACAAACAAAAGCGCCATCGCGCAGGCAAGTGCCACTAACATTGTTGAGGGGAAGATAACAACCGTGCGGGCGAAGCGCGAAACTTCTATCAAGCGACCTCCAGCGGCGGAACGATAAGTGTTGCAGGGGCCCAAAATCTACGACGCACAGAATGTAGTTGTTACGCTTATTTATGTCAAGGCGGAAAGGATAATCGTGTACTAAACTCGTACTTCATTGCCACTGCACGCGAGATCCCTCGCCCCGCTGGTGAAAGCGCGGGGACTTCGGGATGACAGCGCTTCCTTTAATTTTTAAGAAAACGCCATAACATCAACAAATGACATTTTTTGTACCCGAAGTGCCGCTGGGAAAAACAATTCCACTTTTTGACCCTGAGTCCCAATAGGGGTGTAATGCAATCAATAAGATAGAAGCTGCGCCAGGCCCTCTCAATGGCCCGCCAGATGCACCATTTCACTACGCAACGTCGTTCGCAAACGCGAGGGTAATTAGCGGTAATCGCGGATGCGGCGAAACTTTGGTAACCGGGCATCTAAATAACTGGACGGCGAGCGAGTGGTTTGGGTTAGAATCACCGCTCGCAGTAATGCCGCGGTAACTTTTAAGGATTGGTTTCCACTTCGTGCGAATGGCAAAACTGGCTTTCAAACAAAATTCTGGCCTTTATCTGATGGCTCTGATTTTCGCTGTGTGTACACCGGCAATGGCGATGCGCCACGTCACCCGTCATCACCTGCAAATGGTGAGGACGCGCCACGGACGTTTTCATCGCATGTTCTGGAACCCGGTGTTCCGGCCGTCGCATGAGTCTCTGCTGCGGCAGAACGAAGAAATCGACCGCATGGAACTGCCGCGCATCCAGAACGATGAAGAACTGGAACAGTACAAAGCCAGCGGCGAGCTCGTTCCCATCAACGCGAGCGAGACGTTGCGATTCGATCCCCGGCTCGCGGAAGATCGGCGCTATTGCCGTCCGTGGACGCGCGACTTTGTTGAGGATTTGAGTGAAGCGTATTACAAACGCTTCCACGAACAGATTCAGGTGAACTCGGCGGTGCGTACAGTGCAGATCCAGAAGAAACTGCGCCGGCACAACCGCAATGCTGCGCCGGAAACCGGCGAGACGGCTTCATCGCATCTGGCCGGAATTACCGTCGACCTTCAGCGCCGCGGCATGACCAAGGCGCAAGTGCAGTGGGTTGAGCAATATCTGGTACCGCTGCGCGATGCCGGATTGGTCGAACCGGAAGAAGAACGCCACCAGTGGGTGTTCCACATCGCGGTTTCCGGACGCTATGACGATTGGCGCTCGGGCAAGCTCTCGATGGCGAGCAATAGGACAGCGGAAGGCACCAACTCTGATCAGGATGCATTCCCGTCTTCGACTTCCTCTTCTTTGTCTTCGTCTTCTTTCTCTTGGGACCAGACGAGCGATGCCTGGTATCAGGAAGTCAGCACTCCCCGCCAGCCGTAATTTTCCGGAATACAATCGTTCAAATACAATTCGGGCATGCTGATTATGATGGCTGGATTGCCCGGCACTGGTAAGACCACGCTGTGCCGCGCGCTAGCCTCCCGTATCTCGGGGGTCGTTTTGAGTAAAGACGACATTCGCGCGGCCCTGTTTTCTCCGGAGCTCATCGAATATTCGACCGAGCAGGATGACTTCTGCCAAAGAGTCATGCTCGAAACAGCGGAATATATTTTCGGCAAACATCCTGACCAGCGTGTGTTTCTGGATGGGCGGACGTTTTCAAAGCGTTATCAGATCGAACAAGCGATCGCAGCGGCGGAGAGATTGAAACAGCCATGGCGAATTCTGGAATGTGTATGCTCGGAAGAAACCGCCCGGCAGCGGTTGGAGGAGCAGGCGGGCGAACATCCGGCGGCGAACCGGGATTATGGTTTGTATCTTCGTTTAAGGCGAGAATTCGAAGAAATAAGGCTTCCGAAGACGGTAATTGATACGGATAAGCTGCTGGACATTTGTGTCGAGCTGGCCTGCGGTGCCTTAGGGGAATGATCGCATTGGATTCTTGACACCAAATACTTTGGATCGCAAACTTGCGAAGATCCGAAATCTACAGCGGCATGAATCGAATGGCACGCAATCTACAATTCGTCGGCAGGCTCCGAGCGCCGGGCCTAGCGTTGGTGGCGGCGATGGCCGTGGGGATTACCTCCTGCGGGGGTAGCGGAGGCACGCCAGCGTCCTCGGGTACGACCACGGTCAGCATCGTGTTTATGGGTCCGCTGCCAGTGGCTCTCGCCGCACAGATTGGTACGGGCGGTTGGATGGCGGAATCCGTTCCCAGCAACGGCCAATTTAGCTTGACGCTTCCGGCGGGACAAACGAAATATGCCGTTGCGTATGTTTGCCCCACGCAACAAAATGGCTCAATCTCAACCAGCTCAGAGTCCGTGATAGAAGCAACCACGCAAGATAACCCCAGCGGCTTTTGCCCAGCGACCGGATCGTCAACTGGGGGTGGTCCAACGACGGGGGTCGCGACTGGCAGCGTGGATGCATCCGTGTTTAGCGCTGCAAGTGTGGCGATCTACAGCGCCAGTAACGCGACCGTGAACGGCCCAACTGGCAATTTCACCATCACGGAGGGAACGGGGACCTGGGATTTCGCCGTGGCGGCAATGGACGCATCGAATAATCTATTGGGCGTGAAAATTATCCGTTCTCAAGCTGTCCCCGGAGCGATCAATGGAGGTAATCCCATCGTTTTGCAAAGCAGCGACGCGGTCGCTCCACAACCTCTTACGATCGTGTCGCCATCTGGATTTACGGCGCAACCAATTGTGCAGGCAGATTACAAAACGAGCGGACTAATTTCGACTGGATTTCCCTTGATTAGTCTGATCAATCAGATTATGGGTACTATTCCGGCGTCGTACCCTGCTATTTCCTCGTCGGAAGCTCAGCCAAGCGATTCTTACGAGTTTGTCGCCATTGCAACTAATCAAGGCCAATCGATCTTAGCCGGTCAGACAACGTCCACGGCCGGACCAATTACGGTGACTTTGCCCACACCTCTGCCGTTTACTGCCCCAACCGCTTCACAATTCCCCAGCTTTTCGAACGTCGGACTGGCGGGCACGGTCTCATCGACGACATCTGCCTCCATTTCGTGGTCAACCAGCAATTTGTCCAACTTTGCGGGAATAAGCGTTACGGGGACATCTGCTTATCAAAACGGCTCGACATCAATCGCCATTCCAGATCTCACGGCGATCTCCGGTTTTCTTGCTCCGGCGGCCAGTGGCACGCCGATCAAATGGCAGACATCCGCAACGCTGGCAGCGTCCACGCCCGGCTCCTCGGCGTCGGTGTTAAATCAAGGCATGTTTACGCAACCCTAAAAAGGCAGCCCTGTCGTACAATTTAATGTTCATTCCATTCCATGGGAATGCCAAGGCATCCCTCAAGAGGAGATCTCATGCGCAATTTTGTCATTGGGTTGACAGCCATTCTCGTTCTCACAGCGCTCTCGGGAGCGCAAATGAGCGCCCCGGGTTCATCCGTGGCGCCGACGCCGACCACAGCCGTTATTGAGACCACGGTGGGTAGTTTCAATTGCACGTTGTTTCCCGACAAGGCGCCAATCGGCGTGGCGAACTTTATTGGCCTGGCGACGGGAACCAAGGATTGGGTCAGCCCGACCACGCACCAGAAAAAGCATGGCGTGCCGCTCTACGATGGCACGATTTTTCATCGCGTGATTCCGAATTTTATGATTCAAGGCGGCGACCCGGCTGGCTCGGGGTCGGGAGACGTAGGTTTCAAATTCGTCAACGAGACATCTCCCGATTTGCAATTCGACCGTCCCGGACGACTCGCCTACGCGAATGCAGGTCCGGACACGAACGGTTCGCAGTTCTTCATCACCGAAATCGCTTACCCGAGCTTGAACGGCGGGTATACGATTTTTGGGCAATGCGATGACGCGACCGTCACGCTGGTTAAACAAATTGCGCGGATGGGTAGAGATTCAAATGACCGTCCTTACAGTCCTCCCTCGATCAAGCACATTACGATCTCCGGTCCGGGCGCGCCGAAAGGAACTGCGAAAGCGGCGACCACGGCCAAGACCAGTAAGACGACAGCGAAGAGCAATTAGCGGCTGATGATCCCTCCCTTTCGCACAGAACGCGAAATGGTGGGGCAGCCGGAAATTGGCATTTAGCAGTTGGCGGCAAACACCGACTAAGAAAGGATTTTCATGGCACGGCAACCTGGCACTTATGCAGTATTTGACACATCCGAAGGCACGATCGTGTGCCGATTATTTGAGAAAGAGGCTCCGAAGACGGTGGCCAATTTTATCGACCTGGCAGAGGGCAAGCGGGAGTGGACGCATCCGGTGAGCCGTAAGAAGAGTAAAGACCGCCTTTATGACGGAACGATTTTTCACCGCGTGATTCCCAACTTCATGGTCCAAGGCGGCGACCCAGCGGGGACAGGCTTTGGCGGGCCCGGATACCAGTTTGAAGACGAGACCAAAGGCTCACCCCATAAGTTCGACAAGCCGGGCAAGTTGGCGATGGCCAATTCCGGGCCGAACACGAACGGCTCGCAGTTCTTTATCACCGTCGCTCCCACGACGTGGCTCACCGGCAATCACACGATTTTCGGCGAAGTCGTCGAAGGGTATGACGTGGCGGAAAAGGTCGTCAACACGCCGCGGAGTAAGCAGGACAAGCCGCTGAAGGATGTGGTGGTGAAGTCGGTGGTGATTGAGCGGGTGTAATTAGCGATTGGCCAGAACGCGAATGCCGGGCAGTTTTAGCAAGTTCTCATCGGATGTGATTAGGGTCAAGTCGAACACTTTGGCCGAGGCTGCCAAAAACTGATCTGTGGGATCGCCGTGTGAAAAACTCAACGAAGAAATAGCGAGCGCCACTTCCACGGTGAGTGGCGCTTCTATGAGCCTTGAATCTGAAAGGTTCTTAGCGACCCAAGCCGGCATGTCGGGAAGGACACTGAAACGTCCCTTGCGGCAGAGAACGGTCAACTCCCAAACGCTTACCGGGGACAGCCATAACTCATTTTGTGGGTTATCTAGGATCTCTCTGACTTGACTGGATAGGCGATCCGGTTGCAAGGAACCCCAAAGCCAGATGTGAGTATCCAGAAGGTATTTCATTCCTTCCAGGCGTCCCAATCCTCGAGGCTGCCGGTTGGACCAACGATATCTCCTAATATCTCAGCAGTTCCGGCCATGCAACCCAGCCAACTTTTCTTGGACTTTTCCGGAGATGGTGGAAGAACTTCAGCAACAGGCTTACCAAAGCGGGTTACGCGAATGGGCTTACGCGTTTTGCGAACTTCTTCAAGGATGCCCAGGCACTTGGCCTTAAACTCGGAAATGGCGATTTCCTTCATCGCGATATTTTACTATGGTCAATGACCATGGTCAACTTTGGGATATTTTCAGGAAAATCCATTAATTGCAAGAAATAAAACCCGCCTCAAGAGCGGGTTTTGTGTTCGAACAGGGCGTTTCCTTACATTCCAATGACGCCGACCAACTCTTTCACCGCGTCGGCGCTCTTGTTTAGAGCAGCCTGCTCCTCGGGAGTGAGTTTGATTTCAATGATCTGCTCGATGCCTTTCGATCCGAGCTTCACCGGAACTCCGACGTAGAGGCCCTTGATGCCGTATTCTCCATCGAGGTAAGCAGCGCAGGGCAGGATCTTTTTCTTGTCTTTAAGAATCGCTTCGACCATTTCGGTCGCGGCCGCTGATGGTGCGTAGTAGGCACTGCCGGTTTTGAGATACTTCACGATCTCGGCGCCGCCGTCGCGGGTGCGCTGGACGAGTGCGTCGAGACGGCTCTTCTCGATCAGCTCAGTGATCGGGATACCGGCGACGGTCGAATAGCGCGGAAGTGGAACCATGGTGTCGCCGTGTCCGCCGAGAACGAATGCAGTCACGTTCTCCACGCTGACTCTCAGTTCTTCCGCGATAAAAGTACGAAAGCGCGAGGAGTCGAGCACTCCGGCCATGCCGATGACGCGTTCGCGAGGAAATTTGCTGAGCTTGAAAGCGGCTTGGGCCATGGCATCCAGCGGGTTCGACACGACGATAATGATGCAATTGGGCGAATACTTCACGACTTCG
>JBEKTR010000117.1:0-11016 GCA_049515835.1 Terriglobales bacterium
CTACAGCATCGGGTATCTTCTGGATTAGAACTTGTCCATCTGCCAAGCCCGCATAGAGCACGCCGCCGCTCGCAGCCAAAGCAAGAATAGGAGTCGGAGTCGAGCGATAGAGCGTCCAATCCGCTCCGTTAGTGGACTTCTCAATCCCCAAAGCGGTCGCGGCATAGAGATTGTTGCCCACTTGAACGAATGCAGTAGTTGCTCCCGTGTGCGCCTGAAGGTTCCAATGCGCCCCTGCGTCCGTGCTTTGAAAGATTCCCGAGCTGTTCGTACCGGCGAGAACTGTTGCTGAATCGCTTGGATCCAGCCATAGAGTATTAGCGACCGTATCGCTTAAACCTGTGTCAGCCTGGGTCCAGGTCGTCCCCCCGTCAGATGTTATATAAATTCCGGCTTGGGAATATGGACCTGCATTCCCTGGGCCAATACCGCCGCCTGAGAAAATCACGGCTGGGTTTTGTGTGTCCACGGCAATCGCTTGGAGCTTACCAGCCGCAGGTGGCGAACCTGCCACACTAATGCTTACAGGCCCAACCGTCGTCCAGCGTGGAGTGACGGATCCCGGGACGATCCGATAGATTACGCCGTCGTCATCCGCGCCGCCCATTTGGGCTGTTCCGTACAAGCTCCCATCGGAAGCCTGAAAGGGCAAGCCGGTCGCGTCAAAACCATTGGAGGGGCTACCGAACTGCTCAATGATGGTCAAATCTTCAAAGTTGGTATTGATCGCGAAAAGTGAACCATAACCACCTGTTCCGCCGGTTGAAGTCACGCCGTAGAGACTTCCGTTCCCGCCGAGATAAAGTCCAGAGACGCAAGTGCCGCCTTCTTTGGCGGAGTTAAATACATGGCGCACCGTGAAGACGTGCACATAGTCCATTTTAAAAATCGTCCCAGCTCCAGAGCCTCCGATTGTCGTCGTACCGTAAAAGTTGTCATTTCCAAGCTGAGTCAACGACGAAACCGGAAGGCCGCCATCAGAACCACCCGTAAATGAATGCAGAATCGTTAGTTTTCCCGCAGTGCTGATACCAAAAACCGTTCCCTGGTTGGACGAGCCGCCCTGGGTGGTCGTGCCATAGAGCATGCCGTCAGAGCCCTGTATTAATCCGGCTTTCGGATTGGCGCCATCGGTCGCGTTGGCAGGAAAAGCATAGATAACGTCATACTGGCTACCATCGGTAGCAATTCTAAAAATTGTTCCCCCGCCATGCGGGCCATCGGTGTAAGTTGTGCCGTATAGAAATCCATCCTTCGCTGGGAGTAATCGATCAAAGGGCTGGCCGCCATCTGTAGACAGATTGAATTGGTGAATTACAACAGGAGTTTGGCCGGGCATCATTCGAAAAATTATTCCTCCGTTGGCGTTACCTCCCAATGTCGTCGTGCCATAGAAATCCCCATCGCCACCTTGAATTAATGCGCCATTCGGTGTGGCGCCGCCGCTGCCTCCCGGAAAGGAATAGAGCAACGAAAAATTTCCAGAAGGATCAATGCTAAAGATAGTTCCAGCCGTTTTGCCCGCAGCAGTTGTGCCGTAATACTTACCGTCATTTGCAAACAAAAGCCCAGCATACGGTTGAGTGCCGTCACTGCCGTTGAAAGAGTGCAATACCGTCTCTGTGGAAGAAAATGTTGCTGGTCTATTTCCCTGTTTCGCGGCCAGCCGTGGATAGCTGAAGCTCACAATGACTGAAAGGACGAATAAAGAAGATGACAATAACGAAGATGAGAGTACGGGAAAAGTGAGTTGGATAAAGTTCTTGCTCATGGCGGAACTTCAGGGCATTCTGCTGGAAACATTGTGGACTCGGAGCAAAGAGTGGTCAACTGGCAATAGCTCTCTAACCTAGGGCGATTCTTCCAGCATCGGCTTGGAGAATGTTCTGGTTAATTCCCTGTCGCAGCCTGTTTGTCTGAATGATCAGTAAAAGGCCACGTCTCTAATCGGCAAGTCAGAATCCGAGCAACCTGATCCGCAAAGCTTTCCTCTAAACGTCAGGAGGCATTACACGCCAACAAAAAAGAAAGCCAGTCGCAGGAGATATAGCAACGGTGCCAGCGACACTATAGCCAGCGCGATGCGGCGTAAGAAACATGGAACGCTACGCTCAGGCAAGGGTGGCAAGGGCGGAAAAGTTAAAAGCCGGAAGCAAGCCATTGCGATCGGACTTTCCGAAGCACGAAAGAAAGGGGCTAAAGTTCCGAAAAAGAAGGCCTCCTAGCGAATGGTTGAGTAAACACGCCGCCAACATGGCGGCGCGAAGGACTTGCCCACGCCGAACGACATACGATTCGATCGATTCCACGTGAGTTGTCGCATAGAAGTTCCCGGCTTTCCGAGCGTACTTCTGGCGCGGTCGCGCGGTTCGACTGGAAATCGCCGGCAATAGTGAGGGTCGGTTACCCATGACCGCGCAAATACCGGATTTTTCGGCGCCATTTTGCGGGCAAAATTCAGTGAATTCCCTCAAATTTCCTGCGAGGAATTTTGGCCTGAATCTACTCCACCATATGGTTCTCGAAACAAGAAAACGTTCATATCTCGATGGAAATATTGAAAATTGCTAGGTTCTTAAGGCTTGCCGATTCATTTTCTGGTGTCTGGAGTTGACGCGCAGAAAGCGCGAATGTCTATTCCGACGTCATCGCCTTCAAGAAGCGATAGTAGAAACCAACGCCTATATAATAGGAATCAATGCCGAGCCTCTCGTCGCGACCGTGGGCCCGAATGTCATCGCGGTCAATCGCAATTCCTGAGATCTGGTAGGTCGGCAGACCTGCAGCCATTGTGTATACCGCATCCGAGGCTCCAGTCGCCATATCGGGAATAACCGGTAGTCCGGGCCATATCTCAGATGTGATTTTTTCAAGGGGATCAAAAACATCGCGCCGCAGTGGCGGAGGTTTAAAGCTTTTTCGATCGGAAGCGGTATCGGAAACATTGCCGACGGCGTCAACGTAGCGCACAGTGATTCCGGAATCCGCGAAAACCTTAATCAGCTCTTGTCTAGTTTCTTCAGCCGAGTGTCCCGGCAGAATGCGGCAGTTCACATTCGCCTCAGCACGTTGTGGCAGAGCGTTGTTTGCATGCCCCGCATTGAGGCGCGTCGTAACACAGGTGGTGTGAACAGTAGAATTGTCGATCGGGTCACGGGATAATCTCGCCACTGCCCCGGCGTCCGGTGGAGTCTTTAGCATCGCTTTGATCTCCGCGGCGCGTTCCGGGGTTTCAACCTTCATCATGCGCTCGTAATAGGCGCGTGTGACTTCATTCAGTTCGAAGGGAAACTGGTAGCGCTCCAACCGAGTAAGCGCGTTCGCAAGTGAATAAATCGCATTGTCCGGCCGGGGTAAGGAACTATGGCCACCGGGGTTTGTCGCCGAGAGCTGAAAGTCGGCATAGAGTTTTTCGGTGGCATCCACGGTCATCATGACCGGCTTGCCGTGTTCGCTCAGAATTCCTCCGCCGTCGTGATTGAAAACAATTTCGGCATCGATGAGATCCCGGTGGTTGTTCAAAAGCCAGTCGACGCCGTTCGATTTGCCACCTTCTTCGTCAGCTGTCAGAGCCAGAATAATGTCGCGGTCGGGAGTGTAACCCTCCTCCTTGAACCGGATTAAAGCTGTGGCCATGATGGCATCACCGCTTTTCATATCCTGCGTGCCGCGGCCGTAATAGAAGCCATCCTTCTCAACAAAGGTAAAAGGATCAGTCGTCCAGTCCTCGCGATTGGCTTCCACTACATCCAGATGTCCGATGAGCAACAGCGGCTTGTGTTTTCCGGTCCCGCGCAAGCGAACGACTAGATTCTCCTTGCGGTCATTTGGACCAAGAATCTGCATATCGGACTCCGCGAAACCGGCGTCGCGAAAACGTCGCGCCATGGCTTCGGACGCGGTGGTCACATTTCCTACAGAATCTGTCGTGTTGATTTCGATCAGCTGTTTGAAAATATCGTGGGACAACTTCTTAGTGGCGTCATCGATTTGCCCCTCCGAAGCCGGCGGCAAAAATGCAAAAAGAAGGAAGAACAAGAACAGGACTACGCGATTGCAGTTCAAAAGAGCTGTCTCCAAGGTTCTCAAATTAAGTTATTTCTTTTTCAAGAATTAGTACATACCTCATCTTAAGCGGGCCGGGATAGGTTCGCTCATTCTGGGAAAGTTCGGCTGAAGGTTGCCGTCGACACAGAAAGCCTTCCGGTAGTTTGCCCAACTCATGTCACAATTGTTCCTCTCTTTCGAGCAGTGAGAAAGCCGCCACGATGGAATGATTAAAATCAAGAAATCTCTATCTGCTTCCAATGGCCGTCGGAATATTGGTGTTCAGCGTTGCATCACAGAGCGCAGTTCTTACGACTGGTGACTTGCCATGTCCTCGAGGTACGCAAAACGGGCAACCGCCTGGAGCGATGGAGTTGGTGGTTTTCGGCGCCGGATAATATTCCGATTCCATCCTGACAAGAGGCAACGGCGACAAAATACTCCGACCGTTTTTTAAAAGGTAAGCTTTACCGCAGCCTGCATCACCCGGGCTGGCGCGGCACTGATGACCTTTCCGAATGTGGCGCTGTCAATGTTGCCGTCGACAGACGATGGCCCATTAAACTCGGCATGATTGAATAAGTTGAAGGCCTCAATTCTGAACAGCATGGCTTTCGATTCCGTAAGGGGCAAATTCTTGGAGAGCGCGAGATCGAAATTGGTAGCGCCCGGCCCAAAAAAGAATCTCCGTCGCGCCGTTCCCGGCGTTCCCAAGGCATTGTTCGTGAATGCACTTGTATTGAAGTAAGACTGTCCGTTGCGTGGATTATTATTCAAGTTAAGCGGCGCTCCGCTATAGTCCGGCAAATCGATACCACTGTTATTGACGCCATTGGGGTTTGTGCCCAACAGCGAATTGTCGCCATTGTTCACAAGGGTTACTGGGAACCCGCTGCTGATGCGGGTGATGCCGGAAAGCTTCCATCCACTCGTCGCGCGGTTCGATTTTCCGGCGAGTTGATCAAATGGAAGCTGATACTCGTAGCTGAGAACAAAGTTGTGCGTCACGTCAAATGATGACAGTGCATAGCTAAGCGCGGGATTAGTGGGGTTCACCTCATCGCCGATGTTCGAGGATAGATCAAGCGCTTTACTGTACGTGTACGATCCAAAAAATTCCAGCCGTTCGCTCGTATGGCGCGCGCTCAACTCGAGCGCGTTGTAGTTGGAATTTCCGATCGTGGATTGGTACGCTACGCTGCCGAAATTCGGGCCGAGTGGGCCACGGGTTCCGTTCACAATCTGACCCGAGGCACGTGTATAGACATTGTTTTCTCCGAACGGCCCGCATGTCGCCGATCCCGGCGATACTTGGCTGGTCCGGCTCAAACTTAGACACAGTGCCGGATCTCCTGGATTGGCTTCGATCAGTACAAGCTGCCGATGCCCTTGATTGCCTACATAACTCGCGCTTAGGACAGTATTGGCCCCGAGTTGCCGCTCGATTGAAAGCATCCATTCTTCGGTATAAGGAACTTTGTTATGAACGTTGTACCCGGGAATACCGCTGATCGGCAGAAAATTGCTCCAATCGAATGTCGTGTCAGGATTGCTCGAGCTCGAATTACGCGGGGCGAACGTGTAAGGAAACGGTTGGCCGAAATTCTGCCCATTCGATGCTGTGATAAATGGATTCGAGAATAATGGTGGCGCCGGGCTGGTATAGGTTGTCCCGTAGGGCGCATTCGCCGCAAGCACTCCAATGGTTAGAGCCTCGATTGCTGAGTAATAGTTGCCAAATCCTGCGCGAATGCTCGTGCTTCCCGGACTACCGAATATTCTTCCTAGCAAGCCGTCCGACGAAATCTGGGGCGACCATGCGAATCCGATACGGGGAGAAAAATTGAAGTTCTGAATCGGCGCCAGCGTTCTGGGTACGCCCGGGTCGGTGGGGAACAAAATGCCTAGTGGCGCGCTAGGGAATGTGACCGATTGTTCACCGGGTATGAACGTAGAAATTTCGTTATATTTTTCAGTCCAGGGCTCGATGTGGTCCCAGCGCAGGCCATAATTAAGCGTAAAATTGGGCCCGACCCGCCACGTATCCTGGGCGAATAGCCCTAAATATTTGTTCCGCGCGTAAAACGGATTCAACTGGCTCTGGTTGTACTGGCTCGGCACGCCGATGAGAAAGTCGGCGAAATCGCTTCCAGTCTCGCTACCTGCGAAAACGAAGTTACCGTTAAATTGTGCAATTGCTGCCGCATTTACTTGATCGATGTGAAAATTTCCACCAACCTTCAGCGAGTGGCTGCCGAGCACCTTTGAGAAGTTGTCGGCAATTTCGTAAGTATTGCTTGCTTGCTTCAACTCGTTGGCAGCCGCGCCGATGGAAAATGTGTTGAACACAATATTTTCGACGCTTTGTCCCTTGGGATCGAGCGGAACAATGCTTGGAGTTCCTTGCCCGGTCAAGAAACCTTGCGACGCTAAGCTGACGCCGCGCCCGCCCACCGGTTGGCCAAGGTCGTTGTAATTTCTCAGATAGCTGGCATGGAATTCATTGACAGCAGCATTGCCCACCGTCTTCGTATCGCCGAGAGTGAAAAGCTGCGCTTGACCCGTGGTCAAAGCATTGAACCCGGGAACGCTTGCGCCGCTTTGGGTCACGGGATACGGATTGTCCAACGTGTAGTTGTCCAGAAAATAATAGGCTGAAACCAGGCCCAAACTTGTTTGTGAATCCAACCGTGCCGCGCCTTTGTCGTCCCGCACGGTTTGGTTGTAAGAAGAGGTTGAGAATGTATTCGCCGATGTGTTTGGGGTCGGAATGTATTGCAGCAGTTTCTGCGCCGGACCGGACCACGCCGTCGTCGGAATGATTGCATTCGGGAAAACGCATAGTATAGAACTGGCGCAATTTGGAGTGTAATAAGCCTCCCCTGCTGTGATGCCATAACCGAGTCTTTGCGAAAGCAATCCAGCCAAATATGGCCCGCTTACTACGCCTGTTAAATTGCCCGACAAGTCGGATAGATTCCCAGCCCGGTCGGCATTAGAGGGTACATTAATGGTTCCCGTGTCAATTCCCTGGGTTTGTCGTGTCCCCTGATAATCAGCGAAGAAGAATAATTTATCTCGCCGCACCGGACCGCCAAAGGTTCCGCCAAATTGGTTTTGTTGATATAGGCCGCGAGTGGGTGAAAAGTAATTGCGCGCATCTAGATCCGTATTGCGCAGAAACTCAAATGCACTGCCGTGAAATGCATTGTCGCCGGACTTAGTAATCACCAGGATCTGTCCACCACTGAACTCGCCATGTTCGGCATCAAAATTGTTGGTGACAATGCGAAACTCTGCGATGGAATCGAGATTTGGGACGATAGAGGTGCCTGCATTAACGTCTTCTTCCGCATCTCCGCCGTTCACTTCGAAGGCATTGGCAAACTCGCGCTGACCATTTACCGAAACCGTGCCGGGATTCAGAGCACCTGAAGGCTGGAGTACCGTTGCACCCACATCTTGTACGGTAGTCGAAGTGATGGAGGTTTCTGGCGCGACGCCCGGCTGAAGAGAGAGCAAATCCGTAAAGCTACGCCCGTTGAGCGGAACAGCGGTCATTTGCCTTCCGCTGATAACTTCTCCCATCTGCGTGCTCGTAGTTTCGACATGAATAGTTTCGTCGGTTACGGTTACGGTTTGTAGATCGGTCCCGACCTCAAGGATTGCATCGAGAGTGAGTGCCGCATCCGTGTCGAGAGAGATTTGGGTTCTTTGGTACTTATTGAAGCCGGATGCATTTATCGTCAGGTCGTATTCCCCGACAGGAAGCACCGGAAGTCGGTAATACCCGCGACCGTCGGTTCGAGTTGAATAAGACAACCCTGTGCCGACTTCTTGCAAAGTGATTTTGGCGTCAACGATGGAACTGCCGGTTTTGTCCTTCACAGTTCCTGAAATGCTTCCACCAACCCCACTCGAAGCGATGGCAGGGAATGATGTCATTATGAATACACAGAGCCAGAGAGTCGAACCGGTAAAATTAAGTAAATACTTATTAGAGGAATATCGCCACATTTTAAGTTAGCTTCCAAATATGAAAATGACACTCAGTTGCAACTAGAGCTACAATTAAGATTGAAATGTATTTCCATTTCTACTGTCAATGACCGTAGATCATTTCGTGTTGCAAGCAGATTGCAACTACATGCAACGGTATTGCCATGTAGGAATCAGGGTCATTTTTTTCTTCATTGATTGGGTCTTAATTAGGATTAAGCGGTATTTACGATCTTGCACGTAGGAAGTGTCATTTTTCGCTCCTTCCCTGCCAATAGGTAGACCGGATCGTTCTCCTAATGAAAGTCGTGCGAAGGTATTTGAGGAGCGGCACCTGGGAGGGGAGCGATATGTTTAGCTTTGAGGTGAACGACGTTATCCTGATTTTGTACCAACCCCGAGACCACAACCAGACGCTCATGGAGAACAGTCATTCGGTTCTTACCATAGAAGTCTGGACTGATGATCACCCTCGCCGTCCCGGTCTCATCTTCAAGCGTCATAAAGATAATCCCTTTGGCCGTTCCGGGCCTTTGGCGAGTGATGACACAGCCTGCAGTCGTGGCTTCCACACCATGAGCAAGTTGCTTTAACTCAATCGCAGACTTGATACCGCGAGCACGTAATTCCTCCCTGCGATACGCCATCACGTGAGGACCGGTGGTTAATCCAGTTCCAAAGAAATCGGAGGTTAATCTCTCATCAACCGTCATGGGCTCGAGCGGCGACTCTGCTTCGAATTCGGAAATGCCTTCCAACAATGGCCCTATCTTTCGGCTTGCTTGCTCAACTTGCCAAAGCGCATCCCGCCTGTGAAGGCAATTTTTTTCAGCAATATTATTCAGTGCGCCAATTCGCGCGAGCATGGTCAGGTTCGCCCTGTTCAGCTCCGGCACACGCAAAGATAAGTCTTCAATACTCACGAATGGCGCTTGGAACCGGGTGGCAACTAATGCTTTTGCGGACGCTTGCTGTAGTCCGCGCACATAGCGCAATCCCATACGAAGTATCTGGGCATCATTTTCGTTCTCCCTTTCCAGAGAGCAATCCCATTCGGATCGTGTCACATCAATCGGTTTGACACGCAAGCCATGACGCTGTGCATCTTTGACGATGGTGGCTGGATGGTAAAAGCCCATCGGCCAGTTGTTGAGTAGGGCGGCAGTGAATGCTGCAAGATATCGAACCTTTAAGAAAGCGCTAGCATAGGCAATGAGTGCGAAGCTCGCCGCATGAGACTCTGGGAAACCATAGAGAGCAAAGGAACTGATGAATTTCACAATCTGATCTTGCGCGTTTGGTGGAATGTTGTTGGCCGCCATCCCGGCCCGGAGCTTTATTTCTATCTCTCGCATGCGCCCCTGGGAACGTTTGAATCCCATTGCCCGGCGCAATTCTTCAGCCTCGCCGCCAGTGAAATTCGCCGCGATCATTGCTAACTTCAATAGCTGCTCCTGAAATAATGGCACTCCCAGAGTTCTTTCTAGAACCGGAATCAAAGACGGATGCGGGTATGTGACAGGTTCTTTGCCTTGCCGTCGTTTGAGATAGGGGCTGGTCATCTCGCCTGTGATCGGGCCTGGGCGAATTAATGCAACTTGTGTCACGAGATCATAGAACCGTGTGGGATTGTTGCGCGGGAGGGATGCCATTTGGGCACAGCTTTCGATCTGGAACATCCCGATCGTATCGGCCTCGCGGATTGTCTCGTAAACGTCGGGGCAATCTTGGGGTAGATGCGCCAAGTCCACTTCTTCACCATAATGATCCCGAATTAGTTCGATACTGTCCTTCAGTACAGCCATCATTCCAAGACCAAGCAAATCCACTTTAACGATTCCAAGATCCGCGCAATCTTCCTTGTCCCATTGCACAACTACGCGTCCGGGCATTGTGGCTGGTTCGAGTGGCACAACCGAATCCAATTGCCCCTGACAGATCACCATACCCCCCGAATGTTGGCTAAGATGACGGGGCAAATCCCGTACTCGCTGGCAGAGGTCGAGATAAGTGGCGATTTCGGGATGGCGAAGGTCAAGCCCCGATTGCGTGAATTGTTTATCCATAGTTTCATTTGGATCCTTCCACTCCCACTTTCCGACAATTGCAGATACACGGGAAAGGGTATCTTCATCAAACCCAAGCACCTTACCCATCTCACGTGCAGCGGAGCGCCCACGATAAGTATTGACGTTGGCAGTCATGGCAGCACCGCGCTCTCCGTAGATCTTGTATAGGTACTGAATTACTTTCTCGCGCTCGTCGCCGCTAGGGAGATCGAGGTCTATGTCCGGCCACTCTCCCCGTTCTTCCGAGAGGAACCGCTCAAATAGCAAATTCATGCCAATAGGATCAATTGCGGTGATGCCGAGCGAGTAGCAGACAGCACTGTTCGCGGCTGATCCCCGCCCTTGCACCAGAATCGCATTCTGCTCACAGAAACAAATGAGGTCCCATACAATTAGGAAATAACCAGCCAATTTGAGCCTCTCGATGAGAGCCAATTCTTTCTCAAGCTGTGTTCTTACCCGCTGACTGACTGGACGATAGCGGCATCTTGCCCCATCCCACACCCGTTTTCTTAAAAATGAATCCATCGTTTCGCCTGCGGGCACCGCATAGCGAGGAAACTCGTAGCCTAACTTCTCGAGATTGAATTCCAGTCGAGACGATAATTCGGCGGTATTGGCGATGGCGTCCGGCACGTCGGAGAACAAACGTGTCATTGCATTAGAATCCCGGATGCATCGCTGCGAGTTTTGGGAAAGCAATCTCCCCGCTGTGCTCAAGCGGCGCTTGTTTTTAATGCAAGTGAACACGTCGGCAATCTCACGATCTGTCGGTGTCGCGTAGCGCACACCATTCGTCGCAAGCAAAGGCAGGTGAAGTTCACTTGCTAATGAGATAGCCGCCTGATTGCGAGTCTCTTGTTCGCGGTTGGCATGGCGTTGAAGCTCAACAAAGAGATTA
>JBEKTR010000118.1:0-10951 GCA_049515835.1 Terriglobales bacterium
CCTAGGAGCAACCGAAATCACTTTCGGTTTCGATACTGCCCTGACCACAGCTACCGACGCGGTGGACAAGATTCACACGACGGCGGAATCGCATCACCGAATCATGGTCGTCGAAGTCATGGGCCGCGATGCGGGCTGGATCGCGCTCGAAGCCGGTATGGCCGGCGGTGCACATGTGATTCTTATTCCCGAAATCCCTTTCTCGATTGCGGCCATTTGCGACCACGTCATGCAGCGGGAGACGCAAGGCAAGCCTTTCACGATCATCGTCGTCGCCGAAGGCGTACAGCTCGAGCAATGGAAGGAGCAACGCCGAACTGGCTCGGTCGCCAACCGTATCGGAGATGCAGTCGCCAGCGGCACGGGCAAAGAAGTGCGCGTCAGCGTGCTCGGCCACATTCAGCGCGGCGGCTCGCCTACGGCCTTCGACCGCATTCTGGGAACGCGCTTCGGCGTGGCTGCGGTTGAATTGATCGCGCAGGGCGAGTTCGGCAAGATGGTTTGCCTGCGCAACGAACGCATTGAGGCAGTGGAAATCTCGCAGGCGATTCATCAACTCAAGCGTGTGGATCCGCAGGGCGAAATCGTGCATGCGGCGCGTTCGATTGGAATCAGTTTCGGCGAGTGACGCCTAACTCTCGCATTCTTTCTCTCCCATTGATTAGAGCGGTTCAGTTCCTACGATTGCGCGATTCCCTTGCGCTATAGTGTTCTCTAGAACCCTGTGAAAAAGCTGTCTCGTCTTTCCGCGCTCTTCGTGCTGGCTGCCGTTCTGCTTTCCGGTTGTTGGCGGCGGCACGGTCACGCTATCGAAGCCGCCTACGTCTCTGCGCCACAGGCGATCCTGCGCGATCACATGTCGGCGGTTTTCAACAAGACGGGCGTGGTCAAGAACGGCGACCGCGTGGAAGTGCTGGAAAAAGACCGCCGGTTCGCCCGCATTCGCACTGCAAAAGGCGAAGAAGGCTGGATTGAGCAACGCTACCTTGTGAGCCAACAGGTTTTTGACGGATTCCAAAAACTGGCTCAACAAGAACAAAACGATCCTCAACAAGCGGCGGGAACCACGCGCAACGATACGAATCTTCACCTCACTCCCGGCCGGGACACCGATCATCTTTTTCAATTGAACGAAGGTGCAAAACTCGCGCTCATGAAACGAGCTACCGTCGACAAAGTTCTACCGGGCGGCGTCAAACCCACCGTGGAAGACGGGAAAGCGGTCCCGATGGAAGATTGGTGGCTGATTCGCGATGCTCAGGGTCACGTGGGCTGGGTGCTGGCAAGGATGATCGACGTAGACGTCCCGCTGGAGATTGCAGAATATGCGGAAGGTCAGCGCATGGTGTCGGTGTCTGTTTTGGATCAAGTCCCGGATGGCGACAAGAAAGTCCCGCAATACGTTGTCGCTCTGACCGAACCGAAGGATGGCCTGCCCTTCGACTTCAATCAGGTCCGTGTTTTCACTTGGAACGCAAAACGGCACCGCTATGAGACGGCCTATCGCGAGCATGATCTGAATGGCGTGCTCCCCTTGACCGTCGCGCAGGAGAATTTTGACAAAGAAGGCGTCTTACCAGTTTTCATCGTGCGCGTGAAAGACGACGCCGGCAATGTGAGCGAACGCAAATATAAGCTGAACACGCCCATCGTGAAGCGCGTACTCGCTCCGGGAGAAGCGCCCAGCCCAGCCCACCAGAAATCTCGGCATCCAGTCAGTCGCTAGCAAAGCGGCCAGCCATCGGGACGACTTCAGGCAAAAATACCGCTTGATTCATACATCAATGAATGATAAATCGATATCTGATGTATCAGTAAGTGATATAACTGCCATTGATATACAAGCTTCTTGCGGCCGAACTTAAATGAGGGCTTGAGAATGAGAATTTAAGAATGAGAAGAGACCAGCTAACCGAGGAATTACAAGCGCTGCTTCCGCTGACGCCTGCCGTATTTTTCATTCTGTTTTCGCTTACACAAGGGAAGAAGCATGGTTACGCCATGATGCAGGAGATAACGAGACTCTCCGATGGCAAACGTCACATGGGGCCCGGTACGCTTTACACGACGTTACAGCGTTTGCTGGAACTGGGGCTGGTAGAGGAGTTGCCGGAAACCGGGGCGTCGGCTGGGCATGCGAGTCGGCGCCGCTACTACCAATTGACCGGAAATGGGCAGATTCTCCTGGAGGCGGAAGTCAGTCGCATGGATTCCGTGGTGCGATTAGCTCGCAAAAGAAAACTCGTTCCACGAATATCGGAGTGAGCTTGATGCCAAGTAACACTTGTCGGTTGCAGTGCCAGATATTCGCATGGGTTCTCATTTGCTACCCGCAAGAACTTCGGGAACGCTTTGGGGAAGAAATGGTAGCGGTTTTCGAAGATCTACTGCGCGACGCCGTCAGCCGGGGCGATGCGGCTGCGGTAGCTTCGTTGTGGGCCCGCACGCTGGGCGAATTGTTAAGCGTCGCCCTGCCTTCACGATTCCAAATTAATATCGTGGTCGCGGGCGTCTTATCCTTCGCTTTTTCGTCTGGACTTTTCTTGGTCTTTTTCCGTGCCATAAGTTAGCTGACCTTTTGCGCACTGGGAGGAAATGCATGGAAACCCCGCGACCCGAGCAGTCCAGGAACCGGGTGGTGAAAGAAGCAGGCGCCTATATCGCGCTTGCTTTCGGGTTTTCTTGGGTCGCGACCATCGGAGCGATTAAGCTCGGATTGGCTGAAGAGTATTTGAACATTGGCACGGCTGGCCCTGCCGTCGCAGCCTATATCCTGGCCCGGAATCAGCAGCCAACTCCGAACGACCGATCAAAAAGAAAATGGTTGTGGTTCGTTTTATTTCTGAGCGTGTGCTGGATTGTGCTTTCATTGCACTATTTGTGGTGGAACGGGGCTGGCTTGGGCGTTCATCTTAGGCCCTTATTGCTGATTCCTTCGATATTGCCTGCGTTTATTCTTTTTGGAGTCCTTGCGCGGGATCAAGGTGTGCGCGGTCTGACGCGAAGATTGCTTCACGCTCCAGATAAGTGGTCGGCTTTTGCTTTGCTCTACTTTCCCGTCGTCCTGGGTATTCCGTCTGCTATCGCGTACGTGCTGGGCGCACGCATGATTTGGCCGAATCTTGGCGGATTTACGGTCACGGCAGTCGCCAATGCAACCATGTTTTTCCTCTACAATTTGCTGTTTGTCGCCGTGCTAGAAGAGCCCGGCTGGCGAGGATTCTTGCTTGATCGGCTGGAAACCAGGTTCGCACCTCTCGCTGCCAGCCTATTGGTATGGTTCCCATGGGCGCTGTGGCATGCTCCAGTGGACTATTACCGTCCCGTTCGCTTCACATGGGTCGAGGAGATTCTTCTCCGGGTCGTATTTATGATCCCGACAACGATTATTTTGACTTGGCTTTACAACCGCTCGGGAAGATCGATTCAGGCCACCGCAATTTTTCACGCAGCTATGAACACCTTTCCGTATGTCGTGCCCTACTATCAGATGGCTTGGTTGCTGATGTTTGCATTTGCGGCCTATGCCATCATTGCGGACAAGATGTGGAGAAAGCATTCCGCATGTCTGATGGAAACTCACGAATAGAAGTCGGAGATGCTTTCCACCACTCGTCTTTGCTCGTCTTCCGTCAGTTCTGGGAACATCGGCAGCGCCAATACTTCTCGCGCGGCAAGTTCGGATTCCGGCAAATCGCCTTCGCGATATCCCAGATAAATAAAGCACTCTTGCAAGTGCAGCGGCACGGGATAGTACACTTCGGTCCCGATTTTTCGGTCCGCAAGGAACTTACGCAGCTCATCGCGCCGGTCCGCGCGAACGACATACTGATGGAAAACGTGATGCGCATGGCTGGAAACTGTCAGTGAACGAATCGGAGTCCCAAGTTTTGCCGACATCAATCCGGCTTCTTGTAGCAGCCGATCATAGTTCGATGCGATTTGACGCCGGCTCTCATTCCAGCTATCTATGTGGCGCATCTTGACTCGCAAAACCGCAGCTTGGATGCCGTCCATGCGTGCGTTCCAACCGAACTCATCGTGGTAGTAGCGTTGCGGGCTCCCGTGATTGCGCAATCGGCGCATATGCTCAGCAACGTCCGGGTCGGAAGTTGTAACCAAGCCCGCGTCTCCGTACGCGCTAAGATTCTTCGTTGGATAAAAACTGAACGCTGCGGCTACGCCCAATGATCCGGCCGGTTTCCCATCCCACTTCGCACCGATGGCTTGCGCGGCGTCCTCGATAATCGGCAGATTAAATTCATTGGCGATGGTCTGCAGCGCATTCATATCCGCGCATTGCCCATAAAGGTGTACGGGGAGAATGGCGCGCACTTTGTACGATCCTCCGCGTTGCAGCTTCGCCCGCACGAGAGTTGCGTCAAGATTCAGAGTTTCGGGGTCCACATCGAGCAAGACAGGCTTGGCCCCCGCCCGCGCGATAGCGCTGGCAGATGCGAAAAAGCTGAAAGCGGTCGTAATCACGAAGTCGCCGGGCCCTACGCCGGCGGCCGCCAGCGCCAGCCATAGAGCATCTGTTCCAGACGCACATCCGACTGCCGCAGTTACACTCGTGTAGGCCGCTATCTCCCGTTCGAGTGTCTCGACTTCCGCTCCAAGCACAAATTGCTGCGATGCACAGACGCGCTCTATGGCCGCCAAAATTTCGTCTTTGATCTCTTTGTATTGTCGGTGCAGATCCAGCAGCGGGACAGCTTCGATTGACGGCGACGACGCAGCCGTCGGAGGCTTACTTGCCGGTAGCTTGGCTGTAGATGACGATGTCACTCAGGCGAAATTTTAACATTGCCGCCAGCAGACCTTGGATGATTGTTGCAAATGTAGAGCTTACATGTGCAACATTCTGCACAGAGCGACCGAAAAAACCTTGTTGCACTAAACATTATTGACAAGCTTCAAGTTGTATAGCAAACTCCATAATACTTCTGGAAAGCCCGCCAGAAGAGCTGTTTGCCGCAAACTACACTTCCCACAGGACTCCCATGTTCATGAAAGCGACGTTGCAATCTCTTACAAAAATGCCCGTACTTCTCTTTTCGCTCATTTTCGGTTTGATCGGCACCCTGCCGATCCAGGCGCAAACCTTCACCGTATTACACAGTTTCACGGGCGGTCGAGACGGCGGCAATCCACTGGCAGGTTTTGTAATGGACGCAGCTGGCCAAAACATCTACGGCACCACGAGCAGCGGCGGAAGCCACGAAGCTGGCATCGTTTTTCGCCTGAATATTCACGGCGAAACCATTCTCCACAACTTTACTGGAGGAGCGGACGGGGGCACGCCTGAGTCCAGCCTGATTACGGATCCCGCGGGTAATCTTTACGGCACCACTTATTCCGGCGGAACTTACGGATACGGCGTGGTCTATGAAATCACGCCCAACGGCGAGATTGTGTTGTATTCATTTACCGGCGGCAACGACGGAGGCAATCCGGAGGCACGTCTGGCAAGGGACGCCGCTGGCCACCTTTATGGCACCACCATGACTGGCGGAAATCTTAGCAGCGGAACCGTTTTTGAAATTACGGGAAAGAACAAGGAAACCGTGCTTTACAACTTCGGAGCTGCAAATGACGGAGCACAGCCCGTCGCCGGTGTCACACTCGACGCTGCCGGCAATGTTTACGGGACAGCCTCTCAGGGCGGCGCCTACGGCTATGGCATGGTGTTTGAATTATCGCCCTCGCAATCCGGTTGGACCGAAACCATCCTCCACAATTTTGCTTTGCAGAGTGACGGCGGAACTCCCTATGGTGGATTGACCTTCGACAAATCCGGCAATCTCTTCGGAACCAACACCGATGGCGGAACGGGCGCCGGCGGCGGAGGCGGCACGATCTTTGAACTGACCCCTTCGAACGGAGGTTGGACGTTCAATACGATCTACGGGCTGGATGGGTGGGGCGTTTCGGGGACATTCCGCGACATTATGGTTGACGCCTCGGATAACATCTTTGCCACAACGCACTGCGACGGAGTGAATAATGCGGGAACGGTTTATGAGCTTGTGAACTCTGGCAATGGCACGTGGACCTACAATCAGCTTTATCTCTTCACCGGTGGTAAAGATGGCTTGTATTCATTTAGCAACCTGGTCGCAGACAAAGCGGGCAATCTTTACGGCACGACAAATCAAGGCGGAAACAATGGCGACGGCGTGATTTTCCGCGTGAAGCCGTAATTCTTTCTTGAACAGAAAATAAAACGCCGTTCCTAAGGTTGGGACGGCGTTTGTGCGAGCGGCAGAATCTTCACTCCCGTGCGGAATTTCTTGTAATCGCTGTATTTGAAATCGAAATTCTCCGCAAATTCCTTGAGCAGCGCGATCCGAGCGTCCACATTCAGCTCTACATGTTTCGGCAGCCAGACTTCTTCGTTCACTCGGGTCTGTTCGATCACGATGCGTGTGCCCTTGTGGATACGCGCGAGGAAAAGTCCGAATGAAACCGTATCGATCGCTTCAATGTCCAGCTTGGACCATTGCATTTCGTCTTTATCAATCCAGGCTCGGAATTTAAACTTCGGCAGCAGGTTGGCGTCCTTGACGTGGGGTTGAAATCCCGGTCGCGGTGTGGCGTCAATCACATACGTGTCACGGCCTTCATATTTTTCTATCCCGTTCAGTGTAAAGTTGTAAGCATCGGCGACTTCTTTCTCGAATTGGTGGCCTTCTTCGATTTCTTTGTCCTGCCTTTCCTGACGCTTGCGGCGTTCGTCCTCGGAGGCATTTTTCTCTTTATCAATAATCTTCTGGATTTTTTCTTCTTCTTTGGCGGCGTCCTTTGCGTTGAGGGGTTTGTCGTCTTTCGCGACTAATCGCCGGACTTGCTCTCCTGAGATTTCCAGAACATCGTAGGTTTTCGACTCGATGGATTTCACCTGCTTTTTGCCATCTAGGCGTTGCTCGACTCCGTGTTCAACGTATGTGTAATTAGTTAACTTTTTGTCATTTTCAATGTCTTTGTCCGCCACCGCGCGGATCAATTGCTGAATTTGCTCTTGCGTGAGCGTACCGGAAGTGGGAAGCGAAGACGGAAGCGGGGCCGTGGTCTGCGCCTGCACGACGCAAGAAACGGCAAAAAGAAAATATGCGAGGCGCATGATTCATTAAAACACGCAGGTGAAAGTCAAGTTGTCGGCAGACTTCTCGAATTATTTTTCTGCCCGGCCCAGACACCCCGCGCGGAAAGACCGGTCGTCGAGCCTATGCAACTTCTTAGCCTGGCCGGCTTTTAAGAGCGGAGTGTGGTGAATTGTGAAAAGATACTCAGCGATGAACCAGAGCGGCTGCTCGGTTGTCATCCAATTTTTGTTGTCGAAGCGGTCGAGATTCACCGGACGCGAAAAAGTTCGCAGTGTTCGTTCGCGGCGCAGGTTGAAGTAGACCTCGAAATAACTCAGCGACAGCTCTCGCAGAGTACGATAAACCGGTTCTCGATACCGGCATCCTGTGTAATTCGACTTGGCGATCGCCCCCCAATGACCACGCTCTTTGTAGATCGCAATTACGTGGTCAGTGTCATGTTCTGCTTCCAGATCGAGAATGAGTGGCGGATACCCGTTGGCGCGAAGTGCAGCCGCACCCAGCATCGCACCTTCAAAACAATGAGAAGTATTTTCGTGTAGCACGAGGCGAGGCGAAAAAGACGTATCGGCCAGGTGGTAGGGCATGTCGTCGAGATATCTCTGAATGCCATACGGATTTTTCAGGCTGCGCAGCTTGCGCAGTTCAGTGGGAGTGAAATTTTCCATCTGGCCGAAGTGTAAATGAAGGCTGTGGGGGAAGAGGTTAACTACAGAAGGCATAGAGCATGTTATGCGCAAAATCTTGCATCTTGACGAAAAAATGATGCGGGAACAAACTTGGAGCGTATGCCTCCACCGGAGAATCGGATGAAAAGCTTTAGTGCATTCCTGTTTAGTTGCATGATCGCGATTAGTCTTCCTGCACAGACTTTTACTCCGCTCGTAAAGTTCAACGGTACAAACGGCGATTATCCTATCGGCTATCTCATACAAGGGACCGACGGCAACATTTACGGGACGACGGACGGGGGTGGGACCAATGGCAACTACGGCACGATCTTCAGGCTCACGCCGCAGGGGAGATTGACGACGGCCTACAGCTTTTGTAGCCTGGCAAACTGTGTTGACGGCGAATATCCCGAGGCTGGGCTTACGTTAGCCTCTGACGGGAACTTTTATGGAAGCACTGCCTATGGAGGAGATACCACTTGCAGGCCTCCCGACGGGTGCGGCACCCTTTTCAGGATTACTCCGCGAGGCAAGCTGACCACCATCCATGTCTTCGAGCTGACCGATGGCGCCTTTCCGTGGGCAAACTTGACCGAAGGAGCGGACGGAAATCTGTATGGGACCACCAGCGGCGGCGGAAAGATTCCTTGCGGCTCTTTTTCGCTTGGATGCGGCACCGTCTTTAAAATTACTCCTCAAGGTTCGCTGACCACGCTCCATACGTTCGACTACAACGATGGGGCCTATTCCATAAGCGGACTTGTTCAGGCGAGCAACGGCTACTTTTACGGCACCACAGGAAATCCGGGAACCATCTTCAGAATCGCAGGGAACGGCGCGTTCAACACGCTCTATGATTTTGGGGGAGGAAGTTATCCTGGGCCCAACGCGCCTATGATTGAGGCCACCGATGGGAACCTTTACGGGACTAATTTTCAAGGATGGATTTTCGCAGTGCTGCCGACGCACGAAGTGACGACTTTGTACGATTTCGGCGGCGGGGAATTGGCAGCAATTCCTGAAGGCCTAACTCAGGCTACAGACGGCAACTTGTATGGACCGACCTTCTATGGTGGAGATGGGAATTGCACTGGTGGGTGCGGAATCTTGTATCAGCTGACTCTGGATGGAGCATTCACGAACTTGCATAACTTCACCGAGGAGCAAGGCTACGGCGCCCAAGGGTCTCTGCTCCAGGGCACTACGGGTATCTTTTATGGAACAGCATCGTATGGGGGTGCTGGGTATGGCGCTGCCTACAGCCTATCTATGGGCTTGGGGCCGTTCGTGGCCTTCGTTCGCAACACTGGCGGCGTGGGTCAGACCGTGGGTATTCTTGGGCAGGGTTTGACCGGTACAACTCAGGTTTCCTTCAATGGGACTTCTTCGACTTTCTTAGTTGCATCGGACACGTTTCTGAAGGCAAAGGTGCCAGCAGGAGCTTCAAATGGGTATGTCGCGGTGGACACTCCGAGCGGCACGCTTAGGAGCAATGTCTCGTTTCGTGTAATTACGATGCATTAAGCAACTCTGCCAACTCCCCCGGCGCATCCACAACCACATCCGGCGGGGCTTCATGCAATGAATGTGGCGCAAATCCATACGTGACTCCGCAAACGCGAATACCACTGTTGCGGCCGGTCAGAACATCTACAGACGAATCGCCAATGATTAACGTTTCTCCAGTGTTGTATCCGGTTTCATGAAGCAAGGCTTTCGCGCCCTGCGGGTCAGGCTTCTTCGTCGGGAAGCTGTTGCCGCCATAGACCTCCACGAAAAACTCTCCCAACCCCAGAGCTTCGACGATGGCCCGGGAAGGATGCACCGGCTTATTCGACAGCACCGCCATCTTCCTTCCCGAAGCGCGCAAGACTGACAACGATTCCTTGATTCCCGGATACACATGGGTAAAATCCAGCTTGTGGATGCGATAGTAAGCTAGGAAAAATTCCAACGCCTCCTGTACTAACTTTTCATCGTCGGGATCTCCCAACGCCCGCCGGACCAGCATGGGCGCCCCATCTCCCACATAGGAGGCGACGACTTCCCCCGGCAGCTCTGGCCGCTGCAAATGGCGCAACATGGCGTTAATGGAGTGGATCAGGTCGAGGCGGGAGTCAATCAAAGTGCCGTCCAAATCGAAGATGAGAAACTTGATTTTCGCGGGGTCGAATTGGCGAAGAAACTTGACCACTCAACATCTTAACGGTGGCCATGCGCCTACGCCAAACATGGCCGCGCTGGTCATACCGCTTTACCGCCAGAGACTTCTGACTCTATGAAATCCGCCGATATTCTCCCTATCAGAACTCTTCGTGGGCATTTACAATATAGAAGTAGTCCCCAACTCCCGGTTCGGCAGGTAACTCGATGGCGACAAGCACGAAAACCCCATCCAAAGTAGCGGTCATGAGCAAGGCAAACCTCACAGCCACCAAGACTTATGAAGGACTTTCGCGCGCCCAGATGGTTGAGGCTTATCGCACCATGCATATGTCGCGCAAAGTGGATGATCGCGAGATTCTGCTCAAGCGCCAACAGAAGATTTTCTTTCAGATATCCGGGGCTGGACACGAAGCTATCGGCGTCGCGGCCGGATTGGCATTGCGCCCCACTGATTGGTATTACCCCTACTATCGCGACCGCGCCTTGTGCCTGACTTTGGGTGCGACTGCCTATGAAATGTTGCTCACTGCGGTAGGTGCCGCTGATGATCCGCAATCCGGTGGACGCCAAATGCCGTCCCACTGGGGATTTCCGCGCCAGAATGTCGTTACGCAATCTTCTCCTACAGGAACGCAGGTGCTGCAAGCCGTAGGCTGTGCCGAAGCTGGGCGATATTTCGCCGCTCATCCCGAGGCGGCGGTGAAAGTTGACGGAGATTACCGCCAGTTCAAAGATGTAAAGTTCGTCGGCGATGAACTGACCTACGTTTCACTCGGCGACGGAACCACCAGTGAAGGTGAATTCTGGGAAGCGATGAACACGGCAGCAAATCGCAAGCTGCCGGTGATTTTTGTCATTCAAGACAACGAATACGCGATCTCGGTTCCTGTTGAGGTGCAAACCGCGGGCGGGAACATTTCGCGTTTGGTCTCCGGCTTCCCGAATTTTCATTTTGAAGAAGTGGATGGCACTGACCTCGCCGCGAGTTACGCAGCCTTTGTATGTTCA
>JBEKTR010000119.1:0-10898 GCA_049515835.1 Terriglobales bacterium
AGGGCGATCGTGGAGGCGTTCAGCGACACAAAGCTCGACGGATTTCTCACCGGCAGAAACACCACGCTCGACGCGCCGCCACCGGGAGCGGGGCTGGTGACGGTGATAGACGCGGTCGAGGCGGTCGCGATGTCCGTCGAGAGAATGGTCGCGGTAAGTTGCCCTTGATTGACGAAGCTCGTGGCGCGCGGGCTACCGTTCCAGTTGACCGTCGAGCCGGAGACGAATCCGGTGCCGTTCACAGTGAGCTGAAAGTTGTTGCCTCCGGGCGCGACGCTGGCGGGCACCAGCGGCTGATTCACAAACGGCACCGGATTGTTTGCCGCAAAGACGTTTACCAAAGCAGAACAGATGAGAACGAAAAGAGTAAGGCGCGCGACAAATAGCAACTTCATAGGAAACCCCAGCGAGAAGATTGGACGCAGCGAAATCAGCCTCGGGGGAAGGCGAACCATTGTGCTACGGGCTGTGTGCGGTGTCAATCGAGTTCGTTGGGAAAGACGAGCGCGATCAGCTAAAAGCAGGTTCCTCACCGCTAAAGCGGATTCGGAATGACAATGTCGTGGGCGGTGGTTAAGAAGGCGGCTTCCGGTCCACTTATCAAAACTAACCATCTTGTCATCCCGAGCACCGCGCTTTTCATCGCGGGCGAGGGATCTTGCGCGGGGCTACTCAGGCCCGCCGGACGTACGCTTCGCAGAAGAACTGATAACGGCTCAGTTAACCTCCTCCGTAAGTCATTGAAAATCGTGTCACCCGAAAGTAGACATTGTGCACCAATAATGGTGCAGTGGGGTCATAAGCCGCTGATTCCATGAACCATCCGCAACTTCATGCGCTGTGCATAAAGTTCATCCCAAACCATAGCAAACAATATACTTAGCGATAGGCATTAAAACGATTGAAATCTTCGCTGGCGAAGCCGATTTTCTTGCCTTACTCTGGGTCGCCCCGTTATCGCGAACGCGTCCTGGGCCGTCTCAAATGAAAATAAAAGCCATTCCTCTGAGCGATGGGATGCTGGAAAATCAAACCGCAGATTCCTCCTCGCTGCGCTCGTCGGAATGACAATGACAATGTAGAGAGCGTTGTGTAAGCGTGCCGCCTCCCCACGTTGTCGTCCCGAAGTGCCCGCGCTTTCACCAGCGGGCCGAGGGATCTTGCGCGCAGCGAACATGCTCTGTCGAGCTGCGCTCGATCGGGATCCCTACACAATCAACTTACGAACCCGTTGGCCGCAGAAAATCAGGCTTGGGCGGAGAGCACGCCGCGTCGAACCAGCGGCTGATGTAAACCTGTGCATGGGCCTCGCCGCAGAAGTGACGCGCGCCGGGCGCGTTAGCGACCTCGGTCTTCCAGCGCAGGACGGTAAGTTCCGCGTCCCCACATTGAATGATGAACCAGTGCATAGGGTGACTGGTGATGGTCCCGCAAATCTCGCAGCGAAATTCCTGAAGGGTGGTCATGGTATGCCTTAATCCGGGCAAACGTATTGTACATAAGGAAGCAAGCTACACGCGCGAGTTTTGCGTCGCGAAGAACGCGCCGCTTCGCGCGGCTCGCCCAGGTTCTTCGCTTCGCAAAAAGCGCTTGCTCAGAATGACAAGTGGTTGGAGCGGTACAATATCGTCATCATGGACCATCTAATCATCGCCGGGCGCGAGTTCCGTTCGCGGCTCATCGTCGGCACGGGCAAGTACAAATCTTTTCAGGAAACAGCGCGTGCACTCGAAGCGAGCGGCGCGGAGATGGTGACGGTCGCGGTGCGGCGGGTAAATCTCGATCGCAGCAAGGAATCGCTACTCGACTTCATCGATCCCAAGAAATACTTTCTGCTGCCCAACACGGCGGGATGCTACACCGCCGATGAAGCCATTCGCGCGGCGCGCCTGGGACGCGAAGTTGGCATTTCCGATTGGGTGAAGATTGAAGTCATCGGCGATCAGGCAACGCTTTATCCCGATGTGCAAGCGACGGTGGAAGCTACGCGAGTGCTGGTCAAAGAAGGATTTACCGTGCTTCCCTACACTTCAGACGACATCGTTTTTGCGAAGCGGTTGCTCGACGCAGGTGCGAGCGCGATTATGCCACTGGGCGCGCCGATTGGCACGGGGCTCGGCATGCAGAATGTCGCAAGCTTCCGCATTTTGCGCGAGATGATTACGGGCGTGCCGCTGATTGTGGACGCTGGCGTGGGTACTGCGTCCGATGCAGCGATTGCGATGGAACTTGGCGCGGATGCTGTGCTGATGAATACCGGCATTGCCGGAGCGCAGGAGCCGGTGCTGATGGCAGAAGCCATGAAGAACGCCGTGATCGCGGGACGTCAAGCTTATCTCGCGGGCAGAATGGAAAAGAAGTTGTACGCGACCGCGAGTTCCCCGCTCGAAGGCGTGGTGCGGTAGAAGCGGATGTAACAGCAGGTCCCTCGACTGTGTCCGCGATTCGCAAGCGAATCGCGGACTTCGCTCGGGATGACAGATTTCTATAAGGCGATAAAAAGGGACGGCTAACGCCGTCCCTAATTTTTTGCCGAATATCTCTATAGCATCTTTACGCTATCAACGTGAATCGTCTCGCCCGTCACAGTCCCAGTCGCGGCGATGTGATGGCCTTCGTGGCCTTTGAGCACTTCAGGATTATCCACGGTGAGAACTTTCTGGTCGCTGTCGGTCACGATGGCAACCTTCGCACCCTTGCCGAGGCATTTCGTCATGCAGGCAGCATGAGTGGTGGACGCGCCTTTGGCGCCGCATTGTGTGTCACTGACGTAGCCATTGACGGTGGCGGATTCGGCCGAGGCCATGACAACCATTAAAGAAAAAGCCAGCACTCCAACTGCAAGCAGAACTTTTTTCATGGGGAAGCTCCTTATCGCGGAATATACCACAGGCACAAGATAGCAATTGTCAAAAGTCTCTTACTTTTGCGCCGTATGTGTGGACGGCGAAGTAGCTACCTGAGAAGTGGGCACGACGAAAATAATTTCGCCGGGCTTGCCGTAATGCAGTTGTTCGCGGGCCTGCTTTTCAATCGCTTTCGGGTCGGTCTTTAGCGCGCCGATTTCGTGAGAAGCCTGGTCGTTTTCCTTCTGCAAGCGGTCGATTTCTTTTTGCAGGCTCACATATTCGGATTTCTTCTGCCGGTATTCCGCCATGCCATTTGCGCCGAAGACCACGTGCACGAAAAGCCACGCCGTCAACAATATGACTGCGGTGGTCGCGAACCGGCGGCGGAACTCGTAAAGCCATGACAACTGCGGACGCATCTTCTCCAGTGTGCGGTGGGCGAAGGCTTCAGCTTCCGGCGCGCGATCGACGAGCGAACGCAGCCTTTCTTCCGAGGTAGGAAACGCTCGTGCTTTCGACTTGCTGACTACTCGAAGATCCACTGCTGCGCCGCCTCGCTCAACTTCTTCAAATCCGATTGACTGCACGCTTCTGAATACACCCGAACCACCGGCTCAGTCCCGGATAAGCGATAGCAAACCCAGGAACCATCCTCAAATAAGAGCTTTAGGCCGTCTTTCCTCACAATTTGCTTGACCGTACGGCCACAAAAATCGCGAGGATCCACTCCCAACTTACTAGTGAACTTCGCCTTCACCTCCGGGGTCAAGCGGAAGTTGTCGCGCTGGGGATAAAGGGAACCAACTTTGACAAATAGATCGGTCAATTGTTGGGAAAGCGACTTGCGACGAACGGCGACCATCTCGCACATGAGCAGACCAGCAACAATGCCGTCTTTTTCGGCGACGTGATGGCGAATGGAGAGCCCGGCACTTTCTTCCCCGCCGAGAGCGATCTTATCGGCCTTGATAAGTTCTCCAATGTATTTGAAACCAACTGGCGTCTCGTGAAGTTCGATGTCGTGATATTTCGCTAGCGCATTAACGAGGTTGGTTGTCGCGACCGACTTGGCCACGCCGTTTTTCCATCCACGGCTCTCGACGAGATAGTCAAACAATAGCGCGATGATGAAATTGGGCTGAAAGTAGGTGCCGTCTTGATCGACGATACCGAAGCGGTCGGCATCGCCATCAGTAGCAATACCAACATTTGCCTGCGTCTCTTTCATTTTTTGGCGAAGATCGCCGAGAAGATGATCGTCGGGTTCGGGCGCGTGTCCCCCGAAAAGTACATCGCGGTAATCATGGACGGTTGCGACGGTGACGCCGGCTTCGCGCAGCAAAGAATCGGAGTAGCCGCGGCCTGCGCCCCAGAAAGGATCGAAAACAACTTTCAGCCCGGCTTTCTTGATGGCGGCGAAGTCCACGACTTCCCGCAACCGTTTGAGATACATTTCCCGCGGATGGAGTGGTTGGGCAGGTGCAGGTTTAACCGTGGAAGCCGTTTTCTTTCCCTGGTCTGCGGCAGCGATTTCGGCTTCGATCGCCTCGGTAAATTCCGGTAATGCGGGAGCTCCGTCTGCGGTGGAAAACTTGATGCCGTTGTATTCCGGCGGATTGTGCGATGCAGTGATGTTGATGGACCCGTCGGCGTGTTCTTGCGTGACCGCGTAAGAAATCGCGGGCGTGGGTGCAGGATCCGGAATCAGCAGTGGCGTCACGCCGTGTGCGGAGAGCACATCGGCGGCAATTTTGCAGAAAGTCTCGCCCATGAAGCGGGGATCGCGGCCCACGACGACTTTGCCTTGTGGATTGCGAGAAGCAATAAAGCGAGCGATGCCGGTAGAGGCGCGGCGCACGTTCTCGCAGGTAAACTCTTCGGCGACAACGGCGCGCCAACCGGATGTACCGAACTTAATCTGAGTCAGCATGGACTTCTTCACTTTTACCATGAAACCTTAGTCCCGCGAGAGTCGCGGAGCCGCGAAGCGTCATCCATTAAGATGAATACAATCAATTTTGACGCAGGGAGACGCAATCGCAATGACTGACAAGCGACTGATTATGACGACCGCAAGTTCGGAAGAAGAAGCCCGGCGAATCGGAAATGCTCTCGTAGAGAAAAAGCTGGCCGCGTGCGTCAGCATCGTTTCCAAGATGGAATCGATTTACACCTGGAACGGAAACACGCAGGAGTCGCAGGAGTTGTTGATTCTCATAAAGACCACGGCGGCCGCGTTTGAGCGAGTTCGAGACGCGATCAAGGGGATGCATTCCTACGAAGTGCCGGAAGTGCTGAGTTTCGCGATCGATGATGGAAACCCGGAGTACTTGGACTGGATTGGTGAAGCGGTGAAGTAAGTTAGGGCGGAAGAATGTCCGCCCTAACTAAATTCCTAGATTACCGCCAGCGCCCCATCCAAATCTTTCACGATGTCTTCGACATTCTCGATGCCGACGGAGATTCGCACGAGTCCGTCGGTGAGGCCAATAGCCTTTCGGCCTGCCGGCCCAAGCGCAGCATGCGTCATGGTCGCGGGATGAGAAATGAGCGTCTCGACACCACCCAGCGACTCCGCCAGCGAACACAGCCGGACGCGCTTCAGCACTTTTTTTGCATTCGCAAGCGAGCCGGTCTCGAATGAGATCATCGCGCCAAAGCCCGTCATCTGGCGCTTGGCGAGATCGTACTGGGGATGGCTGCGCAGTCCCGGATAATAGACCTTCTTGACCTTTTTGTGGCGCGAAAGAAATTCAGCGACGAAGCGGCCGCTGCGATCATGTTGTTCCATGCGAACGGCCAGCGTCTTGACGCCGCGAAGAATCAGCCAGCACTCGAAGGGCGAAAGAATCGCACCCGCGCATTTTTGCAGGAATGCAAGCTCATCTAGTTGCTTCTGCTTTGTGCACACCACTACACCGCCAATGCCGTCGCTATGGCCGTTCAGGTATTTCGTGGTCGAGTGCAGGACCATATCTGCGCCCAGCCAGATGGGCTGCTGGAAATAGGGGGACATAAAGGTGTTGTCCACCACGAGCTCAACATTTTTGTCGCGGCAAATCCCCGAAATCGCGCGGATATCACACAGCGTCATTAACGGATTGGTCGGCGTCTCCACATAGACCATGCGCGTCGAAGGGCGAATGGCGCGCTCGACATTTTTCGTATTGGTGGTGTCCACGTAGGTGAACTCGAAGCCGTAACGCGTAAGTACCTGATTAAAGAGGCGCGGAACGCCGCCGTACAGATCGTGCCCGGCGACGATGTGATCGCCCGACTTGAACATCGAGCAGAGCGCGTTGACCGCAGCCATTCCGCTCGAAAATACCTTCGCGCCCAGCCCGCCTTCCAATGCGGCAAGATTCGCTTCCAACCGGTCACGTGTGGGGTTCGAAACTCGCGCGTATTCGTAGCCCTTGTTCTTCCCCAGTTCTTGTTGAAGGTAGGTGGAGGTGGGATAAATCGGCGGCGCGACTGCGCCGGTTTCCGCGTCGGCTTCCTGCCCGACGTGGATGGCGCGAGTAGCAAACCCAGGCGTGTATTTCTGATTCTTTTTCATGAGATTCAATCCAGAATACGGGCGGTTAGATTCCGCCCTCGAATATTTTCTTTGAGAGATAACGTTCCGCCGAGTCAGGAATAATGGTCAAGACTCGCTTGCCCACACCCAACTTGCGCGCAATTTTCAAGGACGCGAAAACATTGGCTCCGGCGCTCGACCCGCCGAGCACACCTTCCCGCGCGGCGAGTTGCTTCACCGTACCGAAGGCTTCGTCGTCATTCACCATCAGGACTTCATCGCAAACCGACGGATCAAAATTCTTGGGAATGAAGCTGGCCCCGATGCCTTCGACTTTATGTGGGCCGGGCTGGCCACCGCCAAGCACAGAACCCTGCGTCTCAACTGCGTAGCAGAGAACACTCGGGATACGCTCTTTGAAGTAACGGGCTACTCCGGTGAACGTACCTGCCGTCCCGGAGCCGATAACAATCGCATCAACAGCGCCTTCCATCTGCTCGAACATTTCTACGGCGGTGGTTTTGTAGTGATAATCAGGATTTGCAGGATTTTCGAATTGGCCAGCCATGAAGGCATTCGGGGTGGCAGCAACGAGTTCTTTGGCGCGTTTGATAGCTCCTTGCATGCCCTCGGACTCCGGAGTGCGTGTCACCTCCGCTCCGAGGGCCCGCATGATCATAACTTTTTCCTCGGAAAAGCGTTCCGGAACAAAGAGCGCGACTTTGTAACCGCAGTTCACGCCGATAAGCGCCAGACCAATTCCAGTATTCCCCGCGGTCGCTTCGACGATGGTTGCACCGGGTTTTAAATGGCCTTGCTCTTCAGCGCGGCGAATCATGCCGATGGCGGCACGATCTTTCACACTTCCCCCGGGATTCAGGTATTCGAGTTTGGCAAAAATAGCGGCTGAGCCGGGAGGAACGATTCGCGTGAGTTGAAGCATCGGCGTCGAGCCAACGAGTTGGGTAATGTCGTCGGAGACACGCAGATGCGATTGATCGATGGCCTTGGTGAGCACCTTACAGGGTACGAGACGCGGAGCAAAAGCGTCAACGCAGGAAGGCACAGGTGTGTGCAAACTAATGTGACGAGTCGTCCTTCTCTTGCCCCGGATAGTAGCCGCTGCGCGTGCGCACCGTGAGTTTGCCGTGACGCTTCGCTTTCACATCCACACGGATAGTGCGGTATCCGCCGGCACTCTTGGGTGTCGTCGGTTTGTAGCCGATTGTGTACTGATTGCGGATATCATGGGCGACGGTGCGGCTGATCTCGTCGACCTCTTGCGAATTCTTCGGCAGAAAGGCGATGCCGCCCGTGCGTTCGGCGATGGTTTGGAGGGCGCGGCGGGCGCGGCGCTCCTTCTCTTCCCCAAGAATGCCAATAGCGTAAACCGTCGGCCCATTTTCTTCCTGCAACCGGCGAACCGTCTGTTCGAGGGTTTCGCGGCTGGCGTTGTCCTCCCCATCGGTCACCACGAAAATGACTTTTCTTTGCAACTTGGAGAATTTTTTCAGGTGCTCAGACGAGGCAACGAGAGCATCGTACAGGGCCGTTCCGCCACGAGCTTCAACTTTATGCAAGGCATCGCTCAGCTTCGAGATGCTGTTGGTGTAGTCCTGATCGAGATAAAACTCGTCGTTGAAATTGACAATGAAAACCTGGTCCTGCGGGTTGCTTGATTTAACCAGATTGAGCGCTGCTTTATTCACCTCATCGCGCTTTTCACGCATCGAGCCTGAATTGTCGATCACGATACCCATGGCCACGGGGATGTCTTCGTGCCGGAAGGAAATGATCGTCTGCTGTTGGCTATTTTCCAACACGCGAAAAGCAGACTGATCGAGATCTGTAATTAGGTGCCCTTTCTCATCCACGACGGTCGCGTGGAGCAGAACTTCATCTACTTCTTTTTTGAAAACGAAGGTGCCGTTGTCTTCGTCCGCGCTTTGCGCCGGGGAGTTCGACGGAGGCGTTTCCTGCGGATTGGGCTGACTGGGAGCTTGTTGCACGTGCGCGGTCAAGGCCGCTGAAAGTAGAAAAATTAACAGGGATAAAAAGCGGAAGCTATTCCGTTGGCGTGTAGTAACCAGTCTTGGCATAAACACGAAGCGGCGGTAATCCTCTGGGGGGATTGAGTTTCACTTTGATTTTACGCCATTTGCCGTCGTGCCCAGGGTTATTCGGGCGATACCCGATCACATACTGGTTTCGCAATTCAATGCCAATCTTGGTCGCCACGTCGGCAAGATCATTGGGATTGTCCACCGTGAACGCGCGGCCACCTGTGATCTCGGTGACGTCGCTTAACAATTCGGGGCCCAGTTTTTCTTCTTCAGTCGGAAAATAGTGATCGTAAATTCCGATGGCGTAGATCATGACGTCGGATTCCCTGACCATCGCTTTAATTTCTGATTCCGTGTAACGGCTGTGATTGTCGCCACCATCGGAGATGATGAGTAAGGCCCGCTTGGGATATTTCGCCTGGCGCATTTTGTTGACGCCGAGATAGATGGCGTCCAATAAGGCGGTGCGGCCTTTGGGGACTGTGTACACCAGCTTCCCTTCAATTTCATCCGCCGACTGGGTAAAATCAGAAACCTGCTCCGGCTTGTCCGAAAACGCGATCATAAAGAATTCGTCTTGCGGATTGGCCGTCTTGAAGAACTCGACCGCAGCCTCGCGGGCGCGCTCGATCTTCGTGCCCATGCTGGCGCTCATGTCGAAAATGACTCCAATTGAAACTGGCGCGTCTTCGCTCGAGAAATTTCGAATGACTTGCTCGTCTTTGCCTTCGACGATGGTGAAGTTTTCCTTGTCCAGTCCAGTGACGAGCCGGTTCATGGGATCAGTCACAGTAACTGGCACGAGCACCAGATTTACGTCTATTTTCATGGGCCGCCCCCGCATGCCGAGGCTCGGCTCCATGGCAACGCTGGCGCTGTCTACTGGCGCGTCTTTTAGCACTTCCGGCGCAGCTTTAGGTGGCGCTACTTCAGGCCGAATATGTACATCTTCGAGAGGAACTTGTGCTGCCGCAGGGCGCGAATAAATCGCAAGCGCGACGAATACCCAGAGAAGAACGAGTGAATACGCAAGTGTTGGAACATGAGTCCGGGAAACCTCCCGGCCGACGCGCCGGACTGCGGGGAACAGGCGGGATGACCCTTGCAGGCGGGCCATAGTTACCTTCTACCGCTGATGCTACCACGCGCGGCTGCATGGCGGAGCAGGGATTTGAGAAAAATTTGTAAAATCTAAAGTTGGCAGCGCAAACATTTGCATATTTGCTAAATCGCGTCTTGCTACAATCATGCTCTTAGAAGTCACCTCTGGAAAATCTGGCTCTAGAACAGCAAGGCTCTAAATGGCCCTAATCTTTCCGTTCCGCGGATTCCGCTACAATCCGGCGAAAGTCCGCCCGGAACAAGTTGTCACGCAGCCCTACGACAAGATCACGGCGGTCATGCAGGAAGCCTATTACTCTGCCAGTCCCTACAATTTGGTGCGGATTATCCTCGGGAAGGGCGAACCCGCGGATCGTGACGGATCCAATGTCTATTCCCGCGCTGCCGCTTATTTTCGGGATTGGCGGCAACAGCAAGTGCTGCAACAGGATGCAGAACCTTCGATCTACTGTTATGTTGAGCGATTCACCGCGCCCGGCGGCTCTCAGCAAATGGAGCGCCGGGGATTTATCGCATTAGGACAGTTGGAAGACTATGCGGCTCAAGTCGTCTTCCGCCATGAACAGACCTTAGCAAAGCCCAAAGCAGACCGGCTTGATCTTCTGCGCGCAACCCGGGCGCACTTTGGGCAAATCTTCATGCTGTATAGCGATGTAGACAATGCGATTGACCTCGCGCTGCAGGAATGCATATCGGGAAAAGCGCAACCGAACATCGAAGTTCAGGATGAAAATGGCGTGCAGCATAAAGTCTGGAGAATCTCCGACGCGGCGGCGATCAAGAGCGTGCAAGCCGCGATGGCTACAAAGCAATTGATCATCGCGGACGGACACCATCGCTACGAAACAGCCCTGAATTATCGCAATGAACGACGCAAAGCGGCGTGCACAAGCGCTCCCGAGGCCGCGCCGCCAGACTACGAGATTGCGATGATGACGTTCGTCAACATGGATGCTCCAGGATTGGTGATTTTGCCCACGCACCGCGTCGTACACGGCTTGAACGGATTTTCCGTGGACGCTTTTCGGGCCAAAGCTTGCAAGCACTTCAGTGTGGAAGAAGTCGATCCCGCGGTGGATGCCGAACGCGCCCGAGTGATTTTGCGCGAGGCCGGGCGAACCGGGACGGCGCTGCTCGCTGTGACTGCGAACCGGACATTTCTACTCGACCGCGCCAAGAATTCCGATACCAAGTTATTTGCCGATCTTTCATTGCGACAACAAGCCCTGGACGTTATCCAGTTGCATCGTTGTGTCCTCGAAGATGTGCTGGGACTATCAACCGAATCGATTCGCAATCAGGAAAATATTCGCTATTTACGAGATGGACGAGAAGCGATTCAGC
>JBEKTR010000120.1:0-11881 GCA_049515835.1 Terriglobales bacterium
TGCTTGAGGTTTATGACAGGACACATCCGCGAGCAAAGTGACACGTTTTCGCGTGCGAGCCCCCGCGCCACACGGCTAACGCAGCGTCTCCCACATTTCGACAACGCGCGCCTTCACTTCGGCCGTTAGTTTCGCATAGGCTTCTTCAGAACCAGCCGATTCTGGCGGAGGAACAATTGGATCGCCGATTTTTATTTTCAATTGGGCAAATTTCTGAGGGCCCTTCCCGCGTGGCCACACGTCATGGAAGCCTTCAATGGCCACGGGCACAATTGGCACCTGTAGATTGATGGAAAGAATCGCCGCGCCTTTCTTGAAGGTCTTGGGCGTGCCGTCAATGGAACGTTCTCCTTCGGGGTAAAGAACGAGCACACGTCCGTGCCGCAGCCCATATGCGCCCGCCCGCATGGCGGGAATCAAGTTGGCATCGGGATCCACAACAACGACATTCATTGAGGCGGCGACTTTGCGCATGATTTTGCCCCCGAAAATCTCGCTGGTCCCCACGGCGAAGCTGCGGCGCAGGATATTGCCCGGCACAATCGCCGCCAAAAATGCCGGATCAACATAGCTTTGGTGGTTCGAACAAATAATGTACGGACCGTCTTGGGGAAGTTTCGCCGCTCCCGAAAGTTGCAAACGGAATACGGTTTTTGCGATGACGCGAATCACCGAGGCGACAAATTGCCAAAAGTATTCGCGAACCGGTAAAGACTTACCTAAAGCGAGAACGGTTGGGTCCGTAGGGTCCTCGGCGAGAATGTCTTTCCATCCGGGCTGCTGTGCAGGCTTTGCCCCAGAGGCCGCGCTCTCCCGAATCGCATCCACTAGTTCTTTCACGTTGTAGATTTCTGCCAGCCGCGACTCTTCCAAATTTCCGCCAATGGCCTGTTCAATGGCAACCAGCAATTCGACGCGGCCCATGGAATCGAATCCGAGATCGAGTTCGAGATTCGAATCTGGACGAATTTGCTCGGGCGGGCTGCTTGCGGCCTCTCGAATGACGGCAATGGCGCGTTGTACGTCTTCCTGACCCAGCCATGCCTTATCTTCGTCGGTGAGCGGCTTTTCGGTTGGAACGTCCCCCCCACCCGATTTTCCTTTTGCCAGGTTCGCAAGCACGCGCTTCTCGATTTCGAAGCGCTTCAGTTTTCGCGTCGTCGTCCGCGGCAATTCTTCCTGCCAAATTTCATAATTGGCAATCCGCTTGGTCGAGGCGAGTTGTGCCGAGAAACTTTCGAGAACAATTACATCTTTCTGTCGCCCGGTAATGAACAGATTTCCACTGGAGTCGAAGTGTCCGAGGTCGCCGCTATGGAACCAGCCGTCTTTCATCACGGCCTCGGTTGCGTCCGGGCGGTTCCAATAGCCTTTCATCACGATGGCTCCGCGGAGAATGATCTCGCCGGAAGGTGGTCCGCCGTCGTCCGGGGTTTGCGGATTGTCGATTTTTGCTTCGAGTCCGGGTAAAGCTTTGCCCACAGAGCCAATCACCAGTCCGCCGGGAGGAGTGATAAATGCGCCGCCAGAAGTTTCGGTGAGTCCATAGGCTTGGAGCACATCGATTCCGAGAGCATAAAAATCAGTAGCGATTTCAGGGCTAAAACGCGAACCACCGGTGATCAGGTAGCGCATCTTCGACCCAAAGATCTTATGGACCTCGCCGAAAAATGTTTTGCCGAGATTGATGCCGACCTTGCGTGAGGCGAGGTTGATCTTCATCAACAAGCTTAGACTCCGGGAGGCAATCGCGCCTTTTTTCGTAGCTTCTTTGAAGATGCGGTCATGAATCAGATTAAAAAACTGAGGTACTACGCAAAAGATTGTGATTTCGCGTTCTTGCAGGGCACGCAATAGTTCGGTCGTGTTCAAAGTCTCGAGATAGACCACGCGGGTACCACTGACAAGAGGCAACAACAAATTCGCCATCTGCGAAAGAACGTGAAATAGCGGAAGCAGCCCAAGAATGGAGTCCTCGGGCCCGATCTTGATAACTTTGAAGACAGAATCTGCTTCCGCGAAAAGATTTCCGTGGGTCAACATCACGCCTTTTGGATCGGCGGTGGTCCCGGAAGTATAGAGGAGGGAAGCCACGGCTTCATCAGGCGGTTCAATCGGTTTGAAATTCCCCGGACCGGCCGCAAACATTGAATCGAGAGTTGGCTCGCCATTTCCCGGTGCTGCGTCTTTGCTGGTGAGCACGATTTGGACTGGAAGTCCGGCGATGGCCTCCTGCGTAACCTTGAGATGTTTCTCATCGCAGAAAATCAGTTTTGTGCCGCTGTCTTTGAGGAGTTTGGCTACTTGGTCGGTATGGAACGCGGTATCGAGTGGAACAGCGGTAAAGCCGGCCGCGATGATTCCTAAATACGACGCTACCCAGCGCGGATGGTTGTCAGCAAGAATCGCGACGCGAGTTTCCAGTTCCAAGGATTGCTGACTAAGCCATTGCCCAACGCTTTCTGCCATCTTTTGGACTTCGGCGTAGGTATAGCTCTCGACCGCGTCGCGCTTCTGAATCTCGAGGCAGGGATTGTTCGGCCAGCGAGCGGCGCATTCTCGAAAGCGATCGTAGAAAGTCGGCATAAGTTTCGCAAATCTTACACGATGGCGTAACTTTTCGATGCTACGGTGAAATTTGCCGTTGTTTGCGAAGGACTTTCGGGACGCGTCGAAGAGGGCTCGAAAGGCATCGAATATGCTAGGCTCTTAATAAGCGAATTTGCGCCTTGGAGCGCATTGCGGCTATCCGCCTGTAAGGAATCACGATTTGATCAATAAAGCCATTGCCAAAGTATTTGGCACCAAAAACGAACGCGAACTCAAGCGTCTTATGCCGCGGGTTGCGGCCATTAATGCTCTCGAATCCGATATGCAAAAGCTTTCGGATGAACAACTTCGCGCCAAAACCGACGAATTTCGCGCGCGCATTCAAGAGCGTATGAGCCGCGTCCCCGACGACCCCGAAGCGGACGACGATAGGCGTAAGCAGCTTGAAGACGAACGCAAGGCTACGTTGAAAGAGGTTCTCGACGAAATTCTGGAAGAAGCCTTTGCCGTGGTTCGCGAGGGCGGGCGCCGCGTTTTGAACATGCGCCACTTCGACGTGCAGCTGATTGGCGGAATGGTCCTTCACCAGGGCAAGATATCCGAAATGAAGACCGGCGAAGGTAAAACGCTGGTCGCCACGCTTCCCGTTTATCTTAATGCGCTCAGCGGACGAGGCGTGCACGTGGTCACCGTCAACGACTACTTGGCGAAGCGCGACTCCGAATGGATGGGCAAGCTCTACCAGTTCCTCGGCCTCACCGTCGGTGTAATTGTGCACGACCTCGACGATCAACAGCGCCGTGATGCGTATGCGGCGGACGTCACTTACGGCACGAACAACGAGTTCGGTTTCGATTATCTGCGCGACAACATGAAGTTCGATCTTAAAGATTGCGTGCAGCGCGAGCACAACTTCGCCATTGTGGACGAAGTCGATTCGATTCTGATTGATGAAGCCCGTACGCCACTTATTATTTCCGGTGCCAGCGAAGAATCGACCGATAAATATGCGCGAGTGAACCGCATTATTCCGAAGCTCGAAAAAGGCGAGGAGATTGAGGTCCCTCCAGGTGAACCTGTGCAATATACCGGCGACTTTGTGGTAGATGAAAAGCGCCGAAGCATCACTGTCACCGACGAAGGCTGGGAAAAGGTTGAGCAGCTTCTCGGTATTGGCAACATCGCCGACCCCGAAAACTGGGACTTGAAACATCACGTCGAAACCGCTGTGAAGGCTCATGCTCTCTACCACCGCGATGTGGAATACGTGGTCAAAGACGGCGAAGTCATTATTGTGGACGAATTTACCGGCCGTCTGATGCCAGGTCGCCGCTGGTCCGATGGCCTGCACCAATCGGTCGAAGCCAAAGAAGGCGTCAAGATCGAACGCGAAAACCAAACGCTGGCGACGATCACCTTCCAGAACTATTTCCGCATGTACAACAAGCTGGCGGGAATGACGGGAACGGCGGAAACCGAAGCGGCCGAATTTGAAAAGATTTACCGGCTTGAAGTCATGGTGATTCCCACCAACCGTGTGCTGCGGCGTCTCGAGAATCCC
Source organism: Terriglobales bacterium (assembly GCA_049515835.1). GTDB lineage: Bacteria > Acidobacteriota > Terriglobia > Terriglobales > Acidobacteriaceae > JAJPHW01. The sequence goes on from JBEKTR010000120.1 coordinate 4,112, forward strand.
GATGTCGTGTACCGCACAGAAAAAGAGAAATATTTTGCCGCGGCGGATGAGATTCAAAAGCTCTATGCCACCGAACAGCCGGTTCTGGTGGGAACGACGTCCATTGAAAAATCGGAACGCCTGTCAGAGTTGCTCAAGAAAAAAGGCATCAAGCACGTCGTGCTCAACGCGAAATATCACGAGCGCGAAGCGGAAATCGTAGCCCAAGCCGGACGCAAAGGGATGGTCACTATCGCCACAAACATGGCGGGTCGTGGCACCGACATTCTGCTGGGTGGCAATCCTGAATTCATGGGCAAACAGGAGTGCGTGAAGAAGGGAATCGCGCAGCCCCGCCGCGCCGCGCAGGGCAAAATTCAAGCCGATGTGGACGACTCGACCACCACAGTTTGGTACTACGCGGGCAACGAATACACGGTGCCGACCGACAAGTGGACCGAGATTTTCAATCGCTACAAGCAAGAAACCGACAAAGAGCACGACGAAGTCATCGCGGCTGGTGGATTGCACATCTTCGGCACCGAGCGGCACGAGTCGCGGCGCATTGACAATCAGCTTCGCGGACGTGCCGGACGTCAAGGCGACCCCGGATCTTCCCGTTTCTATCTTTCGCTCGAAGACGACTTGATGCGAATCTTCGCGAAGCAATGGGTTTCCGACCTGCTGCAACGTCTGGGGATGGAAGAAGGCGTGCCCATCGAATCGCGGCTTATCAGCCGGCAGATTGAGAAGTCACAGGAGACTGTCGAAGGCCAGAACTTTGAAGCCCGTAAACATCTGCTCGAATACGACGACGTGATGAATAAGCAGCGCGTCGCGGTCTATGGCTTGCGGCGCCAGTTGCTCAAAGGGCTTGATCAGAAAGATCTTATTCTTGAAGATTATGTCTCCGCAATTCTCGGCGACGTGATGGATCAATTCTGCCCGGTGAAGGCGCACGCTGCCGATTGGGACCTGAAAGGCTTGAAGGACGCCGTATTTACTCGCTTCGGCGTGGATATCCTGGCCGAGGGCTTGCAGCCGGAAACCCTCAATCGGCAAGAACTTGGGGATGCCATTTTCGACAAGCTCAAAGCGCGTTACGACGCCAAAGAAGCGCTGATTGGGCCGGAAGCGATGCGCTATCACGAGCGCATGATCATGTTGAGCGTGCTCGATGCGCAGTGGAAAGACCACCTGCGCGACATGGACCACCTGAAAGAAGGCATCGGCCTGCGGGGTTACGGCCAGCATGACCCGCTGGTTGAGTACAAGCGCGAGTCCTTCGATATGTTCGAAGCCATGATGCTGCGCTTCCGGGAAGATACGGTTCGGTATCTGTATCTTATGCAGATCATCGAGCGCCCAACAGAACCACCAGCCGGCGCTCCTGGCGCTCCACCTCCCGCGCAACTAGCCGGAAACGGTAATCGTCCGCCGAGGAATGTAACTACATCCGTGGATGATATTGAAGAAGCTTTCCAGCGCCGCAAGAAACGCGAACTGGAGCAAGCACGTATGGCGGGCTCCGGCGACACGCAAACCGTACAGCAAGTCGTGCGCGGAGAGAAGATCGGCCGCAACGATCCCTGCCATTGCGGGTCGGGCAAGAAATATAAGAAGTGCCACGGGGCCAACGGGTAAGGTAGGTTGAATTTACCGCCGGGTCAAAGGGTCTTATCAGCCTTCTTGTTGTCCAGTCGACGGAATCACCAAACACCTAGCTCCGCAGGAGCGAGATATTCCAGCCCAGAGCATAAGCCCCTAGGGTAGGCATCGTTATTGAATGCTCCGCCCCGCAAGGGGGAAGATAATCGGATTCTTCCGCCCCTTCGGGGCTCTTCCATTGCACACTATCTACCCACGGCTCGCGCCGTGGGCTGCATTCTAGTGCCGCTTCGCGGCTAATCTCATCGTGCGGTAAATCCAAGCGCTGAACGCTCTTGACAACTCTATTCGCGGCCTAAAAATGGGGAGTCTATTTCCCGTGCGTCACGTTAAATGATTTGACCACGATGCTCGTCGGCCGGTTACCCACCGGAATCATGGTCAGCAGGGAATACTCGCCGGGTTCGAATTTCTTCCGGGGAATGCGTTTCTGAATGACCGTGACATCCCCGGACCCGGAATTCAATACCAATAAATAATTTTGACTTTGCGAAAGTGCTAAGCCATCCGGCTCGGCCCCAACCGGCAGACTGGCGATCATCTTTCCCATATCAATGTCGTAAACGGAAATCGTGTTCGCGCCGAAATTGCTCACATAAAGCCGCGAGTTATCGGCAGTGACGAGTTCTCCTGAAGGATGGACGCCAATCAAGTAAGTACCGCCGGCTTCATCCGTGCCGGTTTCGATAATCGAAATGCTGTCTGCATCGAAGTTGCTCACCAGCAGTTCGCCGCCATCAGGCTTTAGAGCCAGCCGAACGGGCGTCTTGCCTACATCAATGAGGGCGATTAGTTTGCCCTGTCTCAGATCGACCGACGCCACCTGCGCAGAACCCGAACAGGCGACATAAGCCTTGCTGGTATCGGGAAGAATGGAAATATCTTCTGGTTGCTTGCATACAGGAATCGTGGCCTTGACGCGCAAATTCGTAGCGTCAAGCAGTGAAACGGTATTGTCGTCGCGATTGCTGACCACGACGGTATGGCCGTCCGGAGAAACTTTTGCCAATCCTGGCGAATTGCCTACGCGAATTGTTCCGACGCCAATTCGCTTCGTGAGATCAATCACAGAAACATTGGCGGAACCGGAATTTGCAACGTAGGCCTTTGTCCCATCGGCAGAGACATCAATGAAATATGGCTTGCCGTGAACACCGATTGTCGCTACGACGGCTTGCTTCTCCGCGTCAATCACGCTGATGTTGTTGGAACTCGTGTTGACTACATAGACCTCATTCCTCTTCGGATTAGCCGCAATTCCTGAGGGATCGCTGCCGACTTTGATGGTTTTGGCCGGTTCGAAAGTTCGCAGGTCAATCACGCTGACTGTATTGCTGGCATTGTTGGTGATGTAGGCGTACTCGCGGTAATACGGCCCGTAGTCGGTAATCTGCTGCTCGCGGAAATACCACCACCCCGTGGCCGCGAGGATTGGCAACAAAACAACGATGAGGAGGAGTTTTTTCAAGTTGGAAACGACGATCTACACGGTAGATGGTTGCTGGGCGCCGGCTTTGACCGTTTTCCCCACTACCGGCGCGATCTGCCGGACCTGCGCCATCAACTCGTCAAACTGATCGGGATAAAGAGACTGCATTCCATCCGATAGCGCTTTGTCCGGCTGATGATGCACTTCGACGATCAGCCCATCGGCACCGACGGCGACCGCTGCGCGTGACATCGGGGTGACTTTGTTTCGTTTTCCCGTGCCGTGGCTGGGGTCAACCACGATTGGCAGATGACTCAACCGCTGCACGGCAGGAATCAGGCTCAAATCGAGCGTATTGCGGGTGTGGTCGGCGAACGTGCGGACGCCGCGTTCGCACAAAATCACGTTGTAATTGCCTTCGCTCATGATGTATTCGGCCGCCATGAGCAATTCTTCCAGCGTGGCCGACATGCCGCGCTTCAGGAGCACAGGTTTGCGCGCCCGTCCAGCGCGCTTGAGCAAAGAAAAATTCTGCATATTGCGGGCGCCGATTTGAATGACGTCGGCATATTCTTCCACCAGTTCAAGCGATTCGTTATCAACCGCTTCGGTCACGATCCTCAGGCCGAAGGCTTCACGCACCTCCGCCATGATCTGCAAGCCTTTTTCGCCCAACCCCTGAAATGAATACGGCGAAGTCCGCGGCTTGTAGGCGCCGCCGCGAAAGAACTGTGCTCCTGCTCGTGCCACGCGCTCGGCTACAGCAAACGCCTGTTCGCGGCTCTCAATTCCGCATGGCCCCGCAATGATCGCCAGAGATGGCCCGCCAATCGTGGCATCTGTTCCCGCGAACCGGATGACGGTATTGTCCGGCTTAATATCTCGGCTAACCAACTTATAGGGCTTGGTGACGCGGATGACTTCCTGCACGCCGGGCATTTCGTCCAGCGCACCGGGCTCGACTTCGCCCTGATTTCCGGTGATGCCAATCGCTGTCCGTTCCGCCCCGGGAATAGAGTGGGCGCGGTAGCCGAGCGACTCAATTTTCTGGCAAACCGCGCGCACCTGCTCTTCGGTGGCGTGGGCCTGCATGACAACTAGCATGGTTAACCTCGAACAATCAGTTTATCGTCCACGCGCATAAACCGGCAAACATGATAGCGCTGGATATACTGCAAAGATGCCGCAAGTGTGGAAGACGAAGACGAAGCCCAGTTCGATGGCGCGTGAGCAAGATACTCTCAATCATCCGCAGCCGAAAGGGCCTCCGCAATACACTTCGCGCCGGATTGGCATTCATACCTCCAGCGCGGGCGGCGTGGAAAACGCCGCGGAACGCGCTTATCGCCTGGGCTGCAATGCGTTTCAGATATTTTCCTCCAGCCCACGCCAATGGAAGGCGAATGACATCAAGCCCGGCAACTGTTCGGAGATAAAGCGTCTGCGCGAGAAGTACGATTTGCGGCCGCTGGTCGTTCACACCAATTACCTCATCAACCTGGCCAGCACGACGCCGCATTTCTTGCAGAAATCCATTGAAGCATTTCGCGGCGAGGTCGAGAGGGCCATCGCCATTGGCGCGGATTTCCTGGTGCAGCATCCCGGATCGTTTCGCGGCGCCGATCGCGAAGTAGGCTTACTTCAGACGGCCGCGGCTGTAGCTGCCGCGACCAGAGACCTTGCCTTGGAAAATTGCGGCCTCACCATTCTCATGGAGAACACTGCGGGCGCGGAATACTCTCTGGGCGCAAGCTTTGAGCAGGTCGCGGAAATTATCGACCGGCTGCGCGGAATTATTCCGGTAGGAGCCTGCATCGATACCTGTCACACCCACGTGGCGGGATACGACATTGTTAGCGAAGCCGGTATGAAGGAGACTCTGGTGCAGCTCCACCAGAGCATTGGTTTGGAAAATGTGCACGTGTGGCACTGCAATGACGCCAAGGCTGCTCGCGGCTCCAAACTCGACCGCCATCAGCATGTCGGGAAGGGGACCATCGGGCTCGAGCCTTTTCGTCGTCTGCTGAACCATCCGCGCTTGAAGCATGCGGCGTTCATTGCCGAGACGCCTATCGACGTTCCGGGGGATGATCTCAGAAACGTGGAAACGCTCAAAAGCCTTGTTTGTTCGCCGAAGTCTTGAATTTCGAGCTCTTTCTTGATATGTTAAACATGTTAAACAAATGCTGGGCATTCGTTTGGAATCCGAACTCGAACAGAAGCTCGAATCGCTAGCCCGGGAGACGGGACGGAGCAAAAGCTTCTACGCTCGCGAGGCAATTAGGCAATATCTGGAGGATCGCGAAGATTATTTGAAGGCAATCGCTGCCTTAGAGCGCCGCGAACCGACCATTACGCTGGATGAATTGGAGCGGCGGCTTGGCCTCCACCGGTAAACCCTGGTCGCTCGAAATCACACGAACAGCCGAGAAGCAAATCACAAAACTGGATCGCCAAGCAAGAGTTGCTATCGTTCGTTTTCTGCGGGAGCGAATTACGAGTGTGGATGATCCGCGTAGAATCGGCAAAGCTTTACATGGAGACAGAGCGGGCCTATGGCGCTATCGAGTGGGAGACTATCGGCTGATCTGTGAAATTCAAGATGCGAAGATCAAGGTTTTATTGCTTGAAGTTGGACATCGCAAAGATATTTACAGGTAGCTCTGCTACGCGCGTGCTCTCAGACAACGTTGTAAAATAGCAAGATTACCTAACCGTCAGAATCCCAGTTATGGAACCTAACGACAAATCGGCTGCGCAGGTCCATACCCAAATAGTGGTCGATGCTCATTCAAGAGACCGCTACGACGCGCAAAGCATCGAGTCCAAATGGTATGACCGTTGGCAGGCGGATGCATCGCTCTACGCGGCCGAGGCTGACTCAGCCAAGAAGAAATTTTACGTTTTGGAAATGTTGCCTTATCCATCGGGCGTCCTGCACATGGGCCACGTCCGCAACTATGCCATCGGCGACGCGCTCGCACGCTACATGTGGATGAACGGTTACAACGTGCTTCATCCCATGGGCTGGGATTCATTCGGTTTGCCGGCGGAGAATGCCGCCATTCAGAACAATACTGCGCCGCGCGATTGGACGTTGCGCAACATCGCCAAAATGAAGGCGCAAATGAAGCGCCTCGGCTTCGCCTACGATTGGTCCCGCGAAGTGACGACCTGTTTGCCGGATTACTACCGATGGAACCAGTGGTTCTTTCTGAAGCTTTACGCGAAAGGGCTGGCCTACCGGAAAAAGAGCCGCGTCAACTGGTGCCCCAAATGCTGCACCGTGCTCGCGAACGAGCAGGTAGTGAGTGGCCGCTGCTGGCGCCATGAAGATACTGTCGTCGAGCAGCGCGAACTAGAGCAGTGGTTCCTCCGCATCACGAACTACGCCGACGAATTGCTGCGCGATCTCGACAAGCTCGAACATTGGCCAGAAAAAGTCCGCACCATGCAGCGCAACTGGATTGGCCGCAGCGAAGGTACGCTGGTGGACTTTAAGCTCGAAAACGCCGGCGATTCGCCGAACGCGACCATCACCGTATTTACCACGCGAGTGGATACGATTTTTGGAGCCACCTCAGTTCAGCTTGCGCCGGAGCATCCGCTTGTTCATGAACTCGCCTCGACCAATCCTGAGCTTCGCGCGAAAGTGGATGAAATGATCGCGGAACAGCGCAAGGCCAAAGAAGTCGGCGACATCGGAGCCATTGAGAAGCATGGCGTGGCCACGGGCCGGGTCGCGATCAATCCCTACAACGGCGAGAAGATCCCCATTTGGGTGGCGAACTACATCCTCATGGATTACGGTACTGGCGCGATTATGAGTGTTCCCGGCCATGATGAGCGCGATTATGAGTTCGCCAAGAAGCTTGGATTAAATATTCGCCGTGTAATCGTGCCCCGCACGTCCGATTCCGACGAAACGGCGGAACTCACTTTGCCGCTTATCACTACAAACGGGATGCTGGTCAATTCGGGCCCATACACGGGGTTGGGCTGCGACGAAGCCGTGAAGAAGATGGCCGAGTATGCAGAGGAAAATGGCTTCGGCAAAGCCACTGTCACATATCGGCTGAAAGATTGGGGCGTTTCGCGCCAGCGCTATTGGGGGACGCCCATCCCTATGCTTTACTGCGAAAAAGACGGCATCGTGCCGGTTCCGGAGAAAGATTTGCCAGTAATTTTGCCGCAGAAAATAGACGTTTCGTTGACGGGTGGTTCTCCGCTCAGTCATGTGCCGGAGTTCGTCAACGCCACGTGCCCGAAATGTGGCGGTCCTGCGCGACGCGAGACCGACACCATGGATACATTTGTCGATTCCTCTTGGTATTTCTATCGCTATACAGATGCGCATAACGAGCGCGCGCCGTTTGATCCCACAACGGCCAACTACTGGTTTCCGATTGATCAGTACATCGGCGGCGTAGAGCATGCCATCCTGCACCTCATTTATTCGCGCTTTTGGACGAAATTCATGCGCGATATGGGATTGATTCAGAACGATGAACCGGTGGAGCGGCTGTTCACCCAGGGCATGGTCATTAAAGACGGCGCGAAGATGTCGAAGAGTCTCGGCAACGTCGTCAGCCCGGACGAAATGATTGCCCGTTATGGCGCAGATAGCGCCCGCATGTACAGCCTGTTCGCCGCGCCGCCGGACCGCGATCTTGATTGGCAAGATAAGGGCATCG
>JBEKTR010000121.1:0-10731 GCA_049515835.1 Terriglobales bacterium
TGGCGGCATGAGGGTTGTTTCCTTAGGCGGAGGGCCGGCGGGATTGTATTTCTCTATTCTCGCGAAGAAGGCGAATCCGTCATGGGACATTACGGTCATTGAGCGAAACCGTGGCGATGCAACGTTCGGCTGGGGTGTTGTATTTTCCGACAAGACGATAGATGGCTTCAAAGACGCTGATCCGGAAACGCATCTGGCCATCACGCGAGCATTTCGGCATTGGGACGATATTGATGTTTTCTTCCAAGGACGCAAGCTGACATCCGGTGGGCACGGTTTTTGCGGAATTGCGCGCATTCGCCTGCTAAATATTTTGCAAAAACGAGCTTCGGACTTGGGCGTGCGCCTCGTGTTTGAAACTGAAGTTGTCGATCCCGATGAGTACGCTGCCAGGTACGATCTCGTGGTCGCTTCGGATGGTGCGTCATCAGTCACGCGCAGAAAATACGAAGCGATTTTTAAGCCGAACATCAACGTGCGGAAGAATCGCTTCATTTGGTTGGGAAGCCGCAAGAAGCTCGAAGCTTTCACTTTTGACTTCAGAAAAACAGGATGGGGCTGGTTCAACCTGCACGCTTATCGCTTCGATGACGACTGGTCCACGTTCATCATTGAAACACCGGAGAAGAATTGGCTGGCTGCGGGCATGGACAAGATGGAGCCGGAAGAGTCCATTGCTGTGTGCGAAAAACTCTTTGCAGAAAGGTTGGATGGCAACCGGCTGATTTCGAATGCCAAGCACCTGCGTGGCTCGGCGGTATGGCTGAAGTTTAACCGGATTCTCTGCGAGAAGTGGCACCATAAAAATATTGTTCTCATTGGCGACGCGGCGCACACGGCGCACTTTGGCATTGGATCAGGAACGAAGTTGGCGATGGAAGATGCGATGGCGCTGGCGTCGGCGCTTTCGAGTCCTGGGTTGGATGTTTCTTCGGCGTTGCAGAAATATCAGGAAGCGCGCGAGGTGGAAGCCTTGAAGCTGCAAAGCGCCGCTCGAAACCGCATGGAGTGGTTCGAGCAGGTGGAACGTTATGTGCACCTTGAGCCGGAACAATTCACCTATAGTTTGCTTACCGGAAGCCAACGCATTGGGCACGAAAATCTCAAAATCCGCGATGCGCGCTATGTGCAGAGTGTGGAGACTTGGTTTTCACAGCGCGCCTCGGCAGAGCATCCTATGCCGCCGATGTTCACACCGTTCAAGGTGCGGGAAGTTGAGTTGAAGAACCGAGTGCTCGTATCTCCTATGGCGATGTACATGGCGGAAGATGGAATGCCGAACGATTTTCATCTTGTGCACTTCGGAGCGCGCGCGCAGGGCGGCGCCGCCATGGTCTTTTCGGAAATGACTTGCGTGTCGCCGGAGGGTCGCATCACGCCAGCGTGTCTTGGCATGTGGAACGACAGCCAGCGCGACGCGTGGAAGCGCATTACGCAATACGTGCATGAATACACCGATGCGAAAATCGCATTACAAGTCGGCCATTCTGGACGCAAAGGATCGACGAGAGTGGGATGGGATGCAATTGATCAGCCGCTTCTGTCAGGCAATTGGCCCCTCGTGTCGGCTTCGGCATTGCCTTATATCGAAGGTATATCGGAAGTTCCACGGGAAGCGACGCTGGCCGATTTGGAGAACATCAAGACTGATTTTGTGGCGGCTACCGAGCGCGGAGCGGCCGCTGGATTCGACTGGTTAGAGCTTCACTGCGCGCACGGATATTTTCTTTCGAGTTTTATTTCACCGTTGACGAACCAGCGTACGGACGAATACGGCGGCAGCCTCGAAAACCGCTGCCGCTATCCTCTCGAGGTGTTCGAGGCGATTCGCGCGGTGTGGCCGCAGCATTTGCCGATGAGCGTGCGTATTTCCGCAAATGATTGGGTCGATGGAGGCGTTACGCCTGAGGATGCGACCGAAATTGCGCGTATGTTCAAAGCCGCAGGCGCGGATGTGATTGATTGCTCTTCGGGCCAGGTGAGCAAAGCCGAGCGCCCAGTATATGGCCGCATGTTTCAGGTGCCATTCTCTGACCGTATCCGCAATGAAGCCGGTATTTCAACGATTGCTGTGGGGAATATTTTTGAAGGCGACCACGTGAATACCATCATTGCGGCGGGGCGCGCGGATTTGTGTGCGATTGCGCGTCCACACCTTGCTGATCCAGCGTGGACGCTGCATGAAGCGGCGAAGCAGGGCTTTTCCGAAGTATGGTGGCCGTCGCCTTATTTGAACGGTAAAACGCAGTTGGAGCGAAATCTGGCGCGGGCCGCCCAATTAAGACTGCAAGTATGACGGAGCTACTGCGAGGCAAGCACGCGTTGGTGACCGGCGGGGCGCGCGGGATTGGCGCGGCGATTTCGCGAAAGTTGTTGCAGCATGGCGCGCAGGTCACGATGCTGGGACGTGATGAGCGGGCGCTGGCGGTGGCTGCCGAGTCCCTGAAACACCTCGGCGACATCGGCTATGCCGTAGCCGATGTGAGTGACCGGATCTCCGTGAACCAGGCGGTGAAGTCAGTAACGGCTAGAAGGCGGATTGAAGTGTTGGTCAACAACGCAGGGCAGGCAAAGTCGGCGCCGTTCCTCAAAACAGACGAAAAGCTCTGGCGCGAATTGATGTCCGTCAATCTCGAGGGGACGCTCCATTGCATGCAAGCTGTGCTGCCTGGCATGTTGGACGCGGGGTGGGGGCGCATAGTCAACGTGGCCAGCGTCGCGGGGCTTAAGGGTTATCGATATGTAGCGGCATATTGCGCCTCCAAACATGCGGTGCTGGGTTTGACGCGGGCGGTTGCGCTTGAGTTTGTAGGGAAGGGAATCACGGTGAATGCCGTTTGTCCGGGGTACGCAGATACTGAAATGACGCGGCAGGCGGTAAACAATATCGCTGCGAAGACGGGGCGCGCTGTGGAGGACGCGCTCGCAGAATTGACGGCGCATAACCCGCAGAAGCGGTTGATAAGCCCCGACGAAGTCGCGAACGCTGTGGCGTGGCTCTGTTTGCCCGGCAGTGATGCCATGACCGGGCAGGCCATCGCGGTCGCTGGCGGAGAAATCATGTGATAACGACTTCATCCACAATCCGGCCGAATACGACGGGGCATGGAAGTGCTGCTCTGCCCATGGACGCGCTCGATTTGGAAACCCGAGCCACGCTAGACGATCATCAAGCGCTGCGATTGTGGTTGCGCATGTTGTCGTGTACGGTGCGGATTCAAAATGAAATCCGAGTACGTTTGCGCCGTGAATTTTCGACGACTTTGCCGCGCTTCGATTTGATGGCGCAACTGGAACGACATCCCGCAGGGCTGCGCATGAATGAGCTATCGCAGCGGCTTATGGTTTCAGGCGGCAACGTCACAGGCATCACCGATCAACTTGAACGCGAGCATTTGGTCACGCGAACGCTTGATCCGCAGGATCGCCGGGCGCTTACGGTCAGGCTGACGGCTCTTGGTTTGAAACGCTTTCGTGAGATGGCCGCGGAAAACGAACAATGGACGATCGAAATGCTTGAGGGTCTCGAGCGAGAAGAAAAGCAGGCGATGATGGAATTATTGAGCAAACTCAAGAGCAGTTTTAACGCCAAGACCGGACGTATAGCCGTAGAAACTTCTTCGCGAAGGAGTCGATGATGCGGTATCTCCCTGGCGTTTCTCAACAGCTTCCGGGCAATCGCACAGATCTCGCCTCATATCGAGCGGTCCACTTTCAATTTGAAGTAAAAGATGGTGTTGCCTACATCGTTCTCCATCGGCCTGAGCGCAAGAATCCGTTGACATTCGAATCTTACGCAGAGTTGCGCGATTTATTTGGCGCTATGAAATATGCGGATGACGTTAAAGCCGTAGTGCTCTCGGGTGCAGCGGAGAATTTTTGCTCCGGCGGTGATGTGCACGAGATTATTGGTCCACTTACAAAGTTGGATATGCCGGGCTTGCTCACCTTTACACGGATGACTGGCGATCTGGTGAAAGCGATGCGTGCCTGCCCGCAACCAATTATCGCTGCGGTGGATGGGACTTGCTGTGGTGCGGGAGCTATTCTCGCCCTCTCGTCAGATATTCGCTTTGGAACGGCGCGCAGCAAAACCGCATTTCTATTCACACGCGTCGGACTCGCCGGGTGTGATATGGGGGCGTGTTCGCTGCTGCCTCGGGTCATCGGGCAGGGGCGGGCGTCGGAGCTCCTCTATACCGGGCGAAATATGCCGGGTGATGAGGCGGAGCGGTGGGGATTTTTCAACCGCCTGTGCGCGCCGGACGCGCTACTGGCCGAGGCTGCGCAGTTCGCTAAGGAGCTTGCCTCCGGGCCTACATTCGCCCATTCGATGACGAAAAATATGTTGCAGCAGGAATGGAACATGGGTGTTGAGCAGGCAATCGAGGCGGAAGCCCAGGCGCAAGCTATTTGCATGGCCACAAATGACTTTCACCGCGCATACCATGCTTTCGCCGCCAAACAAAAACCGGAGTTCGAGGGAAATTGAGCTTGTCACCATCCAGTCATTTCGAGTGGCCGTTCTTCGAAGATCGCCATAGAGCTTTGGCCGCAGATGCCCAAGCTTGGGTGGCAAAGAATATGGCCGGAGACGATCCTGGCTATGGGGAAGACGTCGATGCAGCGTGCCGCAAGCTGGTTCGCCAGCTAGGTGACGCGGGCTGGCTGAAATATGCCATCGGCGGCGTCGAGCACGGTGCGGCAGCCGATGAGATTGACACGCGCGCGTTTTGCATTTTGCGCGAAACGCTGGCGTGGCATTCAGGCCTCGCTGATTTTGCGTTTGCCTTACAAGGATTGGGCTCAGGCGCGATCACTCTATTCGGAAGCGAGGCCCAAAAGAAAAAATACCTGCCTTACGTGAAAGAGGGAAAATCCATTGCAGCGTTTGCGATTTCTGAGCCTGACGCCGGTTCGGATGTGGCGGCCCTGCAATGCGCGGCAACGTTACGAGCGGATGGTTACGAGATCAATGGGGAAAAGACCTGGATTTCGAACGGCGGCATCGCCGATTTCTATGTGGTTTTCGCTCGTACAGGAGAGGCCGGCGCAAAGGGTATAACCGCTTTTATTGTGAATTCCGGCACTCCGGGGCTTGCGATTGCCGAGCGCATCGCGGTGAGTGCGCCGCATCCGCTGGCTCGTGTTGCCTTCAAGAATTGCCAGGTTCCACTAACGCAAAAGCTTGGCGAAGCCGGGCAGGGCTTCAAGATCGCGATGGCCACGCTGGATGTTTTTCGAACATCGGTGGCCGCAGCGGCGCTTGGTTTTGCACGGCGTGCGCTGCATGAAGCTTTGCGCCGTTCGACGGCGCGAAAAGTGTTCGGCCAAAGTCTGGCTGATTTTCAAATCACGCAAGCCAAACTGGCGGAAATGGCCACTGAAATTGATGCTGCCGCGCTTCTTACTTACCGCGCCGCATGGGACCGCGACAAAGGCCGTCGCGTCACAGTGGAAGCTGCCATGGCGAAAATGTACGCGACCGAGATGGCTCAAAAGACGATTGATGGAGCCGTGCAAATTTTCGGAGGTTTGGGCGTGGTTCACGGGCAGACTGTGGAACGGCTCTGTCGCGAAATCCGGCCACTGCGGATTTACGAAGGAGCCACCGAAGTGCAACAACTCATCATTGCGCGCGGGATTATCAAGGCATTTCAGGAAAGCGGGACTCCGTGAAATCCGTCGCTTATAGCGACACGCCGGGCTCCCCGTTTTGTTCGGCGATACTCGTGCGTTTCGCGGATTGCGACTACGCGCGGATGGTCTTTTACCCGCGCTACCTCGTAATGTTCAATAATCTGGTGGAAGATTGGTTTGCCACAGGTCTCGATCTTTCCTTCGCGAAATTGCATGCCGAGTTGGGCTGGGGTGTTCCGACGGTTCACCTCGAAGTCGACTTCCACGCGCCGAGTTTTTTGGGTGACGTGCTGAACGCCTCGCTAGTTGTTACTAGCTTGGGCAAGAGTTCTTTCGGATTAGAAATCACGCTTAGCGGGCAGGATGGCGTCGAGCGCGTCCGGGGCAAACTGGTGCTTGTCCTGATGGAATTGGGCGGCAATCGCGCCCATGCCATTCCTGACCACCTGCGGGAGGGCATGGCAAAATTCATGCCCGTCAAGAATTAGAAGGACCGAGGAGAGCGAAAATATGGAAATTTTGCAACCCGCACATTGGCCACGGCCCAAGGGATACTCCAACGGCGTCGTTGCTTCGGGACGCATGATTTTCGTAAGCGGCATGGTTGGATGGGACGCGCAAGGGCAGTTCGCCACCTCGGATTTTGCCGGTCAAGTGCGGCAGGCATTGAAGAATGTAGTTGAAGTCTTGGCAGAGGCCAACGCACGGCCGGAACATATTGTCCGCATGACGTGGTATATCGTGGACAAGCACGAATACGCGAGCGCTCATAAGGAAATTGGCCGCGTGTATCGCGAGATCGTAGGGACGCATTATCCTGCGATGACGGCGGTACAAGTCGCGGCTCTGATTGAAGACGCGGCCCGCGTAGAAATCGAAGTCACCGCAGTCGTTCCCGCAAAATAGCCACTCTCCTCTTTTTTCTGGTTCGCCTTTCGAGGCAGATTACCCGCGTAACTCTTGAGACAACTCACATCCCATTGCACTCGGCGAGAGATTCGCGTATTATAAATGAATAATTATTCATCTATATGAATAGTTATTCAATATGAGCAAAGCCATACGACAAAGAGCGATTCTAGAACTGCTAAAGCATGGTCCCCTGGCGAGTCAGGAAAGCATGCAGCGGGAACTCGGCAAACAGGGGTTCCGCGTCGGGCAAGCCACACTATCGCGCGACATCCACGAACTTGGTCTCGCCAAGACGCCGGGCGGCTACATGCTGGCGCAGGCGGAGGCCGCAGGGGAGCCTGCACTGCCGCCGATTTCCCGCCTCGCCCGTGAATTTGTCTTGCAGGTGCGTGCTGCCCAGAACCTTCTCCTTATTAAGACCAGCGTGGGCAGCGCACAGCCCGTGGCGGCAGCACTCGACGAAAAAGACTGGCCCGAGTCGATTGGAACGATTGCTGGAGACGACACGATCCTGATGGTTTGCCGTGACAAAAAGGCGGCGCACAAACTAGCCCAACGATTCGAGGGAATGATTGCGTAGTGTCCACCAAACTCAAAACCGCAGTGATGGGCGCTACGGGCTATTCCGGTCAGGAATTGACGCGCCTTCTTCTGCGCCATCCACGACTCGAAAAACCGCTGTTGCTTCAGCGCAACAACGATGCGCATAGCCCATCAGACTTTGCGCAGATTGCGCCATCATTTTCCGGAAACGGCGGTTACCCGATGCAACCGCTGAATTGGGCCGAATTGAAGCGTCAGCAGGTGGAACTACTTTATCTGGCGACACCGCATGAAGTTTCGCGCGAGTTGGTTCCGGAAGCGATTGCGAATGGCATGCGAGTCGTGGATTTGAGCGGGGCATGGCGTTTGAAACAGGCCCAGCATCGCGCGATCTATCGATTTGAAGATAAAAACGCCGCGACTGCCGCCCAACTGAACGAGCGCGCGGTCTACGGATTGCCAGAACTACATCGCGACAGCATTGCCAATGCTGTGCTGGTGGCGAATCCCGGATGTTATGCCACGTCGATCATACTCGGCCTCGCACCGCTGCTGAACGCGGGTATTGTGGACGAACAGCACGGCGTCATCTCTGATTCGAAGTCAGGTGTGTCGGGAGCTGGGAAGGACCCCAATCCACACACGCATTTCGTGTCTGTCGCTGACAATCTCTCCGCATATGCGGTTTTCAATCATCGCCATACCGGCGAGATCGCAGAGCAATTGAATTTGGACGACAGTTCTCTAATCTTTACGCCGCATTTGTTGCCCATTCCGCGAGGAATTTTGTCCACAATTTACGTGAATCTCAAACGGTCGATGAATGCGGGGGACATTGAGGGATGCTATCGCAATTTTTATGACGGCAAGCCCTGGGTGCGGGTGTTCGCTTCGCCGAAGCTGCCGGAAATTCAGTTTTCCCTGCACACGAATTATTGCGATCTAGGCTTTTGCCTTGATAAGGACGGGCGGCGGTTGGTGCTGGTCTCCTGCCTCGACAATCTGCTCAAAGGTGCGGCCGGGCAGGCAGTGCAGAACATGAACTTGATGTATGGGTGGTGCGAGAAAGAAGGATTGAATTGAAGACCGTCGTGAAAATCGGGGGCGCGGCGCTCGAGAATGTGCAGACGGTGCAGAAATGCGCGCAGGCGATCGCGAATCTCGCCCACGCCGGCCACCGGGTCGCAGTGGTGCACGGCGGAGGCGGTGCGTTCACCCGGGTCCTCAAACAGATGGGGAGGGAGAGCGAGTTCGTGCAAGGGCTACGCGTGACCGATGCCGAAACGCGTGATGTCGCCCTCATGGTGCTGGCGGGATTGATCAACAAGAAGCTCGTGGCAGCGCTGGCTTCTGCGGGATGCTCAGCCATTGGTCTCTGCGGTGGCGACGGCATGATGTTCCGCGCAGAGAAAAAGCAAATGGCCAGCGTGGAATTGGGTTATGTGGGTGAAATAACAGCTGCGGATTCGCGTTGGCTGGAGGCTGTGTGGAATGCGGGCGGCATCCCAGTGATTTCCTCGGTGGCGCTGGGCTTCGACGGCGAGTACTACAACGTGAATGCAGACACTATGGCCGCGGCATGTGCCACTGCGTGCGAGGCTGACGCTCTCATTTTCCTCACGGATGTTCCGGGTGTGAAAGATGCCCAAGGCATTGTGATTCCCTGGCTGAATGCTTCAGAATTACCGGCATTGATTGCCGATTCTGTCATCGCAGGGGGAATGTTGCCCAAGCTAGAAGCTTGCACGCGCGCGCTTCGTGAGGGCGTGAAGCGGGTGCGTATTTTGCCGGCGGAACAAGTCGAAGCGCTGTTGCAGTTTTATTCCAGCAACTTGAATTGCGGGACCGAGGTGATGCAATGAGTTTGGCCTCAGTCATGCGCAATGAAGAGTGTTTGCTGTTGCCGACGTATGACCGTCACAAGATTTTGTTTGAAAAAGGTCGTGGCGTTTATCTTTGGGACGCACAGGGCGAGCCCTATCTTGATTTTCTCAGTGGCATTGGCGTCAACGCGCTGGGGCATGCCCATCCTGCTATCTTGCGCACGCTGAAAAAACAAGCCGGACAAGTCATTCACCTCTCCAACCTGTATTTCAACGAATATCAAGGCGAACTGGCCAAAAAATTGACGGAAATTTCCGGCCTGGATCGCGTCTTCTTTTCAAATAGCGGTACCGAAGCGTGGGAAGGCGCTTTGAAACTGGCGAGGCTTTATGCGCGCTCGCAAATTACCAATGGCCACAAGCCGAAGTGGCGCATTCTGGCCCTTGAGGATTCTTTTCACGGCCGCACCTATGGATCTCTGAGCACGACGGGTCAGGCGAAATACCGCGAGCCCTATGCTCCGGGGGTGCCGGGCGTTGAATTTGTGAAGTTTAACAACGTCGAAGATTTGAAACGAAAATTCGGCACGAGCGTTTGTGCGGTTTGTGTCGAAACAATTCAAGGCGAAGGCGGTATTCGCCCGGTGAGCACGGAATTTCTGCGCACCGCCCGCAAGTTGACCAAAGATGCCGGTGCACTCCTAATTCTGGATGAAATTCAATCCGGCCTCGGGCGCACCGGCCGTTACTTCGCCTACCAACATTACGGCGTTACACCCGACATGGTGACGGTGGCGAAGCCGCTGGCCGCCGGATTGCCGCTCGGGGCCTTTCTTACTACGAACCGCATTTCGCGTGCGATGCATCCCGGCATGCATGGCACGACCTTCGGCGGAGGGCCGCTGGCTTGCGCAGTGGCGATTGAGTTTTTGCGCCAACTGGATGGATTGCTCGACCACATTGGCAAAACCGGGAATTATTTTCACGCGCAGGCTCAAAGTCTGCAAAAGAAACATCCCAGCATCCGAGAAGTACGCGGCAAGGGCTTGATGCTGGGCATGGAGCTGGATTCTCCCGATCTTGCCAAAGCTGTAGCAGCGCAGCTGCTGAACGAGAAAATTCTCATCAATCGGACGCACGATACCGTGCTGCGATTCTTGCCTCCATACATCGTCCAGAAGAAGCACGTGGATCGAGTCATCGCCGCGTTGGATTCGGCATTGCAACAAAACGTGACCGTACGCAAGGAGCGTACGAAAGACATTTCAAAGAAAGCGAAGAGGAAATAGAACTAGATGAACCGTCAGAATGCAAATGCAGTAAACACCTCCCGTGGGCCGGTCGTCGCCGCTGCGCCTTTCTGGTGCCCGGATGTAGTTTCCATCCGAGATTTGGGGCCTGAAGGGGTCAAAGCAGTGCTCGACCTCGCGGGAATCATCAAGGAACGTCCGCAGGACTTCCGCGGTGCGCTCGCCAACAAGCAAATGGTCATGTTTTTCGAGAAGCCGTCGTTGCGCACCCGCCTCACTCTGGAAGCGGGAATGGTGGGTATGGGCGGAACGGCGATGTTCGTGGACCAGACGCAATATCGCATTGATGCTCGTGAAAAGCTCAGCGACATTGCGCACAATCTTGAGCGCTGGGTCGATGTGATCGTGCTGCGCACGTTTTCGCAGGAGATGATTGAGACCATGGCCCAGCATGCGTCCGTTCCTGTGATCAACGCGCTAAGCGACGCCGAGCATCCATGTCAGGCCTTGGCCGACTATTTCACTTTGCAGGAGCGTTTCGGAGATCTGAAAAATATCCGACT
>JBEKTR010000122.1:0-10717 GCA_049515835.1 Terriglobales bacterium
GAGGGCCAGGGGGGAATCGTGAAGATCGCCCCGGAGCGAAAGCGAGTCCGACCAGTCCTGGCCCGGCGACTTCCAGTGAAGCTTTGGCGTCCGGCGTGATCTTCACGATTCCCCCCTGGCCCTCCAGAGAGGCAGCCACATAAAGATTCCCGTCTGCATCCAGCGCGATGCCTTGCGGCCTTCCCAGTCCGCGATAAAACGTGCTGACCTTGCCCTGTGGATCAATTTTGTAAATCGCGTCGAAACTCGAAGTGGTGGGCCCGGAAACAAACAAATCCCCGGTCGCTCCCACCGCCAGGTGATACGCCGAAACGCTTGGCTCTATCGTCGCAAAGACGAATATCTGCCGATCCGGCGCAATCTTAAAAATTGTCCCGCTGCGGTCACCGACAAAAAGATTGCCCACGCGATCAAAGGCGATGCCCGTAGCCACGCCCATGCTTTCGGCGTAGGTAGATAGCGTCCCATTCGCTGCCACTCGATACACAGTACCTTCATACCGCGAAGAAACGAACATTTGCCCGGAGCGGTCAAACGCGATCCCGGTCGGATTCATCATGTCCGCGACAAATGGCTTGACGTTGTAGTTCGTGTCAATCTTGTAGATCGCAACCGGCACCTTCTGCCCGCGTGAGCCGGAAAACGTTACGTAGATATTACCTTCGGCATCCAATGCCGGGTTCGCCACCGGGTGCAAATTGTCGGCAATGGGCACCCCGATCTTTACTTCATGGGGATTACTGCGGTGGCCGTTGGTGGAAACCACGATCGAGCCTGAAGTGGCGCCAGACGGCACCTTTACCAGCAGCATATCGTCAGAGCTGATAACGATCGCTCCATCGACATCTTCAAACTGCACTCGCGGCCGTCGAAATTCCTTAGGACGCAAAGAGCTTCCGAGAATGCGCAACTCTCCACCCGGCAGCGCCGCGCGCGGTTGCACACCCTCGATATGAGGATTGCCATTTACATTCTTTTTTCCCAACACAGAAAGGGACACGGGCAATTCACTCGTTCACGGTCCGGGCGTTGAAACCAGCTCAATCAGAGCCCGGGCACAAGATGGAAGTGCAACAACACTTGCATGACAATCAAGGCGTAAAGACCAGCACCCAGATCATCCACCACAATTCCCGTACCTTCCGGTAACTTCTCCAGGAACCGGATGGGCGGCGGTTTCACGATGTCGAACCCTCTAAAAAGTATAAAGCCCAGCAATAGAGATTGCCATGCAACCGGAGCCCAGGCGAGCGTAACCAATTGCCCGGCAACTTCATCAATCACAACATATTGCGGATCTTTGATGCCCGTAGCTCGCACAATTGCTGTGGCGGCAGGAATGCCGACCGCCACTGCCAATGCCGCCAGCGACCACAGCGCCAAAGTCCGCGAATGGGGCCCAATCCAGTGCGCCAACCCCCACCACAAAAGCACCGTGGCCGCCGATCCCCACGTGCCCGGACCGGGGCGCATCTTCCCCACTCCGAAGAACGTCGCAACGACCATGGCCCAGCGCGGGGCTTGGGCATTCGCGCTCACGATTCATCTTCCGCTTGAGGCGCGTCTTCGCTGATGTCGCTTACCGGCGACGCGATTCGATACGCGCCGCTCGCCCATTTACCCAAATCGATCAGGCGGCAGCGCTCACTGCAAAAAGGAAAATCGGCAGGTCGGTTCTTGACCTCCTCTTTGCAGGTCGGGCATTTCAAGCGGGCTTGCTGTTTGTGGGGCATGGCTTGTCGCCACCTCTTTACTCGATGATGCGAGCAACGAGATCGTAATCGTGGGATTCGGTGATTTCGGCACGATAAAACCTGCCGAATTGCGGCTCAATGTCTTCCGGCATGTCGTTCACGAAGACTTTGCCATCAATCTCCGGTGCATGCATTGGAGTGCGGCCTTCGAATAGCAAATCCGTTTCTTCCGACGTTTGTTCGAGAAGCAAATCCACCTCCCGTCCAACCAAAGCCTTTTTGTTCTTCTTGCTGATCTTGCGCTGCATCTGCATCACATGCTTGCGGCGGCTCTCAATTTCGCGCTCCGAGAGCTTCCCTTCGCCATCAAAAGCTCCCGCCCCCTCCTGATCGGAATAGCCGAAGGCGCCCATCCAATCGAATTCGACTTCACTAACGAAGTCACACAATTCTTCAAATTCTTTTTCAGTTTCGCCGGGGAATCCAACGATAAACGACGTGCGCAACGTTAAATCGGGAATCGTCCGCCGCATCTTTTCAATCGACTTCAAGAAAATCTCAGCCCCGCCTCCGCGTTTCATACGTTTTAGCACCGTCGGTGAGGCATGTTGCAGCGGCACATCCATGTACGAGCAGATCTTGTCATGGGCAGCGATCGTATCGAGCAGCTTGCCAGTGATCTTATTTGGATAAGCGTAGAGAAACCGTACCCAGCGCAGGTCTTCAATGGCCGCCAATTTTTCGAGCAGTAGCGCCAGGCCGTCTTTGAGTCCGAAGTCTTCGCCGTAGCAGGTCGTGTCCTGCCCGATGAGCGTAATTTCCCGTACCCCCGCCAGCGCCAACTTTTCCGTTTCTGCAATCACCGACTCAAACCGTCGTGAGCGAAACTTCCCCCGCAATTGCGGGATAATGCAAAAACTGCATGGATGATCGCAGCCTTCGGCAATCTTGATGTATGCCGTGTGCTTTGCCGTGGCTAAAATCCGCGGTGTGGCTTCGTCATAAAGATAATTCGGCAGATCGGCAATCGCGCCGTCCCAACTCTCGCGGGAGAACCTGCCCAGTGCGGCGCGGGCATCGCCCTCCGCTCGCGAAGTCGTCGTCAAAATGTTGAACGGCGAATTCGCCGGCCGCGGCGCAGACACCCCGGCCGCACTAAGGATTTTCTCGAGTTCACCCGTCCCCACTACTGCATCCACTTCTGGAATGTTCTTCTGAATTTCGTCTCGAAAACGCTCCACCAGACATCCAGCCACGACCAGTTTCCTGGCTTTGCCGTCGGTCTTGTGGCGAGCCATTTCCAGAATTGTATTGACCGATTCCTGCTGCGCGCTGGCAATAAAAGAGCATGTGTTGACCACGATCACGTCCGCATCTTCGGCCCGCTGCGTCAATTCGGCGCCGGAATGCGCCAGCATGCCCATCATGACCTCGCTATCGACGAGGTTCTTGGGGCAGCCAAGGCTGACGAAGCCCACTTTCGTGGGTTTGGCCGCGCCTTTCTCGGATTCTTGTTCTGTGACGGAAGATATTGGAGAATGCATGGAATCTACTTATTTTAGCATTTAAGGCATTGGGCTAAACGCCCGTCGCTGTGCTTGAATGCCTGACTGGGGCTCGTTCATCGTGGTGGACAAAGTATCGGAATCGCCTCTCGCTTGTTTCGGCGATACACGCGGAAATCACCTTCGTCCACGGTAATTACAGTGTGGCGGGGATAAAGCTCACTCATCCGTATCAGGCACAGATCGGCCATATCGGGCTTGCGATCCTCGTACCGTTCAGCCAATTTCGTCAACTGCTCCAAATTGCGAGTGCAATCGAACGCCACTCTCAACATTTCGTCTTCAATGAGGCCCAAAACGTAGCCGCTCGAACCCAGATGAAATGCGGACTCAGCCAGAACCGCTTCGCAAGTCAGCAGTGGCTCGGTGATGGTTTTTGCCAAATCGACGGCCCATACATGGTGACGATCGTCACGATTGCCAAAGGCAACCACAAAACCCGTGTCCGCTATGGCTTTCATCGCCGAGAAAAACCTTTACGAGCAGAAAGATCGGATGGTCCGCTAATGGCACCTGCATGGCGCAAGAATCGCTGCGAACCTTTCTCTGCGCGCGCCTCTTCCAGTTGCTGCCGGACGATGCGTCCAACGGGGATACCGGTGCGCTTCGCTGTATCTTTCAGCCATCGCAAAAGCTCTTCTGTAAGACGTATTGTTAGTGTATGCCCCATTTGCCATTAGTGTAACACAACAGAAATTACATCGCGGGAATACCCGCATCCAGAGAACGGCTAAAATATAAGTGACCCCGCTTTTCATGGATCTTGCCGCCAAAATCCGTAGCCTGCCCACCTCCGCCGGCGTGTATCTCTACAAGAACGCCGAGGGCGACATCATCTATGTCGGCAAGGCCAAGAACCTGCGCAGCCGTGTCAGTTCCTATTTCCACGAAGCTCGCATTGCCAACGCCAAGACCGATACGCTGGTGCGCGAAGCCGCCGATGTTGATTACGTTGTCGTGGACAACGAAAAAGAAGCGCTCGCCCTCGAAAACAATCTCATCAAGCAAAAGAAGCCACGCTTCAACATTCTTCTCCGCGACGACAAGACCTACCCCTACGTGAAGCTTACGCTGGGCGAGCGATTTCCCCGGGTTTACGTGACCCGTCGCCTCAAGAAAGACGGCAGCGAATATTACGGGCCGTTTTTCCCCGGCAATCTCGCCTATCGCATCGTGGATTTAATTCACCGGACTTTTCTTGTTCCTTCCTGCAATGTGGATCTCACACGATTCCATCCCCGACCCTGTTTGCAGTTTTACATCAAACGGTGTCTCGGCCCGTGCGTGGAAGGCCTCACAACCTCCGATATTTATCAGGAAGCCGTCGCCGACGTGAAACTATTCCTCGATGGCCGGGGCGCTGATCTGGCAAAATCGCTTCACGAGCGCATGCAGCAAGCCGCCGATTCGCAAGAGTTCGAACGCGCAGCCCGTTATCGCGACTTAATTTCAACCGTCGAGCAATTGCAGGAAAAACAGCGCATCGCCGCCGCCGAAGGCGACGATGCCGACGTCTTCGGTTATCACTTCGAGAACAACATGCTGGCCGTGAATCTCTTCCACGTTCGCGGGGGCAGAGTCCTCGATCGCCGTGAATTTTTCTGGGAAGATTTGCCTGACTTTGCGGCTGATCTAAACATTGTTGGAGAATTCGATCCTTCTGAGTTCTTTTCGACGTTTCTCCAGCAACTCTATCTTGGCCAACCCTACGTTCCGCGAAATCTATACGTACCTGTGGATTTTGAAGATCGGGAGACACTGGAGGAACTCCTAAGCGAGCAGCTTGCGGCCAAAGACCCGCGCGCGCCACGGGTTCACATTTCAATTCCGCAGCGTGGCGAAAAACGCTCTCTCATTGACCTTGCGGGCACCAATGCCAAGCAATCCTACGATCAACGCTTCCGCGTGATGAAGCCCAACGCCAAGGCCATGCAGGAGGCCCTCCGGGACACACTCGGCCTGCCCGAGCTGCCAACTCGCATCGAGTGCTTCGACATTTCGCACATTCAAGGCGCGGAAACTGTCGCTTCCATGGTGGTTTGGGAGGACGGCAAGATGAAGAAATCCGACTATCGCAAATTCATCATCAAGACGGTCGAAGGCGTGGACGACTTTGCCTCTATGCGGGAAGTCGTAGGGCGCCGTTACGCGCGCCTTCAGCAGGAAAAGAAAAAAATGCCAAGCCTGGTTTTAATTGACGGCGGCCTGGGCCAGCTTCACGCCGCTGCGCGAGCGCTTGAATCCTGCGAGGTCATCAACCAGCCGCTGGCTTCCATCGCCAAGCGCGAAGAGATAATTTACGTCTATGGACAGGAATCTGATCCAGTTGTGCTCGACCATCATTCCCCGGTGCTGCATCTCGTGCAGTTGATCCGCGATGAAGCCCACCGCTTCGCCGTGACCTTTCACCGCAAGCGCCGCCAGATGCGCGACCGTTCCACTGAATTATTAGAAATTCCAGGCGTAGGAGCCAGCACCACTCGCCGCCTGCTTCAGCACTTCGGTAGCCTCCAAGCCGTGAAGCAAGCCGACGCCGCGTCTTTGTCGTCAGTCGTGACGCGGACACAAGCAGAAGCGATCGAGCGGCATTTTCGAGGATAAACGCCTTCCACTCTTGTCATCCTGAGGAAGAGGAATTGTTCGGCTCGCGAACAATTCCCGACGAGGGACCTATGCATTTGTTTTGAAACTACGCGCAACTCTACGAAAGCTTGACTTCTTCTTCACCCAACTGTTGATTGATCAAACGCGAGAGCAGCGCCTTCAAGCCCTCGCCAGTTTTCGTGAGCACAAAATTGCGGGATAAATCCGACCAATCGAGCTTGAAGCTGGTCGCCAGCGCCGATATCCAAATCTGCCGTACCGGAGCATTGGGAGAAATCACAAAGCGTGCGCCGTCCTCGAAAGAAATATGCAGGGCGCCCGATTGATCTTCCACTTCAAAATCCGCCGTCTCTTCGGCGGTGATGAGGCTTTGCTTCAATGCTTCCAGCGCCGCATCGGCATGGCGGCGAAACTCCTGCTCGGTCAGTTCAGTCATGGTGGGAGTATAAATTGTCGCCCGCCCTAACCACCTTGTCATTCCGAAGGCCTGCTCTTTCACCAGCAGGCCGAGATCCTGAACTGAGCGAAGTCGAAGGGGACCTCGCGCGTAGCGTCACTCACTCTAACCCTTGTCATTCCGAGCCGTTCGCAGCGTCAGCGAGAACGTGCGTAGGAATCTGCTTTTTGCCCAGCCTCCGAAGAACAGCAGATTCCTACCGCGCTTCGCTCGTCGGAATGACAAAGTGGTTGGTGTCGCTCCTCGTCATGGTCACGCCGGCTGCAATGCGTCAATCTTCGCGGCCATAATAAAATCACTCTCCGTCAGCCCATTCACGGCATGGGTCCATAGCGTAATGCCAACTTTCCCCCATGAAAGCGCAATATCGGGATGATGCCCCTGCTCCTCAGCCACCGCACCTACCCGGTTCGTAAAATCAAGCGCCTGCTGAAAATCAGGAAAGCTAAACGCCCGCGTGATGTGGTGCTCGTGCACGACTTCCCAATTCGGAAGTTGATGACTCAACGCGTGCAGTGCCTCGCCCTTCAATGCGGGCTCGCCACCGCGACAGGGCACACAAGTTTTTTGTGCGAGAGATGAAGACATGGCAGCCTCCGCGCACTATTCTAGCTACCTAAACGCAGAGATGTGCCCATTGTCCTTCAAACTTCTTAGTTTTGTGTGCAAAAATGGGATTTAGTCACGGCTGTCTAGCAATAAAACTCACTTTGCCAGGTTCTCATCGTAAGTAGACAATGTATTCTGGTCATCGTTGCCCAACTCCTTGGTGGTGAAACCGTAGGTCAGAAGACTTGCGGTCCCGCCGAAGTTGTTAAAGACGGCCCAGCCATACACGTTATTCTTTATTTCCTCCGGCGTGGACGGGCGCAATTTGGTTACGTAGTAATACGAGCAGCCGCATGCGCCTGCGTAACCGCCCAGCTCATCGAGAGTGTCGTCGGCAAAAGTCGCGACGGTCCCGGTCACGAGCATGCCTGAGTTGGCGGGATACATTGCCACCAAACCGGCCATCGTGCCAGTGACCCCGTTGGTGAAGCAGGTCGTAGAGCCTGACACCGTTGGGTAATGAGTACCGGTAACGAGGCCGGTTTTTTCGACGGTGAGCTGTATGTAGTCGCAATATTGGGTTTGCTTATCGTGATCGAGAAATCCCAGCTTGCCGCTCTGCCCGGACGCTGCGACGCAACTGAGGAGCAGGACAGCACCCCCGATGGAACTTTTCAAGTTCATGAGTACACCTCCCTAGGCATAAAACCACCGGCCGCGTCTGGAAATGTCATGCGGATGTAATCTGCATGTCAAAGTTTCGCGGCAGGGTGGCGCGCTTGAATGTGTAGCAGATTCAAGCTGTTCTTTGGCTTGAATGGGACTTTGAGTTGCATGGTGCCCCGCATTAGCCCCACTACTTCCTTTACGGACCGACAGTTTTAGAGTAACGATTCAATTTTGTCGAACTGCTGATTCCATGCAATTTTAGACAAGACTTTCACAAACAGTGGAAGCCCTACCTCCGTAACTGTGATTTTTGTTTTCCCGCCCGACTCTGTGAACTCGGTGGTAACTATAATTTCGTCCGGCCAATGACCAGGAACCGGCGCTTGCGAGCCCGGAATTGCTCTGCCGGTCGCATCGGAAAACGACATAGAGGACACGATTCTGCTATTCGGAATGACCTCCTTATAAACGCCTGTGTTCCAGGACATTTCCCCCTTCGGAGACTTCATTGACCAGAGAAAGGTCCCACCTACTCGTGGGTCGTTTCTGATGATCGGCGCGGTGTAACCCTTGGGGCCCCACCACTTCGTAATGAAGGCAGGGTCATTCCAGACCCGCCACAACTTATCGGAGGAAGCGTCGAAAGTTCGCTCATAGGAACCGGTCGTATTGACCCTTAGGGCAACGTAGGTAAGTACGGCCAGTGCTAACACAGTGCCGGCGAGTATCTTGTAGAGCATCCTGAGCCTCCTTTTCTTCATTTCTCACGCCGGCAACGACGTCAATAATTCCTCAAGTCGGTCGTAGCTCACTCCCATTCCGCTTTCCATACCTGTCGCAAGCATCGCCGCGCGCATCTTGCCATCGGGCAGCGTCATTCGCATGGTCATCAACGTTCCCGGGCCATCGGCTTCAAATCGCGTTTCAATATGGTTGTCTGGCGTGGGATCCGGCAGGTGCATGCGCTCGACATGTACGATCCGGTTATAAGGCTCCAACTCCAAGTATTCGCCAGTGATGTGAAATCCACCGCCCTTGCCATTCGTCCATTCGTAGCGGAACTTGCCGCCAGCCTTCGCCTCGTTGATGCAGACCGGCATCGTCCAACCCTCCGGACCAAGCAACCATTTCTGGATTAATTTCGGTTCGGTATGGGCGCGGTACACGGCTTCTGGAGGCGCAGCAAAGCGCCTTGTCACAATCACGTGGGTATCTCCTTCGGTCTTCAGCGTCATTTTGCTCATCGCTTTTCTCCTTTCTTGTGTTTTTCCATCCCCGCCAGAACTTCGTCCAGCCGCTCGTAGTTTGTCTCCAGGGCTTTTCGCAGCATAGCGAGCCATTGGTCCATCGCTTCAATGCCCGCTTTTGCGAGCCGGCGAGGGCGCTTTGTACCCTCGACTCGGCGAACGATCAGCCCCGCACCTTCGAGCACCTTCAGGTGCTGGGAGATTGCGGGTTGCGTCATCTCGAACGGCTCCGCCAATTCATTGACGGTGGCCTCGCCCTTGGCAAGACGCGCGAGAATCGCGCGACGCGTCGGGTCGGCCAAGGCAGAGAAAGCAGCATCGAGACCATTCATAACTTGTAACTTATATAAGTAATAATTTATCGTCAAGCAAAATTTTTCCCCATCCACGGAACAAGGAATGGTGGGCTAACCTCCAGTTTTGAAAGGTCTAGTCCGACAGCCGATTTAGTTGTTCGCCATCGGAGATCAGGTGATGGTCGGCAGTTGTCGCTGTCTAAAGGAAAACCTCGATGAGCTGAGGAGTTTGCGATGAGCGAGTGACGGGCAAGCGTTGAAGTACCCCCAAAAGAAGGGTTGCCGACTGATCGCGAGTTGGCTCGCGTTGCACCACAACCAAAAACGCCATACCGAGGATGGTAAACATTCGGAATGCCTCTTCCTGCCCATTCCACATTTTCGACTGCCACATCAGAAACCATTCGCCCCCGACATCAACGGTCTCCTCTCCTCTGAACTCGCGTCCAGGCATATTCCGTCTATTTGTGACTGACACCCGCTTTAGTGGCGAAGAGCAATATGCCCCTCTCCTCCCGAAGATGACGAGAATGTAATTTCGCCGTCATGCTGGCGTCAGCGCTTCGCCGCGAATATGGAGTCCCTGGCATAAACCAGGAGGAGGAGCATGATGTCGAGAAAATCTAGCAATAATTCGTGGTTGAGGCGTCTGCGGCCGCTTGCGGTAATGGCAATCGCAGCGGCTCTAAGCGCTTCGGCGTTCGGGCAGTCCCAACAGTTCCCAACTTATACACCAGGTGAGAACCAGAACGCGACCACGGGGCCGACCTACTCGGCGCCCTTGACCGACCCATGGGTCGTCAGTGATGGCACGATCATCACCCCCGCCGGCACTCAGGTCTACCTCGGCATCACGACCAGGGCCAAGGCCATCGCACTCAATCCCACGGGCAACGGAACCGCTGCCGTCCTTCAGATGGGCGCTCCACAGTCGGTCTCGATCTTCTGCGTCGCCACCGCCGGCTGCGACGGCGGGACCTACACCCAAGGCCAGGTCATGCAGAACTACATTCCGTCCAAGACCAACAGCGGCAGCTCTATGGGCATCACCTATACGCCCAATGGCCAGTACCTGCTCTTTAGCCAGGACGGCGACTACGGGCCAGCCTACGTTGCCATCGCCAGTGTCAGTCCGACGACCGGCTTGCTCTCCAATTACGCGGAAGTCAGCGTTCCGCTCGACGTCGACGGCGGCGGCTTCTTGACCAACGTTACTTGCTATCCGTGGGTCGCTCCTTACAACACTGCCTCGGCGCCACCGTCCGGCAGCCCTCCGGGGACCACCGGCAGCATTGAAATCCCGTGCGGCCAGACCGTCTCGCTTGTATCAGATGGTGCGCCCACTTCCTATCCGATGGGCATCGCGGTCACGCCGAATGGCAATACTGCTTACGTTGTGCTGGACAACAACGACACGATCACCAGCATCAACCTGACCGGAACCCCGGTGCAGGGTCCGGAACTCCGCGTCGGTCAGGTCCCGAATAACATTGTGATCTCGCCGGGCGGCACCACCGCCTACGTTGCCAACGAGGCTGGAAAGGTTCCTACCGCGAACAACTTCCAGGGATACTCAAACGGCACTCCGGTCGTCGCCGTCTATCCGACTGGAGCGACGAGCGACGGCACCATTTCC
>JBEKTR010000123.1:0-10650 GCA_049515835.1 Terriglobales bacterium
GGCCAAGAAAGATGCCAGTACGCCAAGGATCCATCCACATTCGGTTTGGGTGGTTCGGAATCAGGTCCGTCTTTCCTGCGAGTTCCGGTATCCAAAAGCTGTGATCCGTGTCAGCCGATAGCAATTGCAGAAACGTTGGTGTCGCGTGGCTGGGATCACTGACTGGAATGTGCAGTTCGTTGGCGGTGACGATCCCCAACTCCGGATATCGAAACTCCCACCAGTATTGATGTCCAATCGCGGTGACCTGTATAGCGCCTGACGGTTCTGGAGCATCCTGGATCGCGTGGATTACCCGCGCCGTGGCCAAAAACATGACGACGACAATGAGAATTGGAATGATCGTCCAGGCCAGCTCAATCTGTGTGCTTCCATACACTTGAGCCGGCTCACGGCCGGCATCCTTCGCTCTTGCACGGAACTTAACAACCGCATAGCCAAGTAATGCAAATACAACGACAAAAATGATTCCGGTGATAACAAGTACAAAGACGGACAAGTCGGCGATTGACTTGGCTGGCGTCGAGGCTGGAGCGAAGATATTTGTGCCTTGAGAAGACGGGGCTTTTGGTCCGCTTGCCCACACCGTCACAATAGACCAAAACAGGAAAAGCACCGTCTCCGCAACAGAACGCAACGTCGAAGATTTCATTTTCAACATCAAGATCTCTCTTCGTCTCTTCTCCGTTTCCGACGGAAGCCGGAGTCAGATCGGGTGAAGAGCAAGCGAGTTACCAAAGGGACCGGCACGCGTATTTCCTTCAGCAAAATCGCATTGAAGTCTAACACTCATACAATCCTGAGGACTCCGTTGACAAGTTGCTCAACGCATATGGGTAGGCAGTGTCATTCCCGTGCCTCTTGCGTCAAGTGTCACCCGCGTGGTCACGCAATTGTAGGAATAACCCGTGACCGGTGCAAACGAGGCATATTTTGCGGCCATGCAGCTCATGGCACCGCAATTGCACGGATTCGCGACGTAAGCGCCGAAATACAAGATCACTCAAGAGTTGCAAAGGAAACGTGGCGGCGGATTAAAATGCTCGCAACAAATTGCGAGGTGCGCTGTTAAGTCCTCAGCAAACCAGAAAGGTTCTTATGTCAAGAAAAGTTGCAGATGTCTTGTGGGAGATGCTGGCGAAGGCTGGGGTCAGGCGTTGCTATGGAATCGTCGGAGACGCACTCAATCCGGTGGTCGACGCACTGCGCCGGAATGGCACGATCGAATTTATTCCTGTTCGGCATGAGGAATATGGAGTGTTTGCGGCGGTCTCGGAGGCTTATTTCACAGGTAACCCGGTGGTGGTATGCGGAACTGCGGGGCCTGGAGTTGTCCATTTATTCAACGGATTGATGGACGCGCGGAAAGAAAGAGCCCCCGTTATCGCCATCGCCGGGGATGTAGAGTCGAGCATTATTGATACGTCGGCGCTCGAGGAGCTAAACCCATACAAGTTCTTCGAAGCTGCTTCTCTCTATACTGCGCGGCTGGTTAATCCTGAGCAGGCCCGTGCGGTCATCAGCACCGCCATCCTTACCGCTGTTCTAGAAAAAGGTCCCACTGTGCTCGCCATACCTGGCGACATCGCGTCGGCCGACGCTCCGGACGAGCCTACTGACTTCACCATTGCTGCTCCAGCTATCCTGAGACCTTCCGATACAGACCTCCAAAAATTGGTGCGGATGATCGATGAAGCGAAAACGGTGGCGATCTTCGGTGGCGATGGTTGTAGAGAAGGACGCGACGAAGTGATTGAACTCGCGTGCAAGCTCAAAGCTCCTGTTGGCTATGCTTTCCGTGGGAAGCAATGGCTGGAACATGATAATCCGAATGCCGTCGGCATGACCGGTCTGATCGGTTACGGAGGAGCGTACAACGCGATAAATGAAGCCGACCTCCTGCTGATGTTAGGTACGGATTTCCCGTTCTCAGAATTTCTTCCCGGCAGCAGCGTGAAGAAAGTTCAGATTGACAAGAACCCGAAACATATCGGTCGGCGTACGGCAGTCGACCTCGGACTTGTAGGAGATATCAAGTCGACGATCAGCGCATTGCTTCCAGCTGTCTCAGAAAAAACGGACGGAAAATTTCTCGAGAAGCAGATTGCGCTCACAACATCCTTTCATAAACAGCTGCAGCATTATGTCGAGAAGGGGCCCGGGATAAAACCGATCCGCCCTGAATTCCTCGCGTCGACACTTAGCGAGCTGGCTTCCGATGGCGCGATGTTTTTTGCTGACACTGGCACGGCCTGCATCTGGCTTGCGAGACACATTTACGGTGGAAAAAACCGCAGGCTGTTTGGGTCATTTTCGTGGGCATCTATGGCCAATGCGGCACCGAACGCGTTCGGATGTGCTCTGGCGTATCCCGGCCGGCAGTGTATCGCGTTATGTGGCGATGGAGGCTTCACAATGATGGGATTAGGTGATCTTCTGACGCAGGTAGAACGGCGAACTCCTGTTGTTCAGATCATTCTCAACAACGAGAAGTTTGATTTCGTCCACATCGAACAGCAGGAGGCGGGCTTCGTTCCGTTTGGCGTGGACTTCAAGAACCCAAACTTCGCCAAGGTTGCTGAGGCAATGGGCGCGAAAGGAATTCGTCTCGAGGAACCCGGGGACGTTCGCGAAGGTTTGGCTGAAGCCCTCGCGTACAAGGATGGCCCGGTCGTTGTGGACGCAGTCGTCGATCCCTTCGCGCTCGCTATGCCATCCCATTCACCATTCCACACGGTCAAGGGGTTCACCCTCAGTTTCGCCAAGCAAGTGCTGAACGGCAGGCTGGATACGGTGATCAAGGAAATGAAGCGAAACGTGGGAATCGTTTGAGCGGTAAATTATTGTCCGCGTACATGTTGAGGAGATGTTGATATGGCCAAACCGACGCTGGTTGTAACCAGCCGTTATCCAAAAGAAGTTGAAGATCGCATCAATCGCGACTACGACGCCCGGCGAAACCCAAATGAATCTCTCTTCAGCCAACGAGAGTTGCTCTCGGAGGCCGAAGGTGCCGACGCTTTGTTTATAACCCCAGCAGACCGATTGAATGCCGAGTTTTTCGAGAGAGTTGCTCCCACGGTAAGAATCATCGCCACATACTCCGTAGGGTTCGAACATATCGATCTAGAAGCTGCCGCGCGCAGGAAAATTCCAGTCGCTTACACTCCTGGCGTGAACAATGAAGCAACGGCTGACATCGCCATGCTGCTTTTGCTGGGTGCTTCGCGTCGAGCTTACGAGGCTCAAGAACTCGTTCGCACGGGTGCATGGAGACCCATGAGCCCCGACATGCTCCTAGGATGGCAGGTTGGCGGCAAAGTCCTCGGCATTTTGGGAATGGGACGCGTGGGACAAGCCGTGGCGCGTCGAGCGCGGGGATTTGGAATGAAGATTCATTATCACGACAATTCGGAGTTGCCTGCGGAGATCGTAGGCGACGCGGTCTACCACAAGGATCTGTCGGATCTGCTTCGCGTGAGCCAGTTCCTGAGCCTGCACGCCCCAGAAACTCCTCAGACCCACCACGTCTTGAACTCCAAGGCCATAAGTCTCTTGCCTCCCGGTGCGATCATTGTCAATACGGCTCGCGGCGGATTGGTGGCCGACAATGACCTTATCGCTGCTCTAAAGAGTGGACGGGTCGCCGCTGCCGGACTCGATGTATTTGAAGGCGAGCCAAAACCTAATCCGGAATATGTTTCGCTGAAAAATACATTTCTAACGCCGCATATTGGGAGTGCCACGATCGAAACCCGTACTGCCATGGGCATGCTAGCCTTAGACAATATTGAGGCCGTGTTAAATGGGCGACCTGCGCCGACCTTGATACCTCGGAGCAATCAGAAGATTGCGTAGGCTTTATTCGCTCAATACGCACGCTTCGGCATCGGCTTGATCATCTGTTCCTTGAGTCTCACCCTCCTGCGCCGTAGTCTTGCGCGACCTTCACATTGCATCTCCGATACAATCTATCCGACATTGCCAGCAGACTCTAATCCGTGAAGACATATCGAAGTTCGCTGCGTTTGATGATTGAATTTCCGTTTGATTGGAACGGGCCGTTATGACCACGCAGGATGCGCCAACCGTATTCATTGTCGATGACGATAGAGATGTGCGTGACTCTTTACAGGAATTGCTGGAGTCCGTCGGCGTGCATTCGAAGCCTTTCGGGAGTGCACAGGAGTTCTTGTCGAGTCCGCGTAGTGACACTCCCAGTTGCCTGATTCTTGATGTGAGACTTCCCGGCATTAGCGGCCTGGATCTTCAGCACGAACTGCGAA
Source organism: Terriglobales bacterium (assembly GCA_049515835.1). Taxonomy (GTDB): domain Bacteria; phylum Acidobacteriota; class Terriglobia; order Terriglobales; family Acidobacteriaceae; genus JAJPHW01. The sequence goes on from JBEKTR010000123.1 coordinate 4,287, forward strand.
GGGAGAAGGTGCGTATCCCGATCATCTTTCTGACGGCGCACGCGGATGTTCCAATGTCGGTCCATGCGATGAAGTTAGGCGCAGTTGAGTTTCTTACAAAGCCGTTCAGGCATCAAGATCTTCTCGATGCCGTTCAGCGATCGCTTGCCCTAGATCGTATGGCCCGCGAAAAACAGCGAGGTGTTGCTGAGCTAGTGAAGCGATACAGCGCATTAAGCACTAGAGAACGGGAAGTGATGAGGCTCGTCGTGTCCGGAATGCTCAACAAGCAAGTTGCAGCAGAACTGGGTGGCAGTGAAGCTACCGTAAAAATGCATCGAAGCCAAGTCATGAAAAAGATGCAGGCTAAGTCATTGCCCGAGCTTGTCAGAATGGCGGACAAGCTCAAGTCAGTCATATAACGAAACCTCTTGTGAACCGATCCTTCCCTTCCCTAGCTACCAACGGTATGGAAAGAGTTTCTAAAGTCTGGTTCATCCAGACTAAAGTTTGATTGCGACGCTAAAGCAAAAAAGCTAACCTTGCCGCATGCCTGTGGACCGAACGTCTAAATTAATTGCAATCATTGATGACGACGAGGCCATGCAAGATTCGCTCCGCGACTTAATGGAATCGGCCGGACTGGTCGCTCGGTGCTTTGGATCCGCAGAAGAATTCCTTGAATCCGATTTGCATACCGGCGCTGCTTGTCTAATTGTTGATGTCCGTATGCCGAAGATGTCAGGCTTGCAATTGCAGTCCAGGCTGAAAGAAGAGGAACGCAATATTCCGATCATCTTCATTACGGCTCATGGGGACGCCAGGATGAGGATTCGCGCGATGCGAGAAGGAGCAGTCGAGTTTCTGGCAAAACCATTTGATCATCATGTGTTGCTCAAAAAAGTGCGTGCGGCACTCGATATCTGAGCAAACCCGCTAGTGTTCCGGTGGGTAGCCTAAAGACAGAGGTCTCTGTGGAGAGTAACGCAGCAATCCCGATCGCTGGTCTAGATCAGGTCGAGCGCACGTTTGAACGAATCATCGGGAATAGCGCTGCTCTCGAATCTGTGCTTGATCAGGTTGAGCAGGTTGCGCCCACAGACTCGACTGTGCTCATCGAGGGCGAAACCGGTACTGGAAAAGAACTCATTGCGCAAGCCATCCATAAGGCTAGTCAACGTTGCGGGCGCGCTTTTATCAAGCTAAATTGCGCAGCCATTCCGCTGGATCTTCTAGAAAGCGAATTGTTTGGCCATGAGAAGGGAGCCTTCACCGGCGCGATCGCACAGAAGATCGGGCGCTTCGAAATGGCCGATAAAGGCACTCTGTTTTTGGACGAAGTCGGAGACATTCCTCCCTCGCTACAACCGAAATTGCTGCGAGTGCTGCAAGAGCAAGAGTTCGAGCGATTAGGAAGCGGTCGCACGCACAAAGTGGACGTCAGGCTAGTCGCTGCGACCAATCGTAATCTAGTAAGGATGGCAGCGCGCGGCCAGTTTCGCAGTGATCTTTACTATCGTCTAAACGTGTTTCCCATCTTGTTGCCAGCGCTCCGAGAGCGACGAGAGGACATCCCCGTTCTCGTCATGCATTTTATGAAAATGTTCAGCCGCCGCATGGGGAAGACAGTCGAAAGCGTCCCTCCGGAGACTATGGCGGCGTTCCAATGGTATTCCTGGCCCGGCAACGTTCGCGAGTTGCAGAACCTGGTGGAACGGGCCGTTATTCTTTCGCGGGACGGCGTGCTCCAGAACCCACTCCATAAGAAACAAATAGAGCTCGTACCTCCCAGCCTGCATCACATCCGAACTTTTCACTCAGCGATGACTTTGGAAGATTCGGATCGCGCTCTGATTGTGGAGACGCTTGAGCAAGCTCGTTGGATTGTCGGTGGACCACGAGGCGCAGCGGCAAAACTGGGCCTGAAGCGAACTACGCTCCTCGCGAAGATGAGAAGACTGGGCATCTCGAGACCTGTCGCTGAAGAAGGAGTCGGCATACCCGGAATTCCGCAAGACGATGTGCAGATTTGAGCTTAGAGCCAGCGCTGCCATGAAATAAGGTTTGTAGCCAGCAAGCGCGAGCGCCTCTAGCGGAAGTCGCAAGCGACCCCGGTGTTATTCGTCTCTATAGTGCGGACGAACTCTCAATTTTGCGGATCATGGCTATTATCACTGCCGTTCCGATGCCGTTCGCGTCGAGTAAAAAACGAATGCCCCAGCCGCCTCCCATGTTGGGCGAGTGAGGGCACTCTTTTGGGTGTACGCGTATGATGACGGTTCTGGAAACAAAGCGGGACAAGGGAATGACCGCCCGAAGGTGGGCACGACGTTTTTTCGTGTCAGCCACCGTGTTTTACAGGAAATCCCCTCCGCATCGTGAGTTGATCGACGTGAACGGAGTCATCAAGGGGATTCTTACGCTGTTGGATCGCGAGGTGGCCAGAGCTTCGGTGAAAGTGGGCGCGCAACTTGCGGCTGACTTGCCCGAAATCATGGCTGACCGCGTGCAAGTACAGCAGGTGTTCATGAACCTCAAGCTCAACGCCATCGAAGCCATGAAGAGTTCGGGAGGAGAGCTTATCGTGCAGTCGCAGATACAGGATTCGAAAGCATTGTTCTCCATTAGTGACACGGGTGTGGGGTTGCCCACGGAGAAAGTGGAACAAATATTTTCGGCCTTCTTCACCACAAAGGCGCAGGGCAGCGGGATGGGGTTGGCCATTAGCCGCTCAATCGTCGAGTCACATGGTGGCCGGTTATGGGCTATTTTTAACGGCCAAAAGGGTGCAACTTTTCAATTCACGATGCCGACTGAGGTGTCGGAGTCGACCGCTTTGGCCGTCTAAGATTGACTCTCAGTATTTAAATATGAAACATGGCACTCCATCTCATTTGGGTTCTGCATTGCTCCGCGGCAGCGGTAAATCGTTTCTGATTTGCGTGTTATCGCTGTGGCTCACGTTAAGCGTTGCTAATGCGTTGGATCCGAACAAGCGCCTTACCCAATACGCGCATACTGCATGGCGAATACAAGACGGATTCCTTCCGAACACTCCGTTTTGGATTTCACAATCAAAAGAGGGATATCTCTGGGTGGGCAACAAGCGTAGCGTGTGGCGTTTTGACGGCATCCGTTTTACTCCCTGGTCGCCTCCGATCGCTGCTACACGAATTCGCAGACTTGTCAGTGTGCGAGTGGGAGAATTTTGGATTGCCACTCAAAGCGAGCTCGTCCACGTCAGGGACAATGTGGTGATTTCCCATTACGATGTTCCGGTAATTACCGGCATGCACGAAGATTCTGACGGATCTATGTGGGCCCTTTCTTTAGCAAGTACGGACCGAATTCTGTGTCACGCAACGGACGCGGGAATCCGCTGCTTCGGGAAGGCTGAGGGTATAACGTTTCACAACCCGCTTCCAATCATTCCCGACGGGAAAGGAGGATTTTGGATCGGAGGCGACACGTCGTTGCTCCATTGGAAAGTGGGTGCAGCCCCCGAGATCTACAGCCCTAAGCAGCTTCGATCAAACGTGGGGCAAGACCCCATCCACAGTCTTGTCAGGGATTCCGACGGTTCCTTATGGGTCGGAATGGAGTCGACGGGGCCGGGACGTGGGCTTGAAAGATTCCGGAATGGCGTTCTGACGCCGGTCGTTCTCCCAAACTTCGACGGAAGTAAGCTCAATATTGAGGCGTTGATCCAAGATTCCGATAAGAACCTCTGGATCGCAACGTATGGGAGCGGCATCTACCGCATTCACGACCAAACCGTCGAACATTTTGGACGAGCGGACGGCTTATCCAGCGACGCTGTCTTCGATCTCTACGAAGGCGGCGACGGGATAGTCTGGGCGGCCACGTCCAACGGTATCGACAATTTTCGGGATCTTCCGGTCACTACTTTTTCGACATCCGAGGGGCTTGGACGCGACGGCGCCAATTCGGTGATGGCCGCGAAAGACGGGACGCTTTGGGTAGGAAATCTCGGCACTCTCGACTTCATTCGGAATGGAGCCGTCTCCTCAGTTCGCGTGCCGGGAGAGCAAGTGGGTTCATTGCTCGAAGACCATCAGGGCAACATCTGGGTTGGCGTTGACGACGGGCTCTTTATCTACAAAGATGGCCGCTTCCGGCGTATTACGGGGCCCGACCATCACCCACTGGGTTTGGTGCTCGGTATTACCGAGGATGCTGACGGCAATATTTGGGCGCAATGTAAAGGTTCGCAAAGAAGACTCATCCGCATCCGAGATTTCAAGGTACGCGAGGACTTCCCCGAGCCTCCGGTTCCGCCTGCTAACACCATTGCCGCAGACCCGAAGGGCGGCATTTGGCTGGGCGCACTCACAGGTGACTTGACATTTTTCCGGGAAGGTATTGCGCGCACCTTTCCCTTGAATCTGAAGGGTTCGTGGGCAGAGAAGACTGCCCATCAGATTTCTGTTGATCCGGATGGGTCAGTGATCACCGCATCTGATACTGGACTGGTGGTGCTCCGCTCCGCGAAAGTTCAGCGCCTGGGCAAAGAAAACGGACTTCCTTGCGACGGGGTCACTGGCTTCGCCGTGGACGACAAGAGAAATCTGTGGCTCAATACGCCCTGTGGATTTATAGAGATTCCAGCCTCGGACTTCCAACGATGGTGGATTCATCCAGACACTATCGTTCAGGCACGAGTATTCGGTACGCTGGACGGAGCTCTACCAGGTCCCGTGACGTTCAATCCGGCCGCGAAATCTCCCGACGGGCGCCTGTGGTTTGTAAACAATGTGGTTCTTCAGATGATTGACCCGTCACATCTCTCGGGTGAGGGGACGGTTTCGCCGACCTACATCGAGACCGTTGTTGCTGACCGAAAGCAATTCAAACCACAAGAAGGTCTTCACCTTCCACCTTTGACTCGCGACCTCCAGATTGGCTATACATCGCCGAGTTTTCTCATTCCTCAAAATGTGAAGTTTCGCTATCGACTCGATGGGCATGATCGCGATTGGCAGGACGCGGGCACGCGTCGCGAAGCTTTTTATACGGACCTGGGTCCCGGGAAATATCGGTTTCGTGTAATCGCATCGAATGACAACGGCGTGTGGAACGAAGCCGGCGCCACACTGGATTTTGCGATTGCTCCCGCCTTCTACCAGACCGTCTGGTTTCGTTCTCTAATCGTGGTTCTCTTCTTGGCCGGCCTTGTGGAGCTTTATCGCCTCCGACTCCTCCATTTGGAGCGGCAGCGAGACTCGCTTCTCAAAAGTGAAAGAGAGCTTCGCGATGTGATCGATACAATTCCGTCGACGGTCTGGAGTACCGGACCCGACGGGTCCAATACATACGTTAACAAGCACTTTGTGGGGTACTCCGGCTTATCTGTAGATCAAACAGCCGGATCGGGGTGGAAATCTGCAATTCATCCGGATGATCTTGAACGGCATGCAGCTAAATGGATGGAAGCAGTTTCAAACGGTAATCCTCACGAAAACGAAGTACGCTTTCGCCGCTCGGATGGGCAATATCGCTGGCATTTGGATCGCGGTGTACCGCTCCGAGATAAAGGTGGAAATATTGCCAAGTGGTATGGGGTCGTGACCGATATCGAAGATCGCAAGCGCGCTGAAGAAGCGTTGCAGCGAAGCCAGTTTTATATCAATGAAGGACAGCGCTTGGCGCATATGGGGAGTTGGGCATTCAACCCCGCAGGCTTTTTTTATTATTGGTCCGAAGAATTGTTCAAGATTTATGGCTTAGATCTACAGAAGGGAGCCCCCACACTTGAGCAATATCTCGCCACCATTCACCCCCAAGACCGCGATTTTATGGCTAACACCATAAAGAGCATGCATGCGGAACATTGTGGGTGCGATGTAAGAAAACGAATCATTCGTCCAGATGGGGAACTGCGCTATATCCGCTGTGTCGGAATTCCTGTTGTTGAAGGCGAGGTCCTTAAAGGGTTTCTCGGTACCGCGATGGACATTACCGAGCAAGAACTGCTCACCCAGGAACTGAAGCGGCGACAAGCATACCTGACAGAGGCGCAAAGGCTGACTCACACGGCTAGCTGGGCGTGGCGCGTGCCCAATCGAGAGGCGGTTCACCTCTCCGACGAATTTTACCGGATTTATGGGTTCGATCCCGCGAAGGGGTCGCCAACCTGGGAACAATATACCGAACGGGTCCACCCGGAAGATCGCCCTCAGTGGAGGATCATTATCGAACGGGCGATTAAGGAAGAAGCGGATTATGATCAGGCGTTTCGTATAGTTTTACAGAATGGGGTAGTGAGGTGGATTCACACGGTTGGTCATCCCGTTTTTTCTGCTGCAGGTGATTTAGAGCAATTCGCAGGCAGCTCAACCGACATCACGGCGTTCAAATCCGCTGA
>JBEKTR010000124.1:0-10586 GCA_049515835.1 Terriglobales bacterium
TCGGCTGGTCCACGTCGCATCCGCGGCGGACGGCAATGTGATACGCCAGCAGTTGCAGCGGCACTATCTCCAGAATCGGCGCCAATTCTTCCGGAGCTGGCGGAATATAAAGCACGTGATCCGCGGCGTCTTTCATTTCCTCGTCGCCTTCCGTAGCCAGCGCAATCACTTTGCCCGAGCGCGCTTTCACTTCCTTCAGGTTCGACATCGACTTTTCGTACCGAATCATCGAAAGCTCGCTTTTCGGGTCGCGCGTGGCGATAATCACAACCGGCAAATTTTCATCGATCAGCGCGTTCGGGCCATGCTTCATTTCGCCCGCTGGATAACCCTCCGCATGGATATACGAAATCTCTTTCAACTTCAGCGCGCCTTCAAGCGCAATCGGATAGTGAATGCCGCGGCCTAAGAAAAGAAAATCCTGGGCGCGAACGTAAAGTTTAGCCAGCTCTTCGCATTGCTCATCGCGGGTGAGCAATTGCTCAATTTTGCCGGGGATGCGGGTCAGCTCATACACCGCCTGCGTGGCTTGTTCTTTGCTCATGGTGCCGCGCACTTGCGCCAGATAAAGCGAGAACAGATAGAGCGCCGTAAGCTGCGCCGTGAAAGCTTTGGTCGAAGCCACGCCGATTTCCGGCCCGGCATGCGTATAAATCGTGCCTGCCGCCTCGCGCGTAATCATCGAACCGACAACGTTGCAGATCGCAAGCGTCTTCGAGCCTTTGGCTTTCGCCTCGCGCTGCGCCGCAATTGTGTCCGCAGTCTCGCCCGATTGCGAAATCACCATAGTGATCTCATCGGCGCCCACAATCGGATCGCGATAGCGCCACTCGCTCGCATAATCCACTTCGACCGGCACGCGAGCCATGCTCTCAATCATGAACTTGCCCGCTTGTCCCGCATGCCAACTGGTTCCGCAGGCTTCAATATTGATTTTGCGTACTGCCTTGAACTCTGCGTCGCTAATCTTCATCTCGTCGAGGTAAACATGGCCGGTTTCCTGCGAAATCCGTCCCAACGTGGTGTCCCGGACGGCGCGCGGCTGCTCATAAATCTCCTTGAGCATGAAGTGCTTGAACCCGCCTTTTTCCGCCATGATGGGGTCCCAGGTGACGTGCTGCACTTCGCGCCGGACGGGCTTTCCATCAAAATCGGTCAGCTCGACGCCATTCGGCGTAATCACTGCCAGGTCGCCATCGCCGAGAAAGAATAAATCGCGCGTGTGGTAAAGAATAGCGGGCACGTCCGAGGCAACGAAATATTCGTCATTGCCGAGTCCAATCACTGCCGGCGGGCCATTGCGCGCCGCGACAATTTTGTTCGGCTCATCCACGGCAATCACGCCCAGCGCGAACACGCCGCTCAGCATTTTCACCGTCTTGCGCACGGCTTCTTCGAGTGATGGCCGGCTGCCGTTGTCATGCTTCAAATAAAATTTTTCAACCAGATGCGCAATGACTTCCGTATCGGTTTCGGTGACAAACTTGTGGCCTTCCTCAATCAGCTTCTTCTTGAGTGCGACGTAGTTCTCGACAATGCCGTTGTGCACCACCACGATCCGCCCGGTGCAATCGCGCAGAGGGTGCGCGTTCTCTTCGCTCGGGCGTCCGTGCGTGGCCCAGCGGGTGTGTCCGATTCCATAAGTTCCGTCGAGCGGGTGTTGCCGGATAACTTCATCCAGATTGCGCAACTTGCCTTCCGCGCGGCGCACTTGCAGGCCTTCTCCGTTGCCGCAAACCGCAATGCCCGCGGAATCATAACCGCGATACTCCAGCTTGCGCAGACCTTCAATGATCACCGGAACAACCGGCTTTTTCCCCACATAGCCAACAATCCCACACATACGGAAACTTCGCCCCCGAATTCACTCAACCTGATTTATTCGACCAGACTTATTCAACCAGATCTATTCGACCTTGATCTGGAACTCTTCAATCACCGGATTGGTCAGCACCGTACTCGCAATCCGTGTGACCTCCGCCTCGGCTTCCGGTTTGGTCAGATTATTGGCCAAATCCAGCTCGAAATACTTGCCTTGCCGCACGCCGTCGAGCCCTTTGTAGCCCATTTTCTGTAAGGCACCATGGATGGTCTTTCCCTGGGGATCGAGGACGCTCTTCTTCAGCGACACATAGACGTAAGCCTTCATAGACAAGATTATACGTGAGGGAGCAGAGCGGTAAGATTACTCTGGTGCGTTGCGAATGGGCTGTCGTTGAATCGGATGCAAGGCCGGAGAGGATTCAAACAGCGCGCGAAAATCAGGGACGGGGAGAGGAGCGGGCTCGTTCGTGGTCATGCAGTTCGTACGCTTGCGGATTTATAAGAACTTCTCAGGAATTCTACACCTCTCCACTTCGTCGCAAAGCCGCAATGGCATGAAATGGAAATTTTTTCTCAGGGCTCCGACGGTTCATCGGGAGAGTAAAGACAACTTGTGCTCAAGGTCGGCCAATGCAAGCCGCAACATTTCGCGATGTTGGTCATTTCTCGCCGACCGTAATTGCTGCTGTACGCGCTGCTTCGAGAGTTCCAACCCTTGAATTTGTTGTTTCAGCTTGATCTCATCGGCGGTGAGCTGTGCTTTGTATTGCTTCTTCTCCGCGGCCGCCTCCGCCTGCTGGTCTTCGACGGATTTGCTCTCCCAGCCGCGCGCCATTTAGTCATGCTAATCCCAACTCATATTGTCGCAAAATGAGACGTTCTTTTATCGCCCGACGAAAAGAACTTGATTTTCTTATGCTTACATCATAGGCTTGGGCAACGAACCCGGAGGCGCATCGGTTTCAGTCCTTTGCGAGCCGGCTTGGCAACTGCACGAGGGGGTGGAAGTGAGTACTCGGGCAAATGCACCGCTATTTTGTTTCTGACGTCGCTTCAAACTCTGGCCACTGGCGTCGCGTTTCCCGCGCCTACAGACTGCTTGCCCTAAGTGTTCCCGATTCAGTTCCGTTTCACTTCCTCCTGCCCTTACCATCATCGGGCATCGAAAGCCGCTTGGCCCGGAATTATCCATTCGACGGAAAGGCGATCGCAAGAACTGCTTCAAAAGGAAAGGCACGTGTCCGACCGCAGCCATGTTTCTACGGCCATAAGGATGTGTCTGATGTCAAGCTCACGACCGCATGATGAGAAACTATCCAACTCCGGCAAAGCGCCGCTCAGTCTCATTCGCAACCAGGGAAGCAACGAGGAACAAAGAGAGCCTCGGCATTATGAAACTCTGCTGGATGCGTCCGAGCTTCTGCCGCGTTGTGGCAGTCTTCCGGCTTTGTTCGACGAACTCGCGCGAATCCTGCGGGTATGGGAAGACTGGCACGAATCTAGTTTTTCGATATTCGACGCCGCTAGTCACACCATGCGCGTGTATCTAGCCGAGTGCCCCGATCACAAGCATGATCCCACGGATTGGCAGGTTGACGATTGTGCCGGTGGATATGTCTGGCGCACGCAGGAGCCGTTGGTGGTTCCCCATCGAACCCTGGATTTCCCTTTCTTTTCCCGCGCCGTCGTTTGGTTGCACAAGAAAAATCTCAAATCCTACTGCATCCTACCCCTCACAACTGTGCAGGAGCGTTTTGGCGCGATGGGCGTGGGAAGCCGTCGCGCTAATGACTATACCCCCGAAAAAGTGGCGCTGTTAAGGCGAGTGGCCGACTTCGCGGCCCACGCTGTCGAAAATGTCGTGACCCGCGAGGCTCGGCAAAGCGCCGAAAAGCGTCTGGGCGCGCTGAGCTCCGTGGTCAGCGTGCTCAATTCCTCACAACCATTGCGGCAGGTTTTTCCTCTGATTGCCAATTCCATCCGCTCCATAGTCCCGGCCGAAACGGTGGCATTCACGCTTTATGAAAAAACAGGAAACTCGATTTTGATTGGCGCGCTCGATTCCTCACTGATCGAGGATATTTCAGGAACGCGCATGCCGTTTGAGCACTCGATCACCGGTATCGCATTTCACGGTGAGCGGGCAAGAATCTTTACCCACGCAGAATTGAGCACAATTGCTTCTCCCCTGGTCGAAGAACAATTGAAACTCGGTGTACGCTCGGCCTGCGCCATTCCCTTGATACACGGTCAAATGAAGCTGGGCGCGCTCATATTGTGCGGCACCCGTCTCACCGCCTTTCCGCAAAAAGAGATCGCACTGCTCGAGCAAATTGCAGCGCAAATCGCTGCGTCTCTCGACCACGAACGCATGGACCGGCTGCTGGATGAGCTCAGCGCCAAATTGTTGACGGAGCAAGTAGATATCGGAGCGCCGGTGACCCGGCAATCCAGCTTCGACGAAATTGTGGGCGACAGCGAACCTCTCAAGCGCGCTTTAGGCCATGTGCGGACCGTGGCACCCACCAATTCGACCGTCTTGATTCTTGGTGAGACCGGAACCGGCAAGGAACTCATCGCGCGCGCCGTTCACCGCCTTAGCAGCCGCGCCCAATCCAGCTTTATCAAGCTGAATTGCGCGGCTATTCCCACAGGATTGCTCGAAAGCGAATTATTCGGCCACGAAAAGGGCGCGTTCACCGGCGCGGTCAGCCAAAAAATCGGGCGTCTCGAATTGGCCAACCACGGAACCTTGTTTCTTGATGAAGTGGGGGAGATTCCCATGGAATTGCAACCCAAGTTGTTGCGGGTGCTGCAAGACCAGGAATTCGAACGGCTGGGCGGTACCCGAACCATACGCGTGGACGCGCGGCTGGTCGCGGCGACCAATCGCGATCTGGCGCAAAGCGTCGCCGACCGTACGTTTCGCGCCGATCTTTACTATCGGCTCAATGTATTTCCCATAACATCACCGCCGCTGCGCGAACGCGGCAAAGATATTCCCCTGCTGGTGCGTCACTTTGTGCACAAATTCTGCCAGCGCATGAATAAGCACATTGCCAGCATTCCTTCTGACACCATGCGTGTGTTCATCAATTGGCATTGGCCGGGAAACGTCCGTGAGCTGGAAAACTTCATCGAACGCTGCGTCATTCTTACGCAAAGCGAAGTGTTATATGCGCCGCTGGCGGAACTTATGGTTTCGGGCCCGGGCCATGAACATGGCACGCTCGAAAGCGTGGAGCGCGACCACATTCTGCGTGCCTTGCGCCAGAGTGAGGGCGTAATTGCGGGAATCCATGGGGCGGCCGCGCGTCTCGGTCTAAAGCGGACGACATTGCAATCCCGCATGCAGAAAATGGGAATTGACCGCAGCGAGTTTGAAAGCTAAGCCGCCGGATTGCTTCTCTAGTAATTAACTAATCCTTAGCTACTTTCGACTGACGACTTTTCGGCACAATGCCGTGTTGTCGGCACCTGCTGCAATTCCGAACCTAGTAGATCCAATCACTTACGTCGCAAAAGAAACGGCAACCGGCTTGCCTATGTATTGCACTACCCCCGATCGCGTCGTGAAGGCGACTCGAGGAGTGTGAGCCATGCCACTTTGTGAAATAGTGCGGGTAACCCCGCACCCAGGCGTTTTATTGGGTCAATTGTCGCTGCTGCCACCCAGCGGCAACGACCTGCTTTACCTTTTCGCGTGCAGCTTGCACTGGCGGGACCGCGGCGACACCACCGCCGGTTGGGACTTGATTGCGGGCATGCGCTCGAACGATGAAACCATCCAGAGGCTATGCACCAGCCTGCTCGCGGACGCGAGCAACGATACACCTCCATGGCGAGATTTCCGGCGATGGAATTTGCCAAGCAAATCGGAACTCAATCCACAATCAAATGCGAAGGACGAAATGAATACTCCCTACGGACTGGAAATGTGCGAAAGCTGTGTGACCTGCAAATTGAACCAGCCGGGTTGGTTCTGCCACTTATCCCATGAGGGATTGAAAGCGCTTGATGCGGCCAGCCATTTAACACTCTATCCCGGTGGAGCGTTGTTGTTCGTTGAAGGGCAAACACCGCGAGGCGCTCTCGTTTTGTGCTCAGGCCGCGTGAAGCTCTCGACCACATCGCGCGAGGGGAAGGTCTTGATCGTTCGCATCGCCGGGCCCGGGTCGGTGCTGGGCTTGAGCGCGGTGGTTGCGGGCGAGCCGTATGAAGTAACGGCAGAGACGTCCATGCCATGCCAAGTGAATTTCGTGGAGCGTGAAGGATTGTTGCGGCTGCTGCGGACGAACACGGAAGCGGGTCTGCACGCGACACGGGTGATGAGCCAGGACTTCCAGGCGGCCTATCGCGACATCCACGACTTGATGCTGGCGCGCTCTTCGGCGGGGAAGCTGGCCCGCCTTCTGCTGTCCTGGGTGTCGGAGGAGCGGCGTAGTAATCCGGAAGCGCGAGTGCATGCCGCGGCAACGCATGAGGAGATGGCGCAGATGATTGGGACGTCGCGCGAAACGGTTACGCGTTTATTGAGCGAACTCCGGCGGAAGGAACTCATCCGGCTGGATGGAACGACGCTCATCATTCGCGACCGCAGCGCGCTCGAGGATTTGGCTGCATAATACCTGACCATTTGCCGGCGAGCGGACAGTTCCTCCCCGCTCGCCATTTTTTGCCGAAGTGTCTAGAAGTGGAATCCAATTTCCGCGGTCAGAGAGCGCGGCGTCACATAATGAGTGCCGCTGAAAGTGGAGAGGAAGTTGTAGAGCGCGTATTTGTTTGTGATGTTGATGGCCGTGATCTGTGCGCTCCATTTAAAGCGGTCGCCGTGAAACAGATTGTCATCGCCGAGAGAAATATCAAACAGGTTTCGTGGGGCGATGCGGGGAGGGTTCCTGTCGTCGTTTTCGGTTCCCGGCGCGGGCACTTGCAAGAGCGTCGAACCGAATTGCGAGACTGGGCAAGCGCGCGCGGCGATACCGGGAACGACCATGCCAATCGGAGTGGTGGGCGTGGCGCGTTGGGAACCGCAATACAGCCCGGATTGAAATTCCTGATCAGCGGTCAAGGGTGTGCCGAACGAATCCGTCATGGTGATGTAGTTGATACCGTCCAAAGTTACGCCTTGGGCGCAATTGCCTCCGAAACACGGCGTTTGACCAGCGACGAGGCCGCTATCGTAACGCCAGTTGAAGCCAACCCAGGGGCCGCGCTTCCAGGGTTGGTATTGCAGGTGGGTTGTCTGATTGAACACTTCATCATGGTCAATGCGGAAGGGCGTGATACCGGTGCTCGAAGCGATGGAGGGAACGGCGCCCGCGCCGCCGATCTGTGGGGTAAAGAAACGCGCTGCCACACTCGAAAATACAACCAGCGCCGAGAAGCCATGATAATCGGGCACGCTCACACGCACGGCGTAGCCGGGGATTTTGGAATTGTGCCATTCGATGGGGAAGGTTATGGGAGTCGCACCCAAGACGCTGAAATCGTAGGCGTTGTGTGTGTACTTCCAGATATAGTCGCCGCTGATGACGGCATACTTGCCGAACGCCTGCTGAAGGCCTGCATGAAATTCATTGCGATAACCGGGATCAAATGGAGTGGCGCCCGAAGATGCGGGCTGGGCGCATGCGAGCAGTGGATTCAAGACCGAATTGGCGCAGCCCGTGCTTGAGAGCACAAGATTTTCATTGAAGGGACTCTCCATGGTGCGGGCGTAGGAAGCACGCAGAACGGTGTTCGTCCGCTTGACGTTGTAGGCAACGCCGAGACGCGGCTCGGCCTGGCGTGCAACGACGAGTCCGTTGTATAGGTCCCCACGAATGCCAATGTTTAAAGCCCATGGTCCTTTGGTGATGGAATCCTGGATGTAGAGACCGAGTTCCTTGACGTCGGTGTGACCGTGAAAGGCGTACAGGCCGCTGGCAGCGGTGGGGCAGTTATCGAGCGGCGAGGGCGTTCGACGGGTGAGGTCGTAGCAACCGAGCAGAGGGTTGAAATTTGGGTTGGCAACGAACGGAGTGGGGTAAAGCGCGGTATTGATGGAATTGGCGGTTGGGCAGTTGACCGGATTGTTCACTCCGGGATTGCCGACGAAAACCGGTGCGCCGCTGGCATCGAGACAGGGAGCGTTTAGATTTGGATCGACGATTCCCAGGTTGAAATTCTCAGTGAGGAACGTCTGCTCGTAGGTTGCGCCGGCTTTGATGTTGTGGATACCTTTCGCGTGCGTAACATCAGTGCGGACGCCGGTGTTGGCGAGAGTGCGATTTTGCGCGATGGTTTCCTGCTGAAGGTTTGCGGGGCCGAGATCGGCGAAAGGATTGTCGCTGGGATAGTAATTGTAGGCATCGCGCCGAACGAAGCCACCGAAATTCAGCACGGTAGCCGGGCTTAGAATGCGTGTCCAGACGGGTGCGATATTGAAGGTGTCGATTTTGGAGCGCTGGTCGGCGGGGCCGACGAGGTTGCCATTGGGATCGAGGCCGTTGTTGTTGACGATGATCCCGTTCCATGGAGTTGCATACTGGGAATCGAAAGAGTTTGGCGTCTGAAACCAGGAACGGCTGAACCCGAGATTCAGATGGATAGAGTCGTTCGTGGAGACCTGGTAGTCCACACGGTCGAAAATATTTTCTTCGTTGCCTTTGTCGTGCATGACGGCAAATTCCGGCGGATCGAGGAAGCGTCCGCTATTGAGTCCATTGGCGGAGATGAAATTGCCCCATTTGCTGCCGCCGTAAGCCAGATCGAAGCCCACATTCGACGAACCGAAAGAACCATAAGAAGTGGTGACACTGCCATGCGGTGGTTTGACGCCCTGACCGGAGCGAGTGGTGGCCACGATGACGAGACTGGTCTTGCCGCCATATTCGGCTGGCGGCGCTCCGGGAATGACTTCGAGCGACTGGATGGAGTCGAGAGGAATCTGGTTGGAGAAGACTTTGCTTTGCTGGTCGGTGATGGGCTGGCCATCCACGGAAAACGAGTTGGAGGCGTGGTCGCCTAATCCGTGAAAGAGGCCGTTCGAATCCGCCGAAACGCCCGGCGAGGCCAGCGTGACCAGACTACTCACGGACGAGGACTTGCTTTCGAGGGGAATTTTGTTGAACAAACTGCGGTCAACGTCGGAGTGCCCGGTAGGGTCGGTTTCTACCAGATCACTGCCAGCTTCGACAGTTACGGTGGAGGAGTTGGTGGCGACTGCGAGATTGAGCTTCAAGGTGATGGGCACAGCGGAGCGAACTTCGACATCCTGCGCGGTTTGAGCGAAGCCCTGCGCGGTGATGGTCATGTGGTAGGGATTGAAGGGAATGTTGGGGAAGACGAAATTTCCGGAAGCGTCGGTGGTAGTGGAGCGGTCAAAGGCGCTGACGGGGTTGTGAATCTCGATGGTGGCACCGGGAATGACTGCGCCCGAAGGATCGACGACGGAGCCGAGAATGGTGCCACCGCCGGATTGGGCCGAAGCTGAAGTCGAAAACACGAACCACAAGGACAAAACGAAGAAAGCGAATGCAAAAGCCGCATGAAGCGGCTTCTTATGAGAAGCCAGCATGAATTCCTCCAAAGGAAATGGAATAGGGTTGGAGCGTGAATCCGCGTTATTGCGGACTCAGTCGGTCTGTAAGGTCCCTAAACCGTTGGAGGTGGGCGAATGCGGAGAGAAAAAACAAAGCCGGAAGATTGCGAAACCCTCTCCGGAGCGATGAACAGCTCGGTGAGGGTGAACATTGGAGAAGGCTGATAGGCAATGCTGACGATCGCGCCGGAGTGGGCGACCGAGCACAGTGAACACTCGTGGCTCGGCAACTTGGAGTCGTCGGCGTGGACGTGCACCGCTTGGGCGAATCCGCTGAAAGCGACCAGCAAGACTCCGGCCAGAGCGAGAAACCTGACCGTCGCCGAAATGCGATTTGTGCGGATGCGGAACATGCGATGCAACGCTACGTCAACATTGTATAGACTGCCGGGCACAAAAAACGATAGGAAAATAGATGCGATTGACGGGGAAGAGGCTGCCAGAGGGGGTGTGACTTTCGTGTAGAAGCAGATTCCTCACCGTTAAAGCGGGTTCGGAATGACAAGGTTGTTGGCGGCTGCGAGGTTCTCGGCTACAGGCCGAAAAGCTCGCGGAGGCGCTTGGTTTGGGCTCGGCTGACGGGGATTTCGGTCTGCTTTTTGTCGTCCATGCGGAGCTGGTAAGAACTCTTGAACCAGGGAACGACCTCTTTAATACGGTTGATATTGACCAGATAAGAGCGATGAGCGCGCCAAAAGAGATTGGGCTCAAGGCTCTCGAGCAGTTCTTCTAGAGTGCGACAATTGGATTGGCCCTCCATGCCGGCCACGCCGCCGGTGACCACGGTGATGATGCCGTCTTCAATCGAGGCGTAGCAAATGTCTTTTTGGTTGACGAGGAACAGGCGGCCGGCAGTTTTGAGCAAGAGCTTCGAAGCCTGCGGCTTTTGTGATTCCAGCATTTTGACCAGAGTCTCGAGCCTGTCGGAAGAGCTGGCGGCGGAATCTGTTTGGGCGCGGGCTTTCTGAAGCGATTGGGCGACGCGCTTTTTGTCGAAGGGCTTGAGCAGATAATCGACGGCGTTGACTTCAAAGGCTTTGACGGCGTACTGGTCGAAGGCCGTGGCGAAAATAATCTTGGGCAACGGGTGCTTGCGGTCGAGCAGCTTCTTGATGACGCCAAAGCCGTCGAGTCCGGGCATTTGAACGTCGAGAAATACGAGGTCGGGATTGTGCTC
>JBEKTR010000125.1:0-10585 GCA_049515835.1 Terriglobales bacterium
TTAAGCATTGCAATGCGGTCCATAGTCTAGCCAGATTACTACATCGGTTTTGGTAGCTATGCGCGAGGCCATTACAATCGAACTATGACTGAATCCACTCAACTGACGCCGCGCCCGGTGCGCGATTCGCAATCAGAAATGAATGAAATCGTTCTGCCGAATGATGCCAATCCGCTGGGGTCCCTTCTGGGCGGGCGCTTGATGCACTGGATTGATTTGGCTGGCGCGCTCGCAGCTCATCGCCATTCGAGGCGTTACGTGGTGACAGCGTCGATTGATCACATGGATTTCTGGGTGCCGGTTGGCGTCGGCGATTTGGTCATCCTACGGGCATCGGTGAACCGGGTCTTCCGGACTTCAATGGAAATTGGCGTAAAGGCCTGGGTCGAAAACTACTTGGTGGACGACTGCAAGCATGTTAGTTCTGCGTATTTAACTTTTGTCGCGGTGGACAAGTCAGGCAGTCATGTCCCGGTTGCGCCGGTGATTCCGGAGACGGAGGAACAGCGCAGGCGCTACGAAGATGCCGGGCGACGGCGGGAGATTCGACGTGCGGAACTCGCGCGGAAGAAGAACCGTTAGGAAGCAAAAGTCCGTTGGGCGGCTTGTATAATTGATTACTACTTAATAGCCAACCGGAAGAGGTCTTCACTTGAACGCACATCAGCATCAACATCCCGGCCAGCCGGGACAACAGCCGCCTGCTCCGCAACCATTGCCGGGAGTGGATACCATTCTTGCCGTGGGTTCGGGCAAGGGAGGCGTCGGCAAGACCACGCTCGCCGTGAATTTGGCGCTGGCACTGGCGAAGCTTGGACACAAAGTCGGACTGCTCGATGCCGACGTTTACGGCCCCAATGTTCCGTTGATGCTTGGCGTTAACGAGCAACCGAAAGTTCTGGGCGACAATCGTATCGAGCCCTTGGAAGCTCATGGGGTGAAGGTCATCTCCGTGGGATTTCTGAATCCAGGGGATAAGCCATTGATATGGCGTGGGCCGATGCTACATTCCATCATCAAGCAGTTTCTGGGATCGGTAGTTTGGGGCAAGTTGGATTACATGATTGTGGATCTGCCTCCGGGTACGGGGGACGTGGCCCTCTCACTGATTCAGACGGTTCCGCTGAGCGGTGCAATTGTCGTCTCTACGCCATCCGATGTGTCGTTGCAGGATGCACGCAAGGCCATTGAGATGTTCCGGCAGATGAAAGTCGATCTCGTGGGTATGGTCGAGAATATGAGTTATTTTGTCTGCCCCCATTGTCAGCACGAGATTGATATATTTTCCAGAGGTGGAGCAGAGAAAACTGCCGCGCAGTTCGATGTCGAATTTCTGGGCAGTATTCAATTGGATCCTGATATTCGAAAAGCCGGTGACTCAGGTAAACCTAGCGTACTTGAAGGTGAGGATTCGCCGCACGCGAAGGATCTATTTAGTTTTGCCCGTCGCGTGGTTGACCGTGCCGCGGAAATCAAGAGCCAAGCGGGCGAGAGTGTCATTCAAATTCAGTAGTGGTGCGCTCGAAACCTTGCCAGCCGTATTGCATCTAATGCACTTAGGCATTTAGTCATAGCCAAAGTTTGTCCTGCTTTGGTTCAATGGGATAATTAGGCTATGCAACCTGGAACACCCATCGGTGGGCGCGAACGCGAGATCCTGACCGCAATCGTGGAAACTTATATCGCCACAGGCGAACCGGTGGGATCGCGTACGTTGGCCCGCACCAATCGGGAGGGATTGAGTCCAGCGACGATTCGCAATGTGATGGCGGATTTGGCCGACTCGGGATTTCTGGAGCAGCCCCACACGTCGGCAGGAAGAGTTCCGAGTCCAGAGGCCTATCGATATTATGTGGAACAACTTACGGGTGATGCCCGGCTCTCAGGAGAGAACGAGGGCATCATTAAAGAATCTTTGGGCGGGGTTTCAGACGTACAGGAGTTCATGGAGCGAACTTCGCACGTTCTGTCGTTGATTTCAAAGAATGTTGGCGTGGCAGTGGCGATCGGCGGATCGAAAAACGCTCTGGAGCACGTATATTTTTCGCGGCTCGGAGATCAGAAAGTGCTCGCGGTAGTGGTGACGAAGTCGGGCGTGGTGCGAGATCGGCTGCTCCGGTTGGATATTTCGCAGGATGATCTTGATGCGTCGGCCCGGTTTATCAACGAGAACTTCCGGGGATGGACGATGGAAGCGATGCGCACGGACCTGGCTCGCCGCCTGGAACAAGAGCGCAGCGAATACAACCGGCTGATGAAATCGGTCGAACAGCTTTACCGGCAGGGAGCACTTGCCACAGACGACATGGCACACATGGTTTTCGTGGAAGGTGCTGCAAATCTGGTGGACCAGGAACAAGACCGGCAGCGCCTTCAGGAGTTGCTGAAAACGCTCGAAGAGAAGCAGAAGATTGTTGAATTGCTGGGTGCGTACCTTGATACACGGCAAGAGGCGGTGCGTGTGGTGATTGGGCTGGATCAGACTGATCCATCGTTGCGCAATCTGGTTCTAATTGGTTCGCCGGCACGTGTTGGCGGCGAAGTGCGAGGTTCACTGGCGGTGCTGGGACCGACGCGCATGGACTATCAGCATGCCATTACCGCTGTTTCTTATATCGCGCGTCTGTTTGACAAAGTCTTGAATGATACCGAGTGACGTTATGACAAAAATGAACGGCAAGAGAGAAGTAATCGAAAACGAGGTCAACCAGGAGTTGGACCCGTCGCATGAGTTACCGGCCGCCGAGGACGATCGTGATTCTGAATTGGCGAAGCTGAAAGCGGAGCGGGATTCACTGCTGGATCGTCTGGCCCGCTCGCAAGCGGAGTTCGAGAATGCGCGAAAGCGGGCCGCGCGCGAGCAGCAGGACTTCCGCGATTTTGCACTGGTTGATGCGATTCGCACGTTGCTGCCGGTTGTAGATAGCTTTGAGTTGGCTTTGCGGAGCGCGAAAGAAAAATCAGAGTTCCGTAGCGGGGTTGAACTCATCTATAAGCAATTGCAGGATGCTCTGCTGAAAATGGGAGTGCAACCGGTAGGGGCAAAGGGTGAAACTTTTGACCCGCGTGTGCACGAAGCCATTGAGATGGTAGAAACAACCGATGCTAAAGATCAGCAGGTGCTGGAAGAACTGCAGCGCGGCTATAAGATCCGCGAGCGACTTTTGCGTCCTGCGATGGTAAAAGTGGCCCGCAACCCAAACCACTAAGTGGATTGAATCCGTAAGATTTGGAGACGAATATTCCTACGAGCAAGGCAAAGCGCGATTACTATGAGGTTTTAGGCGTCTCGCGTGCGGCGACCGAGGTTGAAATCAAGAGCGCCTACCGCAAGTTGGCGCTGCAATATCATCCGGACCGCAATCCGAATAACCACGACGCGGAAGAGAAGTTCAAGGAATGCAGCGAAGCGTACGCGGTGTTGGCTGATGCGGAAAAACGCCAATCCTACGACCGCTTCGGGCATGCCGCAGTGGGTGGGACGAGCGGTTTCGACGGCGGCGGCATTGACCTCAACGATATTTTGAGCGAGTTTCTGGGGCGCGGATTCGGCGATATGTTCGGTGGTGGAGGTGGACACCGCAGCCGTGGACAGCGCGGCGCCGACTTGCGCGAAGATCTGACACTTGAGTTCGAGGAAGCCGTGTTTGGAGTGGAGACGACTGTAAATCTGCGCAGGCATGAGACCTGCGAAGAATGCCGCGGATCGGGCGCAGCTCCCGGTAAAGCGCCTGTGACGTGTCCAACTTGTGCTGGTCACGGCCAAGTCCGCTATCAGCAAGGTTTCTTCAGCATGGCGCGAACCTGCCCCAAGTGTGGGGGAACGGGCAGCGTGATTACCGATCCCTGCACGAAGTGCCGTGGCGAAGGCAGAGTGGTGCGGCAGCGTACCATTGAGGTCAAGGTACCCGCGGGTGTAGAAGACGGGACGCGCATTCGCTTTGTGGGCTTTGGCGAAGGTGGAATCCACGGGGGCGGTCCCGGCGATCTTTATATTGTTTTGCATGTGAAGGCGCATGCTTTCTTTGAGCGGGATGGCAACAACGTGCATTGCGTCGTGCCCATTTCTTTTTCGCAGGCGGCCCTGGGCGCAGAAATCAAAGTGCCTACGCTGGATGGCGAACACATGCTGAAAATTGCTGAAGGAACACAATCGGGGACAACTCTCCGGGTGAAAGGCAAGGGTGTTCCAGTGCTTAACGGACGCGGGAAGGGCGACTTGATGATCGAACTTCGGATTTATACTCCGACGAAGTTGAACCGGCGCCAGCGCGAGCTATTGCAGGAACTGGACGGCCATGCGCGCGTCGAGAATAAACCGCAGGAACGAAGTCTTCTGGGCAAAGTTCGCGAAATCTTCGACTAACACTTCTACATGACTCGCCGCCGTTGGATCGCCGACGAAGTCTCCGGAGACAGAGCACTCATTTTTGGAGAACACGCTGCCCATCTCTCGCGTGTTTTGCGGGTCAGAGTTGGGCAGCAGTTCGACGTGGTTACGCCGTTGTGCGTCCGCCGGGGACAAATCGTCGCGGTTAATGATGATCGCGTTGAGTTCACGCTCGGCGATGCTATTGCGGAGAGCGCCGTTGCCCCTGTGACCATTCTGCTTTCCATCTTCAAGTTCGATCGCATGGAGTGGGCGATTGAAAAGTGCACAGAATTGGGGGTGACCCGCATTGTTCCTGTAATCTCGCGGCGTACGGAACCGCATCTGGCGTCTGCCGCTGAGAAACGAGTCGAACGGTGGCAGCGAATTGCGAAGCAAGCGAGCGAACAGGCGAGGCGGTCATTCGTGCCGGAGATCTCGGCGCCCGTCAAGCTTCCTCTCCAACTGAAAGATAAGACCGAAATCAACGATGAACTCTGTATTGTTCTCTCCGAAAACGAAAGGGAAGTGCTTTTAAGAGACCTGCTGAAAGAATCGACGAGCAAGTTATTACTCGCTTTGGGGCCGGAGGGCGGATGGGCAGAAGAAGAACTCGCGCTCTTTGCCCAACGCGGTTGGAAATCCGCTTCATTAGGAAACACAATTCTGCGGGCAGAAACGGCGGCTATCGCCGCGACTGCTATTGCGCTTTCCGAATTGCAATAGGTCTTTTCGCATCTGATATTCTCGTTCTTAGCAGCATCTGTGTTTCTCTCCGTGGCAAAACGCTTCGAATCCGACGAGCAACAGCGCCTGGCGATCGAGCACGTTGACGGCCCTATGCTGGTCGTTGCCGGAGCTGGCACGGGCAAAACGACTGTGCTTATCCGCCGCATCGCACGCCTAATTCGGAATGGCCACGCGCATCCGAGTGAGATTCTGGCGCTGACTTACACGGTCAACTCTGCTACGGACATGCGCGCGCGCCTGCAAGACGAGTTACAGGAAGTCGATCTCTCCGGATTGAAAGTCGGCACCTTTCACGACTATTGCAACGGCATTCTCTATCGTCAGAAGAAGAATTTCGGACTGGTAGAGGATGTGGATCTCTGGATATTTCTGGCGCGGCGTTTGCGGCAGCTGGAGCTCAAACATTTTGTCCGCGCATCGGACGTGAGCAAATTTCTGTCGGATTTGCTCGATTTCATGCGGCGCTGCGGAGACGAACTGGTCGGGCCGGATCAGTATGCAAAGTATGTTGAAAACGTGATGGCGGGAACAGCACCGCTGCCGCGGGTGGGCAAGAGCAAAGAGCCACTTCCGCGGGAGGAGGTATTGAGCCGCTGCCAGGAAATTTCGAGCGCCTTCGTGAAAGTGGAGCAGATGCTCGAAGAACGGAACCTCGGAACGTTCGGGCACATGGTTACGCGGGCATACGCGCTCTTGAAAAACGATTCCGCGCTTCTCGCCCAAGAACGCAAGCACGCCCGGTTTATTCTGTTCGACGAGTTTCAGGACGCGAACGTATCGCAGGTAAAGATCGTCCATCTGGTGGCGGGGGATGCGCAGAATGTTTTTGCGGTTGGCGATCCTGACCAGGGCATCTACCGTTTTCGTGGCGCATCCAGTGCAGCCTTTGGGCTTTTCCGGACGCATTTTCCACAAACGGCGACGGTGCGGCTGGAAAAGAATCGGCGATCGACCACAGCCATTCTCAAATGCGCGCATGCGCTGATTGCCGAAAACCCGGAATCGATCCAGCTTCGGACGCCGTTAACATCGGCGCGAGATGAAGAAGTTCGAACCGCTGGCGGCGAGCCAAAGAACGAGCCTGTGAATTTTGTAGGGGCAGTGAAAGATACGGAATGCGCCGACATTGTGACCGAGATCCGCGAGATGCGGCGCAAGCACCACTCCCGTTGGGGCGATTTCGCGATTCTGTACCGTTCCCATGGGCACCGCAGTGAAATTGTCCAAGAGCTTGCCGAGCAAGGTATTCCCTTTTCCATCGAAAACATGGATGTCCTCGATACTCCGCCCGTTCGCGATCTGCTCGCTTGCTTGCGGGTGGTGATCCAGCCGAACGATTCTGCAAGCCTGCTGCGCGGGGCTGCTTTGCCGCAGTTCTCGATCAAGGGCGAGCAGTTGCGCGCAGCCTTGCGCGCTCTACCACGGGATGGGGGATTGCCCAACCCGAACGACTTATTGAGCAAGGTCGATGGTGGCGCCAAAGTCCAGGATGCGATCGAACGTGCCCGTGAAAGAGTGGTCCGTTTGAATCTGAAGAGTGTGGCTGCTTTACAAGTGGTGGGGCGGGAGTTTGGACTCGATCTCACTTCTGCTCCGATCATGGCGGTGCTCGATTTCGTCAACGCATGGGAGAAAAAGGCCACGACGGAAACTGGAGAACCCGGCGAACTGCTC
Organism: Terriglobales bacterium; assembly: GCA_049515835.1. Classification (GTDB taxonomy): domain Bacteria; phylum Acidobacteriota; class Terriglobia; order Terriglobales; family Acidobacteriaceae; genus JAJPHW01. The sequence continues at coordinate 6,794 of JBEKTR010000125.1, forward strand.
GAATATCTCGAATACTTCCGGGAGGCCGGTGGCTCCATCAACTTGCCGTCAAACTCCAGCGCCGATGCGGTTCGGGTCATGACGGCCCATTCTGCGAAAGGTCTTGAATTTGAGCACGTTTTCATCTTGCGGGCCGCTTCCCCGTCATTCCCTGATGCGTACAAGGAGCCGCTCTTTGAATTCCCTCGCTCGCTGCGCGATCCTGCTTCGTTGGACGAGTATGAAGACAAAGAACTGTCGAAGCAGGAAGAGCGACGGCTCTTTTATGTCGCAATGACGCGCGCCCGCGATCGCCTAACGATTTATGCCAAGCCGGGTACGGGGAAAATTAAAACCCCCAGCGGCTATATGCGCGAGTTGCTGAACGACAAAAAGTTGAAGCCGTTTCTGCAAGAGCGGCCGCCGTATCCTTCTCAGGTAGACATGTTTGCCGAGGCGGCAGCAGAACCTGCGGCATCGCGTGCGGCGGAGTGGCTCAACCTGCCCCCGGCCGTGGATCTTGGCCTGCGGGTAAGCGCCAGTTCGGTTGCACGTTACGAGATATGCCCCTTGCAGTTCAAATTGGAGCGGGACTGGCGGCTTCCGACCGAGCCTTCCGGACCGTTGCAATACGGCGCCGCAGTGCACCGCGTATTGCTCGCTTACTACCAAGCCATCCGTGCAGAAAGACCGATGACCGAGCAGGCTCTGCTTGAGTTGTTCCGGGCTGAATTATCGAGTGCGGGATTACAAGACGCCTACCAGCATGAGTTGTATGAGCAGCAAGGATTGCGGCAACTGAAAGAGTTTCTTGCCGCTGCGCAAGCCGTTCCCACTCCTGAAGTGATGCACACCGAAGAATCGTTCGAAATGAATCTGGGGAAAACGACGGTCACCGGAAGAATTGATCGCATGGATCGCGAGGGTGATGGCAGGGTGACTATCACCGACTATAAGACGGGCAGGCCGCAGTCACAGGAAGATGCGGACAAAAGTTTACAGCTTTCGATCTACGCCCTGGCGGCGCGAGAACGATGGGGGTATGAGACAGCGCGCCTGGTGCTCTATAACCTGGAGGGTAATGAAGCGGTCGTCACTCATCGTAGCGGAGCAGACATCGAGCTGGCGCGAAAGAAAGTCCTGGAAACGGCTGCGAGTATCTCGGCGTGCGATTTTGAGCCGAAACCAGGCTTCCAGTGCCGCTTTTGCGCTTATAAAAACCTGTGCCCCGCGACCGAAAAGAAATTCTACGACGTCAGGTTGAGTACACTCTCGATCTCCGAAAATTAGAAATACGAATACAAAAAACTAAGGGGACGCTTTTGGCGTCCCCGTGGTTTCCAGATGAAACACTCTTAGTGTTTCTTCTTGGCGGCTTTCTTTGCCTTTTTCTTGGTTGCCATTGTTCTATTCTCCCTTTCCATTTTTCATGGATGATATGCAACGGTGAATTGTTGCAACTGATTGATGTATAGAGTCAATGAAAAGTGATGTCAAGAAAAAAATGATGCAGATGGGGGCTCATGACGATGTACCAAAGTCACATGAGTTGCCTCGCGAAGAAAAAATTCTGCGAGGGAATTCAAAATCGGCTGCGCTTCATCAGAATTTGGGCGAGCGAAATCGTTCTTCATTCCTTCATCTCAAATTTAGAGGACGACTTGATTCAGGAAATTCAGCGCCTGAGCAAATGGCGATCGACCGTCAAATTCCATCTTCTCCATCCGTCGAGCATCTATAATGGAAGGTTGAAAATCATCATAGGAGCTTCATAAATGGCTGCTTTCGACGATGTCGTTATCATTTCTGGCTGCCGCACTCCGGTAGGAAAATTTCAAGGCAGCCTCTCAGACCTGAGCGCTACAAAACTCGGCGCGATTGTTGTGAAAGAGGCAGTCAAGCGCGCCAATCTCAAACCCGAACAGATTGACGAGTGCATCATGGGCAACGTTGTTTCCGCCGGGCTCGGACAAAATCCAGCGCGGCAGGCTGCAATCTACGGCGGATTGTCTCCCGAAGTAGGTGCCATGACTGTAAACAAAGTTTGTGGATCAGGATTGAAATCCGTTGCACTCGCAGCGCAAGCAATTCAAACCGAGAACAGCTCCATCGTTGTCGCGGGTGGTATGGAATCGATGACGAACGCGCCGTACTTGATGCAAAATGCGCGCAAGGGGTTTCGTCTCGGCAATCAGCAACTCGTGGATGCGATGGTGCACGACGGTCTCTGGGACATTTACAACGACTACCACATGGGTATCACGGGCGAGAATGTCGCGGGAAAATATGGCATTACGCGAGAAGAACAGGATGAGTTCGCATTGCATTCGCATCGCAAGGCACTGGCCGCGATTAAAGAGTGCCGATTCAAGTCACAGATTGTTCCGGTCGAGCTGCCTGCGAAGAAAAAAGGTGAAGCGCCCGTGTTGTTCGAGAAAGACGAATCGCCTCGTGAAGATACGACCATCGAAGTGCTGCGTTCGTTGAAGCCCGCATTCAAGAAAGATGGAACGGTCACAGCGGGTAACGCTCCCGGAGTAAACGACGGGGCGGCAGCGGTCGTGGTCACCAGCGCGAAGCGCGCCAAAGAACTGGGTGCGACTCCCATGGTCCGCATTGTGGCGCAGGCGACGAGCGGCATTGATCCGGCTTGGGTGATGATGGCGCCCGTCGGGGCGGTGCGCAAAATTTGGGAGAAAACCGGATGGAAGAACGAAGACGTTGATCTTTATGAACTGAACGAAGCCTTCTCCGTGCAGGCGCTGGGTGTGATGCGGGAACTGAAGCTCGATCCCAACAAAGTCAACGTGAATGGCGGCGCGGTCGCAATTGGGCATCCCATTGGAGCTAGCGGCGCGAGAGTTCTCGTTACGCTGATCTATGAAATGATTCGCCGTGATGTGCATCGCGGAATCGCCGCGTTGTGTTTGGGCGGAGGGAACGCCGTGGCGATGGCGGTGGAGAGATAGATTCGAATACAATCGCCCAAATAGATTTCAATGAGTAGAGGGTGATACTGAAGATGGCAATTCCGCGACTCACGCCCGATCAAATCACCCAAGTATCTGCACTCGTAGCTCATTACATCACAACCCAGCGCGAAAGATACGCCCCTCGTGCTATTCCGTTGTCGGCGCAGCAAAGAGCTGCAATGAACGGGTTTTTCTCGGCACTGCTTCTGGAAGATTTACGGCTCCTTGTGCTTCGAGGAGAACGAGTTGCCAATCCAGAGTTCTACCCGATGTTGGCAAATTTGGGCTTCAACAACCTACCTGACCAGTCCGCGATGGGTGCAATCACATACTCGGATGTGGTGGTGGCTCATGTATCTTTCACCAACGGCCTATTGTTTCACGAACTCGTCCATGTTGAGCAATATAGGCAATTGGGGGTGTCTCGCTTCAGCGATCTTTATGTACGTGGATTTCTAAATGGCGGCAGCTACGCAGCTATTCCGCTGGAAATCAATGCTTATACGCTGGGAGCGCGTTTTGAAGAGAATCCTCTCAGGCAGTTCGTAGTGGCTGATGAAGTCACGAAATGGCGAGAGGAAGGAAGGCTCTGATCGAATACCACATCGTGGCGCACTGACAGATTTGCTTGCTCTCTTTGTTCACCCATCACACTCTTCCTGTTCATCCGTCACATTTTCACAACGGCCTGCTCCCGTAAGGTGGAAGGCTTAGCCACTCCACCCAGGCAAACGTGTGCTCTACAAAACCCTCAGCGCGGCGGTTTACGGCATTGATGCCAGCATCATCGAGGTTGAGGTGGATGTATCCGGCATCAAGACCACCGAGGAACACTTCCACA
>JBEKTR010000126.1:0-10576 GCA_049515835.1 Terriglobales bacterium
TTGCGCTCGGCCACCTTGATGGCTTCATCAATCTTGCCATCGCGCAATGCCCCGGCCACAGCTGGAGCAAAGGCGCGCGACTGCTTGCGGGCCGCGTTAAAAGCCATATAACGGTCAATCATCACGCCGATCGACCAACCGGACATGATGAACAGAATGATGACTACAGCTCGCGCGACCCAGCCCATATGGTGCCAGAGCGAGAGCGGATCCCAGCCGATTTCTTCCTGAAACAACCAGGCGGCCGTGACATGTAAATTGCTGAGGTGTGATGCCAAATTAGCTACGATCATGAGTTGCCTTTTCCTCCTCGGAACGTTTCAGATTGCGGACTCGCTCTTCGCTTTGATGCAACATTTCTCAAACGCAGGTGGTTTAACCCCCGTTCAGAGAGAAAATAACGGTGATTTGCGTGTCCACTTCCACCGGTTCACCGTTCAAAATGTAGGGTTTATACTTCCATTGCCGCACGGCGTCGATAGCAGCCGGGATGAGCATCGGCGGCCCGCTGATGGCGTGCAGGTTCTGAATATCTCCGCTCTTGCTGATTTCCGCCTGTAGGACAACGCTGCCCGAAATGCGCGCCGCTCGCGCAATCGGCGGATAGACAGGATTCACCTTTTTAAGCACCAGGCCTTGGGTGACACCGGCTGATACGCGTACGCGCTGAGGCTGCGTCATTTTAGGGACTGCCGACGTCGCGTTGCCTATAATGCCGCCCAGGACGCCGCCCATGGAACCGCCCGGAACCCCTCCGGGAACACCGCCGACCACGCCACCCATATCTGGCGGGGCCGCGTCTTCCTTAATGTCGAGAATTTTCTGCGGAATTTTCGTCGGTGTGCGCAGTTGGCCATTGTCGAGGTTGGTCTGAATTTGCTTCACCACGTGCACCACTGCGGCTGGCGGCGGTGGCGGTGGCGGCGGTGGTGGTGGGGCCACCAGAAAAGTCATTAACTGCGTTTTGGGCAATGCTTCGGTAAACAGCAGCGGAATCAGCACCATCACCGCGATCAACATTAACTGGAAAGCCACTGAGATCGCGGTAGTCAGTCCCCGCTTGGTCTTTAGTTTATTGCCCGACTCAATTAGGCTGTCTTCAAACATAGGCTTCTCCCTACACAACCCTACTTCAGGGTTAGACACCGCCTGCTCTTACTTTGCTCCCGCGAAGGGAGCTTTTCCTTACGCTGCCAAAAAACTAAACTTTAGCTTTCGCCCGTTCCCGGTTCCCGGAGGGCTTGAGAGCCGCCGCCGGAGCACTCCGCTGTCCCCGCCAGTCCTGATATGCCACCAGAATCGGCGCCGCAATTGCAATCGACGAGTACGTACCGATCAGGATTCCTATCACGAGTGCGAACGAAAACCCATGCAGAACTTCCCCGCCAAACAAGAACAAAGCCAATACCGTCAAAAACGTTAGGCCCGCTGTAAGGATGGTTCGGCTTAGGGTCTGATTTATACTCCGATTGACGATATCTGACAACTTTTCCCGCCGCATTAACTTCAAATTTTCGCGGATGCGGTCAAAAACGACGATCGTGTCGTTGTTCGAATAGCCGATAAGCGTCAAAATCGCCGCGATTACAGTCAGCGAAATCGGCTTGTTCATGAGCGAAAACGCGCCAATCGTAATCAGTGTGTCGTGAAAAACAGTTATGACTGCCGCGACACCATAAATCCATTCGAAGCGAAATGCAAGATAAACCAGCATGCCCGCCAGAGAATAGACGACCGCGAGCTTCGCCTGCGTTTGCAGTTGCTTACCAACCTGGGGCCCGACGATTTCTACTTGATAGACACCGAAATCAGATAAGTAAAACCCGTCTTGCAGCGAGGCCAACACCGCAGGATCCACTGCTGATTTCAACTCGTCGAAAGAAGCCAGAGCTCCACCCTTGGTCTTGTCTCGATATTGCAAAATCGCCTTCACCACGTCGCCATAACGCTGGCTCGCGTCCAGTCCCGCATGTAACGGGTCTTTGTCCAGCAGATAATTCGTGAGCGTCAGGGAACTCGCGTTATTGAGGTCGGCTTTTCCGGCAGGGACGTTGGTCTGCAACGCGTTGATGATCTGCGTCTTGCCTTGATCCAGGGCCGCTTCGCTTGTCTCCTGCTGGGCCAAATCGATTAGCACGGTGTTGCGCGACGGATCGCCGAAACGCTGGATGCGTACGTTGTGCAGGCCGGCGTGGTCCATGGCCGTTCGAATTGCATTGTCATCGGGCGTATGCGCAAACTTCACATACACCAGGGTGCCTCCGCGAAAATCCACGCCCAGCGGAATGCCGTGCCAGAAAAAAATCGAAAGCAGTCCCGCCATGCTGAAGATCAGCGAAAAGGCGATGAAGTACCACTTCTTGCCCAGAAAATCGATGTTTGGATTACGAAAAAATTCCACGCTGCCACCAACCCTTAATAAGAACTAAATGCTCAACGCCTCGCCGCGCTGCTTGCGGCTCAAAATCCAGTCAAAAATTACGCGCGAAACAAACACCGCAGTGAATAGGTTCGCGAACAAACCGAAGCTCAAGGTCACCGCGAATCCCTTTACGGGGCCCGTTCCAAAGAGAAACAGAATGACCGCCGAGACGATAGTCGTCACGTGAGTATCCACGATCGTTATCCACGCATGGCCGAAGCCTTGCTCCACCGCCGAGGGCGGCGTTTTGCCATTTCTCAATTCTTCGCGGATACGCTCAAAAATCAGTACGTTCGAATCCACACCCATACCAACCGTGAGAATCACGCCGGCGATACCGGGCAGCGTCAATGTGGCTTGGCTGAATCCAAGGAAGCCGAGGAGAATAATTAAGTTCAAAATCAGCGCAATATCCGCATTAATTCCTGCGGCGCGATAGTAAATCAGCATGAAGATCAACACCGCGAGCATGCCGATCACTGCGGCGCGAACGCCCGCGCGAATTGAATCCGAACCGAGGGAGGGCCCGACCGTGCGTTCTTCCAAATACTTGATGCCGGCGGGCAAAGCGCCGGAACGCAAAATCATCGATAAATCTTTTGTTTCCTCCTCCGTAAAACGGCCTTCAATCGTGCCGGAATCATGAATCTGGCTCTTGATAACTGCCACTTCCTGCACTTTGTTATCGAGCACTACCGCGAGGTTGTCACCAACGTGCGCACCCGTAAAACTAGCGAACTTGCTTCCACCTTCATTGGTGAGGTTGAAAGCCACAGAAGGAGTGCCATTTTCGTCGCGGGAAGGTTCGGCATCGCGTAAATCGCGCCCAGTTACCGCAGCCGCACGGGAAACCAAATACCAAACCGGGCCATTTTCTCCGCCCTGCGTCCCAAGGCTCTTACCTGGAAGCAACTGAGCATCAGGCGGCAGAACCCCACCCTTTTGCTGCAAAGCCTCTTCCTGGCTCGAAAAAGGGCCACCCAGCGATTGCTTGATCTCCAGCATCGCCGTGGACTGCATGATCTCTTTGACGCGTGCGGGATCATCCACACCGGGCAATTGCACCAGGATTTGATAGTCGCCCAAACCGTGCTCTTGAATCACGGGCTCGGTCACGCCCAACTGGTCAATACGATTGCGAATAGTTTCAATGGCTTGCGCAACCGCCCGGTTCTTCAGGTCCGCCAATGACTGCGGCTTCATGGTTACGGTAAACGTGTTCTCCGCACTCGAAGTAAAGTCATACTCCGGCATCGAATCGCTCACGATCGATCGCAAATCCGAGCTGGACTCGGGCGGAACACCCTTAATCAAGATCTTTTCGGGAGCGTTCGGGTCAGGCTTGCTAATTTCGGCGTAGTTAATCTTGTGCGTGCGCAGGGACGCTTTCAGCCGTTCTACGGTGTTGTCGGTTTCGACATTCACTGCATCATTGACCTGCACTTGCAGGATGAGGTGCGTCCCGCCTTTGAGGTCAAGGCCTAGGTGAATGCGATCCTGCATGGACTGGAGAAGGCCCTGCGGCGTCCATTGCTTGGGAATGCCGAAGATGCCGCCAAGAAATACCAACAATGTAGCGAAAATGATTGCGACTTTAATGCCGAAATTCTTGTTCATAACGAAAAACTCTGGCCCTAGCGAAATTAACTCTATTATTTTCTATGACTTTGCGTCCTCATCCGGAGTTGTGACTGAGGCGATCGCAGCTCTACTGACTTCCAAACGCAAATTGTCCGGTGGAACTCGCAAATGAAGAGAATCGTCTTTCAGCGCGATGATCGTACCGCGCAACCCCCCGGTGGTCACTACTTTGTCCCCGGTTTTAAGGTCCTGTAACATTTGTTGCCATTTCTTCTGGCGGCGTTGCTGCGGCATGATCAGCAGAAAGTAAAAAATGGCGAAAATGAAGATGAGCGGGGCAAAACCCAGCCAGCCCATCGATCCGCCGGGAACCTGCATCGCCAGTAAATTTACGATACGCATGATCAAGATGATTTCACCGGGCCCTTATTGGACGCGCGAAAGCACTTCTGTTCCCACATCCGCGCTTTCCCTTGCCGAGCTTTAAGCTTCAGGAGTTCTGGCTAATGCAGGCCGGAGATTCCTTGTACTGCTGGCACCACTTCTAGACGAACTCTGGTTCTAGACTGACACTCGAGTGAATCTGGGACGCCGGGCGGTTTCCGTTGAGACTCTTTCCCCAACTTAACTAACGCTGGAAAAACGGTCCTTGCCCCCAAGTCCTATAGAATGACGCACCGTTCTCATAGTGTCAAGGTAGAAGCTCAGATTATGGATGGTATTTAAGACCTGTGCCAGCACTTCGCCGGAGGCATAGAGATGGCGCAAATAAGCGCGCGAATAGCGTTTGCAAACTTTGCAGGAACAGTTGGGATCAAGCGGCCCGCTATCAGAAGCGTAGCGGGCTTGTTTGATCGAGATTTTGCCTTCCGACGTGAACAACAAACCGTGCCGAGCAGCCCGGGTCGGAAGCACGCAATCCATCATGTCAATTCCCATTTTGGAATATTCGACGATTTCTTCGGGCGTGCCCACACCCATGAGGTAGCGCGGCTTGTCTTTCGGTAAATACTCGAGCGTCGCTTCGACAACTTCTCGGGTGAGATGACGTGGCTCGCCCACGCTCAAGCCTCCGATGGCGTATCCCGGAAAGCCAATTTCGATGGTGCGCTCGGCAGATTCTTTTCGTAGGGTTAAGTCCATGCCGCCCTGGATAATGCCGAAAAGAGATTGTGTGGCGCGGACATTCCTGTCCGCGTTGGCATGCCACGGCACTTCGTTTTTGTGCGCTTCAAAATAATCTTTGCTGCGCTGTGCCCAGCGGAGCGTGAGCTCCATCGAGTCCCGCATGCGTTTCTCATTGGCGGGATACTCGGTGCATTCATCGAATGCCATGATGATGTCGGCGCCGAGGCCAATTTGCGCCGCCATCGCGCTTTCTGGACTGAAAAAATGCGAAGAGCCGTCAAGATGCGAACGGAACGTCACGCCCTCTTCGGTGACTTTGCGCAGTTCATTCAGACTGAAAACTTGGAACCCTCCCGAATCCGTGAGAATTGCGCGCGGCCACGACATGAAACCGTGAAGGCCGCCCAATTGGCGAACTTGCTCCACTCCTGGGCGAAGGTATAGGTGATAGGTATTGCCAAGCAGAATCTGGACGCCAAGCTCTTCAAGAAGGTCCTGCGGAATGCCTTTAACCGAAGCCAATGTGCCTACGGGCATGAAAACCGGCGTCTTGACTTCGCCATGTGGGGTGACCAGACGCCCGAGGCGGCCTGGGCCGGAAGTCGCATCAATCTGAAAGTGCAGGGACACTCAGGGATTGTAGCAACCCTAAGAGACCTGTCATTCTGAGCGACGCGTGGTCAAAATTTCGGGACCCCAGTGTCGCTGCCGTGAATGATGTAGTCGTAACCTTGCAATGCGGCCAATGCTTCTGGCCGCAGAAGGCCATGAGTATCGGAGATGACGCCGACGTTCAACTTAGCGATGTTAAATTAACGCTGTCCAAACCGACATTGAAATACCGCATACCTGCGTTAGACAGAGGTTGTTTCAAGCAAGTCGTCTTTTGGGGTTAGGTCGGCACCCGCTGGTGCAGCGTTGGGCGCGGGCGCTCCCGTAAAGTCGGCCAGTTCCAGACGCAGATTGCCGGAATTGGTCGCATAGCCGAGGCCTTCTTCCATATCCACCACGCCGGAACGGATCAGCTTTTCGATTTCGCCGTCGAAATGCAGCATACCTTCGTCGCCACCCACGCGCATGGCATCGAGTAGAGTCTTGCCTTCGCCCTCACCCTTTTCCACATACTCGCGGGTGCGCAAAGTGGACTTCAGAATCTCGAGCGCCGCAATGCGCCCGGTGCCATCTTTTCGCGGAAGAAGCCGCTGCGAAATGATGTAGCGGAAACTCTTCGCCAGGCGGTTGCGAATGCCGTCCTGCTCGGCCATGGGAAAAACGCCGATGACGCGCTCAATAGTCTTGGAAGCATCAATGGTGTGCAAGGTCGAGAGCACAAGGTGGCCGGTTTCGGCTGCTTCCATGGCGATTTCGATCGTTTCCTTGTCGCGCATTTCGCCCACCAGGATGACCTTGGGCGCCTGCCGCAAAGCCGCGCGCAAGGCCAGGGCAAAGCTGGTCGTATCACTATGCAGCTCGCGTTGGTGAATCACGCAGTTCTTGTGCGCATGAAGAAACTCAATCGGATCTTCAATCGTGAGGATGTGATACGACTTCTCCTGATTGATGCGATCAATCACAGCTGCCAGAGTCGAAGACTTGCCCGAACCCGTGGGCCCAGTCACCAGAACAATCCCGTTGCGAAGGCCGACAATGTTACCCAGTTCGGCAGGCAGACTAAGTGCGTGGAAATCGGGTATCTTGCTGGGAATTACGCGCATGACGACGGCGCAGGTGCTGCGCTGCATGAACACGTTCACGCGAAAACGGCATAAGCCTGGCAAGCTATAGGAGACGTCGCAAGAGCCGTGTTCTTTGAGATTTTCAGCCGCGTTTTTGTTGGTACCGATGAGATGGTTGGCAATCAGGCGAATCTCTTCGGCGCTGAGCGGGCGTATCGCCCCGGCCGGGGACAGTTTTCCATTGATCTCAACCAGAGGCGGCTTGCCGGGAGAGAAAAATAGGTCGCTAATCTTGTCGGACGTCTTCAACATCGCCGTCAACAGCGCGGGAGTTGAAATTTGCGTTGCAGGCGCGGCGGCAGCAGCTGTCGGAGTGGTTGCGGCGGGCACACTTGTGGTAGCTGAAGGTGTTGAAGACATGCGTGGCTATCCTTACTGAGTTGGAAAATGCGTTGAGTTTGAACTACGGGCTTAACTGCGAGCTGAGTGGAGAGTACACGGCGGCCGCCGGGCAAAAAAGATTACCGAAGGCACACACGGAACGAACTACCGGGAACCGGCGACCGGAAAACCATGACGGAGAAACACTTACAATGCTGGAGCCTTCCGGCTGATGAGGTCGCTGACTCTTGATACAAAATCCGCCGTTAACATATCTTCGGTCTTTTCCTTACCGCGGGTACGGACATTCACTTTTCCGGCTTCGGATTCTTTGTCTCCGACAACGAGCAGGAATGGAACTTTTTGCATGGCGTGCTCGCGGATTTTCGCGTTCATTTTCTCATTGCGTCCATCCACTTCCACACGCACACCGGCAGCCTTCAGATCTGCCGCGACTTTGTTCGCGTACTCTATATGCCGTTCGGCGATCGGAATCATAACAACTTGCATGGGTGAGAGCCACACCGGAAAGGCGCCAGCGTAATGCTCAATCAGCACACCGAAGAAGCGTTCGATGGATCCGTAAAGAGCGCGGTGCACCATGAGTGGTTGCTTGCGAGTGCCGTCTTCGGCTACGTATTCGAGTTCGAAGCGCTTGGGCAGGTTGAAGTCGAATTGCACGGTCGAAAGCTGCCACAGACGGCCGATGGCATCCACAAGTTTGATATCGATTTTTGGGCCGTAAAACGCGGCTTCGCCGGGGATGGTCTTGTATTCGATATTGAGTTTCTTGAGAACTTTTTCGAGCGACTCGGTCGCCATGTTCCACTGCTCTTCGCTGCCGACGAAGCTCTTGCGGTCATTCGGATCCCAGGTCGATAGCTCGGTCTGGAACTGGTCGAAGCCGAAATCCTTGAGCACATCGCGGGCAAATTCGACGCAATCGGCAATCTCTTTTTCAATTTGCTCGGGAGTACAGAAGATATGTGCATCGTCCTGGGTAAATCCGCGGACCCGCAGCAGACCATGCATGACTCCGGAGCGCTCGTAGCGATAAACGGTACCGAGTTCGCCGAGGCGCACGGGAAGATCGCGATAAGAGCGCAGCGAGTCTTTGTAAATCAGAATATGGCCGGGGCAGTTCATCGGCTTGACGCGGTATTCGGCATCGTCAAGTTCCATGTAATCGAAGAAGTTCTGCGCGTAATAACCTTCGTGGCCTGAAGTGAAGAAGAGCTGGCGTCGCATCACGTGCGGGGTATAGACCAGCGAGTAGCCCCGTTTGAGGTACTGATCGCGCATCCAGTCTTCCATCTCTTTGCGGATGATGCCGCCCTTGGGATGCCAAAAAATCAGCCCTGGGCCGGCAAGTTCCTGAATTGAGAAGAGATCTAGCTGCTGGCCGAGAACGCGATGGTCGCGCTTTTTCGCTTCTTCCTGCTGGTGGATGAAATTGTCGAGATCTTTCTTCGAGTAAAACGAAGTCCCGTAGATGCGCTGCAACTGCGGATTTTTCTCATCACCGAGCCAGTAGGCGCCTGCGACGTTGAGCAGCTTGAAAGCCTTGATTTTTCCAGTCGAGGGAATGTGCGGTCCGCGGCAGAAATCTAGAAATTTGCCGGTACGGTAAATGGAAATTTTTTCATCGGGCTTGGTGAACTGCTCGATGAAATGGCACTTCATGAAGTCGCCATCCTGCTTGAACTCGGCGAGACCTTCTTCGCGCGGACGAAATTCGCGCGCGTACGGAATATTTTGTTCCGCCAACTCCTGCATTTTGGTCTCGAGTTTTTGCAGGTCTTCCGGGGTAAACGGAGTGGGGCGATAAAAATCGTAGAAGAACCCGGTTTCGGTGGCGGGGCCATGGCCGAGTTTGGTCTCGGGAAACAATTCGAGCACCGCTGCCGCGAGCAGGTGCGCCGAAGAGTGGCGATAGACCATGAGCGATTCCGAGTCTTTTTCGGTCAGAATGCGCAGGTCGGTATCTTTGTCTAGTGGCTTGGTCAGATCGATGAGATCGCCATTAGTCTTCGCGACAAGCGCGGCATCAGCAAGACGCGGGCTGATTGACCTAGCAATATCGAGTGCGGTGGTGCCCTGCGGCACTTCCTTGGTGCTTCCATCGGGAAGCTTGATGTGAATATTGGCTGGCATAACGATAGAAAATTAGTATAAAGCACGAAGGGCGGACGCCTTGGCCCGCCCTTCATTATTAGGTTGAATGGTGCGTAGGTGAGGACACCTGCGCCTACGCAAGTATTTACCAGCCAACTCTTTGCCCTTTGTTCTGTTCGTCGAGCCACTTTTGCAATGGCGCGAAATATTCGAGCAATGCATTGCCGTCGATCTGACGTTCTCCGGTCCCGGCTTCCAGAGCATCAGGCCAGGGCTTGCTTTGGCCCATTTCCAGCATTTTATTGAACTGCGCACCGGCAGCTTTTGACCCGTAGAAAGTGCATCGGTTGAGTGGGCCCGTGTAGCCAGCGGTCTTGCACATGGCGCGATAGAACTGGAATTCAAGAATATGTGCCAGAAAATACCGCGTGTAGGGAACGTTGGCAGCGACGTGATACTTCGCACCCGGATCAAAGTCAGCTTCTGTGCGCCCGACGGGCGGCGCAACACCCTGATACTTCAGGCGCAGTTCCCACCAGGCTTTGTTGTAGTCCCCAGGCTTGATCTCTCCGGAAAAAACTTTCCAGCGCCATTGGTCGATGAGCAATCCGAAGGGAAGAAACGCTACGCGGTCGAGAGCCTGCTGCAAAAGCAAAGGAATATCGGCATCTGCCGGAGGAACTTTGTCGAGCAAGCCTACTTCTTTTAGATATCCCGGTGTAACCGCGAGAGCGATGGAGTCTCCAATCGCTTCATGAAATCCGTCGTTGGCACCGCTCTCGAACATGAATGGCTGGTTTTTATAAGCGCGTTGATAAAAGTTATGACCGAGCTCGTGATGTATCGTCACGAAATCTTCGTCGCGCACCAGAATGCACATCTTGATTCGTAAATCGTCTTTGTTGTCAATGTCCCACGCGCTCGCGTGGCAGACCACATCACGGTCTTGGGGTTTGGTGAATAACGACCGCTCCCAGAAGGTTTTGGGCAAAGGAGCAAACCCCATAGAAGTGAAAAATCCTTCGCCGTATTTCACCATCCCTTTGGGGTCGAGATTTTTCGCTTTCAGCAAGTCGGTAAGGTCGTAGCCGCGGCTATTTTCTGGTAATCCGAGGATGGGGAAAATATGCGTCCAATCCTGGGCCCAGATGTTGCCGAGCAGCTCGGCAGGGATGGGACCATCGGGAGGAACGACGTTCGGACCATATTTCTTAACTAATTGCGCACGAACATAAGTGTGCAGCGAAAGATACAACGGTCGGACTTGATTCCA
>JBEKTR010000127.1:0-10406 GCA_049515835.1 Terriglobales bacterium
CATTCTGAATCCGCCGAAAGACAATCTGATTCTGGATGCGGCCAAGGTTGAAGAGACGCTGGGCGTTCCACCGGATCGCGTGATTGATGTGATGGCGCTACGCGGCGACTCCGTGGACAACATCCCCGGCGCGCCGGGTATCGGCGACAAAGGGTCGGTAGATTTAATTCAACGCTTCGGGACGGTGGAGCAGGCGCTCGACCGAGCGGCGGAAGTGGAAAAGAAAACCTACCGCGAGTCGTTGCAAAACAATCGCGACAACATTTTGCTCAGCAAGCAGCTAGTCACCATCGATTGCCATGTGCCTTTGGATCTTGACATCGCTTCCATGCAACTGGGGGAACCGGACTCGGAAGCCTTGCGGGAATTGTTCACGGAACTGGAGTTCAATTCGCTCTTAAAGGAACTGCTGCCGACCGCGGAAGTTACAGAATCCGACTACGCGGAGGCGAGGACTGCCGCTGATGTTGAGGCCTTGCTCCGGAAGATTCCGAAAGATGGGACACTCGCCATCGCCATCGAAGCCGCCGAAAAGGCTGGTGAGGATTCAGAAGAAGCCTCGGCCGATGAACCCGCGGAAACGCAATCCCTACTCGCGCTCACCGACGCGGCGGAAGAATCGGTACCCTCCATCAAACCTCGCAATCTTGCTATTTCCGTCGTGCCCGGGCATGCTCTCATTGTTGCTGCCGAAAATCGCGAAGCTGCGGCACGCCTACATAAGGCTCTGGCTGACGAAAACATCCCCAAATCTATTCATGATGCGAAGTCTGCAGTTCATGCTTTTGATCTGGAAGGCCTTGAGCTTCGGGGATTGCGCCACGATCCCATGCTGTATTCTTTTTTACTCGATCCGACGACCGCTTCGCATCGACTGGCCGATGTTGCCCTTCGCCGACTCAACCTGAAACTTACGGGCACGCCGGCCGAGTCTGCGGACATCACCGGACGGCTCGCGTCGTTGCTTCACAAGGACGTAGAAGACTCAAATCTACTGAAGGTTTACGAGGAAATTGACCTTCCGCTGGTGCCCGTGCTCGCCCGCATGGAGCAAGCTGGAGTCAAAATCGATCGCGGCGCACTGAGCGCGATGTCTTCCCGTCTGGAAAATGAAATCGCTGCCAAGGCTGCTGAAATCTACACGCTCGCCGGAGTCGAGTTCAACATCAACTCGCCGAAGCAGCTCGGCGACGTTCTCTTTAACAAGCTCAATCTGCCTATACCGGTCAAATATGGTAAGGGCAAGAAGATATCTACCGCTGTCGATGTTCTCGAGGGCCTTGCGGAAGCGCACGAAGCTCCGCGTAAGGTTCTCGAGTACCGCCAGCTCACCAAACTCAAATCCACTTATGTGGATGCGCTGCCCGCACTGCTTAATCCTGCGACTGGCCGCCTGCACACGACATTTGGACAGACGAACGCAGCGACGGGGCGGCTCAATTCGACGAACCCTAATTTGCAGAACATCCCTATCAAGACCGAACTCGGCCGTGAGATTCGCGCGGCTTTCACCGCCGAACCGGGCCATGTGCTGCTCTCCGCGGACTATTCACAGATTGAGCTGCGCCTGCTGGCACATTATTCGCGTGATCCGCTACTTGTGGAAGCCTACCGCCGCGGCGATGACATTCACACCCTCACCGCTTCGCAAGTTTTCGGCGTGCCGCCGTTAATGGTCACGCCTGAACACCGCCGGCAAGCCAAAGTCGTCAACTTCGGCATTGTCTATGGTCTTTCCGCCTTCGGCCTTGCGCAGGGACTCGGCATCACGCCCGCCGAAGGCAAGCAATTCATCAACGCTTATTTCGAGAAATATGCCGGCGTGCGCAAATTCATAGATGCCACGCTCGACGAAGTCCGCCGCGAAGGTAAAGTCAAAACTCTCTTCGGCCGCGTGCGCCCCATCCCCGACATCAACAGCAAAAACGCCAACCTTCGCGGATTCGCCGAGCGCACCGCCGTCAACACTCCGCTGCAAGGCACCGCTGCCGATCTCATCAAGATCGCCATGATCCGCATTGACGCCGCCCTCCGCGAGCGCGAACTCAAATCCCGCATGACCCTGCAAGTCCACGACGAACTCGTTTTCGAAGTTCCCGAAGAAGAATTGGATGTTATGCGCTCGCTCGTGCGCGAGCATATGGAGAACGTTCATCCGGAGTTATCGGTCCCGCTTCTCGTCGAAATTGGTGTCGGGAAGAACTGGCGGGATTTGGAATAGATGACCAAGTGGGGACAGCCGCCATTGGCTGCCCAATCAAGGTTCACCCGTGTCCTCTGTGTTCCCCTGTGGTTCAGCGTTCCCCTGTTGTAAACTCGGCTCAGTGTCTTCCACTGATCAACTTGGCTTCAGCTTTCGTCCACCCGAGCGCCGCACCTGGAGCGTACGCGATCTTGTCTTCGCCGTCCGGGCTCATTTGGAACGCGAATTTGCCGATGCCTGGGTCGAAGGAGAAATTTCCAACTTCCGCGCCCACGACTCTGGCCATCTCTACTTCACCCTCAAAGATCAGAACGCGCAGTTGAGCGCCGTGATGTTCCGCTCGCAGGCGAAACTGCTGCGTTTTCGTCCCGCCAACGGCATGCAAGTCGTGCTGCGCGGGCGCGTCACCGTCTATGAAGACCGCGGCCAGCTACAAATTACCGCCGAATATCTTGAGCCTAAAGGGGCAGGCGCACTGCAAATCGCCTTCGAACAACTCAAAGCTAAACTCGAAGCCGAAGGCTTATTCGATGCCGCCCGCAAGAAACCGATTCCAGCGTTGCCGCGCCGAATCGGCATCGTCACTTCCGCGCAGGCTGCCGCGCTCCGAGACATTCTTAATATTCTTTCGCGGCGTCACGACCGCGCCAATGTGCTGATTTTTCCGGCACAGGTTCAGGGAGATTCGGCGGCATCAGAAGTTGCCGCCGGCATTCGCCACTTCAATACTTCGAAATCCGTTGAAGTCATCATTGTCGCCCGTGGCGGAGGCTCAGCCGAAGACCTCGCGCCATTCAATAACGAAGCGCTAGCGCGGGCTGTTGCCGCATCGGCCATCCCCGTCATCTCCGCCATCGGCCACGAAACCGATTTCACCATCATTGATTTCGTCGCGGATTTGCGCGCGCCGACGCCCTCCGCCGCCGCTGAGTTAGTCATCAGCTCGCGGCAGGAAGTGGAAGATCAAATCGCCACACTTCATCGACGGCTCGACAAGGCCATGCGCTACCACTTGCTCATGGCGCGGCAGAGCATGACCGAACTCACGCAACATCGCGCGTTCACGCGAATGATCGAGTTCATCACGCGGCGCCAGCAGCGACTGGATGATCTGAGTTACCGCTTGATACATGCTCAGCGTGGCGCGCTGGAGCAACAGCGGCGGCGATTTGAGGCGCTGGCTGCCGCCGTCCGCCACTACGATGCCCGACGCGTTCTGGCAGGCACGCGCCATGAACTTGCTAGTCGCATCGCGGAGCTTTCGGTCACGATGCGCGCGCGGTTGGTGGCTCAACGCAGCCGGCTGGAGCAGGTTGCGGCGCGGCTGGAAGCATTGTCTCCACTGGCCATTCTCGACCGGGGGTATGCGCTGGTGTTCGACGCGAAAGGTAAACTGCTGAAAGATGCGGCCAAAACCAAGCCCGGCGATCAGGTTTCAGCGCGTCTGGCACGGGGTTCGTTCCGCGCCACGGTCGACGAGAGTTGAAGGCGATCGCGGCGCAGGCGCGACGAGCATCCCCTTGGCATCGTATATTGGAACAAACCAATCCCCGGTGAGGTTTGCATTGATGCTCCCGGCAACGTGGCCGCACATCACCGCGCTTTCGGTCCTCGACATCGTCCTGGTGGCGGTGATCATTTACGAACTGCTTGCCCTCATCAAGGGCACGCGGGCAGCGGTCATGCTGATTGGGGTGGGCGCGCTTGCCGCAGTGGTTTACCTTTCGCGGCTGGGCAATCTCGACACACTCAACTGGCTTGTCAGCACGCTCGTTCCTTATGGGGTTTTCGCGCTGATCGTGGTGTTTGCGGCGGAAATTCGCCAAGCCCTGGCGCGGCTGGGACGGAGATTTTCATGGAACCGATCCACGACTTCGGAAGCCGACGCCTATGACGACATCGTGCTCGCCGCCAGTTTGTTTTCGCAGAACCAGACGGGCGCGTTAATCGTGATTGAACGGGAAGTGGGAATTCGGACGTACATTGAAAGCGGCATAGCCCTCGATGCGCGTCTTTCTTACGATTTGCTGGCCACGATTTTCCGTCCGAGCGCGCCGTTGCATGACGGCGCGGTCATCGTACAGGGCGACCGCATCGCCGCGGCCGCGTGTTTTTTGCCGCTCTCGATGAATCCCGTACTTTCGACGCAACTGGGTACACGCCATCGCGCAGGCATTGGGATCACGGAAGAGACCGATGCCATCGCGGTGATTGTCTCCGAAGAAACAGGAGCGATCAGCGTGGCCATTGGCGGAAAGATCGAACGCGACATGATGCCGGATGCCTTGCGCATCCGCCTGGGCGAACTGCTTCGCCGCCATGTGCGTCAGACGACGCTGCCCACGCCGATCAACCAGGAAGACACGCAGGGGGCCGGCCACTAACATGGATTTTCTGCGCCGCCTTTTTTTGGAGAACTTCGGGCTAAAGGTCTTCGCGATTTTGCTCGCGTTCACTCTATGGATGATGGTGCATCGCGATCCGATCACGGAAGTCGCCATTGAAGTGCCGGTTGAGTTCCACAATATTCCGCTGAATGTAGAAATCAGTTCCGATACGGTGTACCGCAGCACGGTGCGATTGCGCGGCCCTGAACGCGTAATTCATCAGTTAAGCCCATCGGATGTGCATGAGGAGATTGATCTGACGGGCCTACGGCCGGGAGAGCGGACTTTTGATGTCACCGCGCAACAAATTCGGCATCCGCGCGAACTGGCAGTCGTCCAGATTGTGCCCAGCGAGTTTCACATAGCCTTTGATTCGGAACTAAGACGTGACGTCCCGGTGAGACCGCGCATTATTGGGAATTTTGCATCCGGCTACGAGATCGGGCAAGTGGTGGTGAATCCCGCGACCATCCTCATCAGCGGGCCGCAAAAACATGTGGAGGCGGTGGACGCTGCTATTACTGATCCCATTGATGTCAGTGGCTTAATGCAGCAAGGCTCATTCGTCCGCCACGCCTACGTCTCTGACCCTCTCATTCAGGTGGTCAATCCCAATCCGGTGCGGATTACCGTTATCATGAAACAGACGCAGGCCGACGGCAGCGCGCGCTAATTTTCCCTCATGACCAACATCACTCGCCAACTTTTTGGCACTGACGGTATTCGCGGGGTTGCAGGAGAACTTCCTCTGACGCAGGAGGGCGTTTACGCCATTGGACTCGCACTCGGCCATAACCTGATTCGCTCGACGCCACAGGCTCGCGTGGTCATCGGACAGGACACACGTTTCTCCAGCGGATGGATTGCAGACCGTGTCACGCAAGGCTTGACAGACGCGGGATGCAAGGTTGAATCCGCTGGCGTGATTACGACACCCGGCGTCGCCTATCTGGCGCGGTCTCGGGGCTTTGCGGCGGGCGTAGTAATTTCTGCGTCGCACAACCCCTGGACGGACAACGGCATTAAAGTTTTCTCCGGCTCAGGATTCAAACTTCCTGACGCGTTAGAACTTGCGATCGAGCAGGAAATTTTTGCATTGCTCAAGAGCACCCTAGAGACGTTGCCGGAGCCACCTTCACACAGCCTGCCCGGTGACGCAGAATTACGCCGTGCCTACATTGAGTGGCTCGTAAAAACCGTCGCCGCGGACCTCAGCTACCTGCGCATTCTGGTGGATTGTGCCAACGGCGCAGCCACTGCCGAAGCGCCAGAATTGTTCCGCGCCTGCGGTGTGCAAGCGACATATCTCAACGTCCATCCTGACGGCCGCAATATCAACAAAGATTGCGGCGCGCTGCATCCTGAGCATTTGTCTGCGGCTATGGGGGCGCTGCCGGGTCAGTTTGATCTGGGCGTGACTTTTGATGGTGATGCTGACCGCGCCCTTTTTTGCGATGCCAGCGGACACATCGTGAACGGAGACGCGGTGCTGCTGGTCGCGGCGCGCGACTTGGCTTCGCGCGATCTTCTGACGAAAGATACCGTCGTGGCCACGACAATGTCTAATATGGGACTCGAAGTCGCGCTCCGGCAAGACGGCATTAAATTGCTGCGGGCCAACGTCGGCGATAAATATGTACTCGAGGAAATGCAAAAGACGGGCGCGATTCTGGGAGGCGAACAATCCGGCCATATTCTCTTCCGGGACGGCGAGGCGACAACTGGCGACGGGTTGATGACCGCCCTTCGCGTAATGGAAGTAATGGCACGCACGGGCAGCTCCCTTACCGATTTGCTGCACGGGCTCAAGGTCTTCCCGCAAACGATTCGCAATGTTCGCGTCCGCGAGAAAGTTCCGTTTGCTTCAGTGCCATCGATTCAGCAAACCATCACTGCGGCCGAACAGCAACTCGACGGCAACGGCCGCGTGGTCGTCCGATATTCGGGTACAGAAGCTCTGGCGCGAGTGATGATTGAAGCAGAATCCGAAGAGGCGATGAACGCGCTGGCCGCGTCCATTGCTGACGCCATTCAGCAGCATCTAGGCGCGTAGGAACAGATTCCCAAGGGCTGCCAAGCTCGGCTGACAGGTGAGGACACCCGCCCCTACATGATTATTTTCGGCGCCAGCGGACGCCATCTTTGGTGATTTCGACGAGGATGCCACCGGAGGTGAGTTCGGCGCGGATGGCATCGGAGGATTTGAAGTCGCGCGATTTGCGGGCGGCTTCCATGGCGGCGATTTTTTGTTCGATATCGGCGTCGGAAAGTTGAGAAGCACAAGCGGCGAGGAGTGAAGGAGCGATTTCACGCCCTTCGGATTTTGCCCAGTTCACGATGCTACTAATTCTCGCAGCATCGTCATCTTTTGACACTGCAAAGATGGCGTCGAAGGTATTCATCACATCGACAAGCGGTTTTTGATCTATGTTCGGCTGCCAGTTTCCGGCGTTGATGGCGGCATTGGCGACGCGGACCATTTCGAAGATCGCGCCAATCGCTTCGGCAGTATTGAGATCGTTCCCGAGAGCTTGCATAAAGCGCTCTTTAGTTTCGACGGCTAGAGGCGTGAGCGAAGCTGCATCGAGATTCGAACTCTTCGGCGGATTACTCACCAGCGCATAAAAATTTCGTAAACGTTCGACCGAAGCGGTAGCTTGCTGCAATCCGTCGAATGTGAAGTTGAGCTGGTTGCGATAAGGGACGGAAGTCAGAAGAAAACGAATCGCTGACGGCTTGTAGCCTTTGAGAACAAGATCACGCAGAGTGTAGAAGTTGCCGAGGCTCTTCGACATCTTCTCGCCTTCGACGAGCAGAAAGCGCGAGTGAAACCAGAAATGCGCAAATGGCTTGCCCGTCAGTCCTTCGGATTGGGCGATTTCGTTTTCGTGATGTGGAAAAATTAAGTCTTCTCCTCCGGCGTGAAGGTCAAAGCTTTCGCCGAGTTCCTCCATCGACATGACTGAGCATTCAATGTGCCAGCCGGGACGGCCGGGGCCGATTTTGGTTTGCCACGAAGCTTCGCCCGCCTTGGGCGCTTTCCATAAAGCGAAGTCGCGGGCGTTGTCTTTGTCGTATTCATCAACGTCCACCCGGGCGCCGTCTTCCATTCCAGCGAAGTCGCGTTTCGAAAGTTTGCCGTATTGAGGAAATTTCGCGATGCGGAAATAGTAAGAGCCGTCGTCGGCGCGGTAGGCGAGGCCTTTGGCTTCGAGTTCGGAGATGAACTCGGCCATCTCCTGAATGTGATCGGTGGCGCGGACGAATTGCGGCGGGTCAAGGTTGAGGGCCTTGCTGTCCTCAAAAAAAGCATTGCTGAATTTATCGGTATATTGGCGAACCGCGGCGATGTCGGGCGAGCCGGCGTTGCGGATGATTTTGTCGTCCACGTCGGTGATGTTCATGACGTAGTGGACGCTGTAGCCACTGAGCTTGAGGAAGCGGAAGAGGATGTCCACGGCTACGAAGGTGCGGAAGTTGCCGATGTGGCCGTAGTCGTAAACCGTGGGGCCGCAGGCGTACATGCGGACCTTGCCCGGGTCAATGGTGCGAAAGTCCTCGATCGCGTTAGAGAGCGTGTTGTAGAGGCGAAAGGGCATTTATTTGCTGGGGTAAAAGAATGTTCATTCTACGGGAGGGATGAGGGGTAGGGTCAAATGGAGAAGGCCAACTCATCGAAGGCACATAGGAACAGTCCATTACCTCATCGGTATTTCTTGCACGAAGATTTCCAGGTTGAGAGGCCGAAAAAGTAGCCGCTAACCAGCCAGACTAGAAGGCTTACGACCGTGATTCCACCGATCTCCGCTCGGGACAATTGGTGCATTCTCGGGCCGAAGATGATCATAATAGGAGTAAAGATTGCAAACACGGGCAACCCCCAGCCGATGACACCAACCCGCCACACGTACTGCTTTTTACCCTTTGCTTTTATTTGCAGCCAAGCTCGTCGTCGTTCTTCATCCTCGACGCGTGGAGGACTTCCGGCGCCCAAAGCTGACAGAGCACTTCGATTCTCCGCTCGACGCCGAAAGTATTTCATAGTCCGGGAAACGATAAACCACAAGACGCCGACCGCCACCAAGGGAACCAAGTTTGTGAGCGCAGGTGACAAGGAAAGTGCGGC
This sequence comes from Terriglobales bacterium, assembly GCA_049515835.1. Lineage (GTDB taxonomy): Bacteria > Acidobacteriota > Terriglobia > Terriglobales > Acidobacteriaceae > JAJPHW01. Next base: position 8,717 of record JBEKTR010000127.1, read on the forward strand.
GGCGAGACTGTACATAACCCTGACGCCGCAGTACATCAATAGCCCAGCGATGAGGGATGCGAGAACGACAAGACCGGCTATTGTTATCTTCTGTCGCATGTTCGTAAGTTTACGTCGCCAAACAGGATGGTTTCAGATTCGCACGATGCGCGTGAAGGTTTCGGTCGAGCTGCGCTCGACTAGACAGCCGAGGGCGGTTGTCCCCACGTGGGTTGTGGAAAATCCCAGATCACACCGATTGCTCCAGCGTTTTGCGGTCCCAGTTTCCGGTTGTCGCGCCCGCTTCGTAGGTGCTCTGTAGAAAGTCTAGCAGAGCAGCCTTCGGGGATCCCGCGAGCCTCACATCGTCATACATCAATAAATATTCGCCCAGAGCGGAGTCATAATAGGCTTTGGCCGGACGCACGGCTTGTTTTTCAAACCCGGCCGGACTAGGCGAGGCATAGCAATAGAAGGCGGGAGCGGCGAGAGTCGCGCCGCCCGGCCACCATCCGGCGCTAATCACCTCGTGCGAATACGCTTCCTGCATGATCTTACGAAGCACTGGATCAGTATCTTCGCGCTCCGGAGCGCGCCGACCGGAAAAGCGCGTAATCGCGAGATCAAAGCTGCCCCAGAAAAAATGGACCGGACTGGACTTGCCGACAAAACGCGAACGGAAGACTTTGAAAACTTCGTCTGCCGACAGCAGTATCTGCCAGAAGCGGTGTGCATATTCCGCGTCGTATGAAGCATGCACTTTATCCTGATCGAAGGGGATGGAATCAGCCACTTCGACGGGCGTCTTCCAGATGTGCACGTGGATATCGAGGGACCGCAGCGTGGCCATAAGCTCGGCATAGAAATCGGCTACCGATCGCGGGGCCAAAGCGACAGAATTAGTTCTGCCATCTGCGGTCCGAATGAACAGCTTGTGTTCGAGAAAATCGAACTCCATTTCGAAGTGCCGATTTTCATACGGAATGATCGATGTGCGCAGCCCGCGCGCACTTACATACAACGGCACGTTCCACCAATGATTCGTTTTGGGTGTTAATGCCAGGCGTATCTTGCCCACAATTTGCATCCACATATGGAGCGTGGCATAAGTGTCTTTCCAGTCGTCCAGACGGAGTTCGGGCCATGACTCCGACGAATTGGCAATGCCGGCGTGAAATTTCCCAGCCATCTGACGCTCCGATGAGATGAATGGTAAGCAGTTTATCACTGAGAGTTCCATGGTGGCCTTGGATAGCAAGAGATCTGATGACCGGGTCACTTCGTTTCGAAAGAGGCGAAATGAGGGCTCGGTTCTTAATTCTCATTTCGCGGCGGAGGGCATCGCCCTTAGCCTTCTTCCCACAAGAATTACATAGTGGATCGCCGAGATAATCGTGAAGCCGAAGACGGCCCGCAGAAAAGTGAGTCGGGCGATGGCGATCCAGCGAATGGGGTAAATCTGCAAAAGCATGACGAAGAAGACAGCGGCGAGTTGGGCGAAGGTGTTGGCTTTGCCGAAGATACTGGGGCGGAAGTCGCGGAGTCCGGCGATGGCATAGAGCACGGCGCTGGCGGCGAGAATGGAAATGTCGCGGCTGAAGACGAGGACAGTGAACTTCCAGGGAATCTTGTGCAGGATCGAAAGCACCAAGAATGTCGTGCTCAACAGCAACTTGTCGGCGATGGGATCGAGATATTGGCCGAGCAGCGT
>JBEKTR010000128.1:0-12561 GCA_049515835.1 Terriglobales bacterium
ATAGTGACGTTCACGACCCCGGGCGTCTTCGTCGGCTACCCGGGCGTCGGGCCTGGTGTGCAAATTGCCTTCCTCAAGTGCCAGGAAGATCGTTGCACATTCGCAGACCGGCATTTTCCCACCCTCCCGGCGCTTTCCGAAATCGCCGCCCCCATCGTTCCTATCACGAATCCAGTGGAGCGAGTTACGGCAGAGTTGGGTGCCGTCATTTCTTCTAAGTCCGCGCCTCCGAGCGATAAATGGAAAGTTCTAGCAAAGGCGTACGGCATCCCAAAGATCGCGTCGTTTACTTCGGCGCTCCGACTTGGTCTGCAAAATGCCAATGACAATGACAGCGATCTAAAGTGCAGGATCGAAGCGGCGCTCATATCACGGGACGACCTGTCGCAATTGACGGTGGTCAAAGACTCCCTGCTAGCGGGCCAGTTAACCCACGAGCAAAAAGAACTATTTCTGTCCGTTATCGCCAACGAGGTCAAAGACCCCGAGGCTGCGCCAGCGCTGGGCAGTCTGTTGCATTCGGAAGACACCGCGACGCGGCGCGCTGCGGCGGAGGCGCTCTGGCACTCGGCGAGTGCGAGCGCGACGCCGGACTTGGTGAGGGCTCTACAGGATCAAGACGAACAGGTCAGATTCTATGCAGTACGGGGCTTGGCGGATATTAATGCGCAATCCAACTGGGGCCCAAGTTCCGAAGAATTTCGCGAGAATCAGCAGCAATATCTTTCGCACTGGCAGGAATGGGCGGCCAGTCAGCACCATTAAAGCCACAACGGGCTTACGCCCCGGCCGTCAATTTGTGGCTCTTGGTTTCTGCAATCCCGTATTGCCGGATTTTGTAGAGCAGGGCCTTATAACTAATCTGCAATAACGACGCGGCCTGCTTGCGGTTCCAATTCGTTTCTTCGAGCGCTTTGCGGATCGCTTCCGCTTCGGCTTCATCTTTGGCGCCGCGCGCCACGGATTTCAAGCCACCGCCGGTGGCGTCTCCGTATTGGCCGGCCGCAAACTGCGCGCCATGCGCGTCGCTTTTCGGATGCAATTCATTGATGGCAAGCTTGTCATCCCCCAACACTAAGTAGCGCTTCACGAAATTGTTCAGTTCGCGCAGATTTCCTGGCCACGAATAGTTCATGCACGCCTGCATCAATTCAGGCGAAAACGGGAGCTGGGGGCGCGCATACTGCTCCGCCATATGCGCCATGAAGTGTTTCAATAGAATCGGGATTTCTTCTTTGCGTTCGCGCAGTGGTGGCACTTGCAAGGTAAAGGCATTCAACCGGTAATACAAATCTTCGCGCAGCCGCTTGTTCGCCAGCGCTTCGGGAATGTTGATGTTGGTCGCGGCCAGGATGCGCACGTCCACCTTGACGACCGACCGGCTGCCCAAGCGCGAGAATTGCTGGTCTTGCAGCACATGCAGCAGCTTCGCCTGGAGGCTCGGGGGCATTTCTCCGATTTCGTCGAGCAGGATGGTTCCCTTGTTGCAAATCTCAAATTTACCCGGCTTGGCATGGTTCGCGCCGGTAAAAGCACCGGCTTCATACCCGAAAAGCTCGCTCTCCAGCAGGTCCGCAGGAACGGCCGCGCAATTCACTTTCAAAAACGTGCGATGGGCCCGCGGCGACAATTTGTGAATCAGCCGCGCCATCACTTCCTTGCCCGTGCCACTCTCGCCCAGCATCAGCACCGGAATATCCACATTGGCCACCAGCGCCGCTTGCGAGCGCAGCTTGCGCATCGCCGGGCTGGCTGCGATGAAGAACGTATCGTCCGCCAACTCCTCCACTTCGCCCGGATAATTCTGCTGGTTCGTTCCCAGGCACTGGTCAATCACCGCATCCAGTTCGGCTTTCTGGAATGGCTTGGTCAGGTAGTCCTGCGCGCCCAGCCGGATGGCCTGCACCACCTTGCGCGTATCGCTGACGCAGGAAAGCATTACCACTTTGGCCGTGGGATGCAGTTTCCGTAATTGTTCGAGCGTCTGCAGGCCGTCAATTCCGGGCATGAGCAAATCGAGCAGCACCAGTTCCGGATGAAACCCCTTTTGCACGCGCTCAATCGCCTCTTCGCCCGTGCTCGCCGTTTCCACTTTGTAGTGATCCACTTCGAGCAACGTCCGGATATACCGCAACATCCCCGGTTCGTCGTCCACCAGTAAGATATTGGCCGCTGCTGCCTTCATTGCGAATTTCCTTTGGCGCTGGAGTGCACTGCTGGTTGCAGGGGGATGATGAAAGAAAATTTGCAGCCGGCTCCCGGATCGCTTTCCACCCAAATCTTCCCGCCCATGGCGCCGATCATCCGGCGCGCGATGGAAAGCCCAAGCCCCATCCCGTCCGACTGGCCTTCGCTGTGTGGCGCGCGGAAGAAATCGTCGAAGACTTCAAGATGGAATTCTGGTGGAAGACCCGGGCCGGTGTCAGACACGCTGACCTTCACCGAGTTCGGCCGCTGATCAAGGCGTCGCCGGCGGTCCGTCCCGTGCACCACCGCTGCACTAGCCCGGCGATCCCACATATGCGGCTCGGCGTGCAACCAAACCGTTCCTCCGGGAGGAGTAAATTTCGAAGCGTTTTCCAGAAGATTTGAAACCACTCGTTCAATTTTCGCGGCGTCGAAGTCAAACGGCGTGAGCTGCTCGTTCACCAGGAAATACAATGCCAGGTTTTTCTCTTGAAACCGCGGCGACCACAACCGGCAAACTTCCGAGAGCGTGGTGTTCAAGTCGCCCGTCTCATAGCGCATTTTCATCTCGCCGGTTTCAAGGACGCTAAAGCTTAAGAAGTCCTGGATGAAGCGCTGTAACCGCTGCCCATTTGAGCGCATATCTTGCAACACCTCCCGCTGCTTCTCATTGAGCGGGCCCAGCTTTTCACTCTGCAAAAGCTCGACGTAACCATTCAAAATCGCAAGCGGCGTTTTCAAATCGTGCGCCGCCGATGCCAGTGCGTTCGTTGTGCGCTGGTATCTTTCCTGCAGCTTCGTGTGATCGCGAAGCAATTGTTCGGAATCAGACTCGCTCTGTGTCGATTTCGGTTTCACGGATTGGGACAGACAAGCCTTCTCGGTCATGTCAAGGGAACTCGCGGCCGCCTATGACGGGGAGGGACGATCAATTCTACCTGCCGCGTGCGTCTGGCATGGTGCGAATGGATTAGCCAAATCCTACTGTCACACCGGTGCCCTGTCAACGGAAAATAGTTACCGAGCATTTCTCTCATGTAAATCGTTGCAACATGCTACAGATTCAACAACTTACGCAAAGCTATGCGAGCTTGAAAAATGGCTGCGATCGAACCTCTGAAATCACCCGTTTTCATGCCTAAATCGCAAGTGAATACAGGGTTTTCGGAGCCGTTGCCGAGATCGAGATCAGTTTCCAACGGCTGCGCCATGGCTTAGCGTTAGGGGTTTGGCCCATCAGGTGCGGAGTCAGCGTTGGAAGTTCTTGTCTCGAGGATCCCCCATTGACCGTACGCAAGTCCCCAAATGAACGCCGCAAGTGGAGCCGCCTTCCGCTCGCTATCCCCGTATTCGTCCGCAGCCGCGATGAGAATGGCAAGGAACTGCTGGAATTTGCCAATGCCTTAAATGTCTCCGCTGGTGGCGCGCTCATTGCCTTGCGCCGCTCGATCCCGCTCTCTTCGCGGGTTTCACTGGAAATCCCCAGCGCTCCGCTGGGCGTATCCGCCACATTACCCAAGAGTTCCCGGAATTTGCCAGCGCGGGCCCTGCGCGTCCATTACGAGGACGGCTATCACCTGATCGGCCTAAAATTCTCCCGCCCGCTGCTCGGCAGCCGCACCCGGAGCTCCGGGGCATTTAGGAAAACTGCTTCCTCAAAGTGAAAATCTTTTCACACCTAAAATCCACGATGTAGGCCGAAGGACCATATAGTTTGGGGTCAGTACAACTTCCTGCCTAAATCGTGCAACAAATTGCAGATTAAGCACTTAGCCCCAAATACGCTGTATACGAGATGGCATTTGCCGTTTGGCGGTTGGGGTGCACATGTTACCGCAAGGAGCTGCACACTCACCCTATGCCATTGACCACAGCCAATCCGGTAAATTCTCTGGTTCAATCCCTCGGCGAAGTCCCACCTGAAGGCATCATCTTCGGTAAATCCGAATCCATGCGTGCCCTGCGCGAGCGCCTGGACAAAGTTGCCGCTGCCAACGTGCCGGTTCTAATCGAAGGCGAAAGCGGCACCGGTAAAGACATCATCGCGCGCATGATCCACTCCCGCTCACCCTGGAAAAATGGCCCTTACGTCAAAGTGAATTGTCCCGCCATTCCCGGCACATTACTGGAAAGCGAATTGTTTGGCTACGAGAAAGGGGCATTTACCGGCGCTTATGGCATGAAGCCCGGCCGCGTCGAAATGGCGCATCGGGGCACACTGTTCCTCGATGAAATTTCCGAACTCGACCTGGCCTTGCAATCCAAGCTGCTACAACTGCTCCAGGATGGCCAATTCTGCCGCATTGGAGCCCAGGAAGACAAGAAAGTCGAAGTTCGCGTGGTTTGCGCCACCAATCGAAAACTGGATGCCGAAATCGAAAACGGCACCTTTCGTCAGGATTTGTTCTACCGCATTAACGTCGTGAATCTGCAATTGCCTCCGCTGCGCGACCGCCGCGGCGATCTCGAGGATCTGGTCCGCTATTTCCTCGAGTATTACAACCGCAAATACAACTGCAAAACACGGCCCGTGTCTGCCGATCTGATGAACACTCTGCGAAAGTATCATTGGCCGGGAAACATCCGTGAGCTCGAGAATCTCGTCAAGCGCTATGTGATTCTGGGAACCGAAGACGTTATCGCTAACGACCTGGTAAACCGCCAGCCGGAGTACTTTAATCCAGAGATCAATTTGGATGGCCCCATTTCGCTCAAAACGCTCACCCGTCAGGCGACGCGCGAACTCGAGCGCAAGGTCATCCTGAAAGTCTTGCAGGCACATCACTGGAACCGCAAGAAGGCCGCCCGCGCGCTCAGCATCAGCTATCGCGCTCTGTTGTACAAGATTCGCGATGCCGGTCTTCCTGCGAACCGCTCAGCCCGGCGGCCGCTGGAACCGGCTGAAGTGAAGACGAACGTAGCAGCGGATTAAGTTCCATCCTTTCAATGCTTCACACAAAAACGGAGAGTGCCGAAAGGCTCTCTTCGTTTTTTCGCGCCGATTTTCTCGGGCCGATTTTCGTGAGATTGACAATTCCCATTTTGGGAATTCGTCCCACTCAGAAGTGCATGCCCGCGCAGATTTATTTGACAGCTCTTTTCGAATTTCCAGAGACTGAGAGTATCGGCCTCAGGGCCGGAGATCTTTGACAACTGAAACGGAAAACTTCGCGGAGGGCGGGAACCCCACTCCGGCGCGGAATTCGCCGGAGTGAGACTTCTCGAGAATTACTGGACGATGTAGGTGACCGTCTCGGAGTGTGTGATCGTGCCCGAGGTCGCGTTCACCACGACCGTATAGGTGCCAGCCGGCGTTCCGGTTGTCGTCGTCACCGATGCACTCGAGCTGCATCCGGCGGAGAACAGCGACAGCGAGAGAAACGCTCCGACGAGGAAGACTCCGATTAGGTGTGTAATCCAGGATTTCTTCTTTTTGGAGACGCTTCGTCTGGATGCACCTCGCCGCAAGCTCACGCCGAGGAAGGCCAGCCCAAACAGGGGAAGCATGGCTGCGTAAATTGGGCCGCGCCGTTCCAGTTGCGTGGTCACGCTCACCCGCGCCGTGCTGTTGATAACCATCGTGCTGCTTTGCGGCCCCGTATTCAAATTCGGCATGGGATTGTTGGTGAAGGTGCAGGTAGAGCCCGTAGGCAGCCCCGAACCGCACGCCAGTGTCACGCTGTTGGGTATGGTGCCGCCAGCCGGCGTAGGAGCCACATTCAACGTGTAAACGGCTGGAATGCCAGCCGGAACCGTGACCGGCCCGGCGGGCGAAATGGTGAGCGTGTAGTCGTACACGATGACGCTGGCTGGTACCTGTGGAGAGAATTGCAGATTCGAGCCGGCAATGGTAATCGTGCCGGTATTGCCCAGCGGCTGGGCCACAGTCGGCGTAAGCACCACGGTCACGGTGGCGATCGCTCCGGCATTCAGCGTCCCGAGCGTGCAACCTACCGAGCCATTCGTCACGCCGTTGCAACTGCCCGGGCTGGCGGAGGCCGACACGAACGTTGTGCCCGATGAAGGCAGGTTGCTGTTGAAATTCATCCCCGTGACCGCGTCGCCATCGTTGGTAATGGTGTAAGTGAACGTGACGCTATTGCCCACGCCTACCGGGCTGGGGGTTGCGGTCTCAGTCACGACAAGGTTCGCGAGCGAGCCGAGCTTGGTAGCGAAGGCGTCGCTGGGGCCATTGATCGCGGTCTGATAGGGATTATCGTAGGGGAAGTTCACCGACGTCGTTTCCCCGGCAACGTAACTGTTGGTCAGCGAATCAACCGCAACTCCGGTGCCAACGTCAGTACCGCTTCCACCGAGATAGGTGGAGAAGTGGCTCAGGGATGTGGGCGAGTTTGAAGTGGTGTCAATGCGGGCGACAAATGCATCCACGCCGCCTCCGTAAAACAAGTTGGCGGGATTATTCAGGGTATGGAAGTCGCTTGAGTTCGTCCAACCGGTAAGGCGAGCGCCGCCAATTGTATCCACGGCGATGTCGAGACCGATGTCGTTCGAGGTGCCGCCGAGATAACTGAAATAGGTCAACGGCAGCGTGGTCACGGTGCAACCGGTCGTGGTACACAAAACGCCAAAGCGAGCGACAAAAGCGTCAGGCGCGGTCGGGTTCGGCGGGCACATGTTCGCGATGGGGCAGTCGAGCGACGGCTGAAAAGCAACTGTGGCGGTTGCCGGCGCAATGTCGGAAGATGTCGTGGAACCTGTGATGTAGGCATTGGCGTTCGTATCCACGGCCACGCCGTAGGCAATGTCATCGCCGGTGCCGCCAAAATAGGTGAGGTAAGAGAGCGTCGGCGGCGTCTGGCTGTTTTGGGGGAACAGGAATTTTGCCACCCACGCATCCAAGCCGCCCGCGTATTGCTGATAGGCGTTGAGGATCGGCATGTCAGAAAAATTGGTGCCCCCGGTAACGTAAACACTGAAGCTGCTGTCCACAGCGATGCCACCACCAATCGTCACCGGAGTGTTGCCATTGGCCGTGCTCCCGCCAATATAGGTTGAGTAGCTGAGACTTGTGACGCCCGTCAGGAATGGATCGAGCTTGCTGAAAAAGAACTGGGTCGAAGCCAAGGGCGTGGTTTGGAAATCGCCGGCGATGGTGGGGAAATTTTGCGACGTGGTCGTACCGGTCACGTACATCAAGCCGCTGGTGTCAAGCGCGAGTCCCGAGGCGACGTCAGCGCCGCTGCCGGAAAGGTAGGTCGAGTACAGCAAAATCGAACCGCTGGGATCGAGCTTGCTGGCGAAAACGTGATTGCCGGCAGAAAGCGGAGCAGTCTGGTAGCCAAGAGGCGCGGGAAAATTGCTGGAGCTCGTCGTGCCAGCCACGGCGACGTTAAAGCCGGAATCGACGCCGACTCCGGCGGTGTAATCCACGCCGTTGCCGCCGAGATAAGTCGAGAAAATCAACTGTGCCGGCGCGGGAGAACCGGATGGGTTGATCTTGGCGACAAAAACGTTGGCGGTCCCGGCGGTACCTAAACGCGGAGCAGTGCCGGAGGGTCCAGGAAAATCAGTGGACATGGTGGACCCTGCAATGTAGATGTTCTGCGCGCTATCCACAGCGACGGCTGGGCAACGGGGCACACCGGCGTTGGCGCCACCGGAAGTGGTGCCTGTGACTGGCTGGCCAATGATGGTCGAACAGCTTTCCGCGCCGCTGCCACCGAGATACGTCGAGTAGCTGAGCACCGGGTCGATCACGAGAGCGCGCGTGCGGTCGTAGTCAGCCAGTTCGAAACCAACCTGATTGTTTTGGCGCAAAGCGAACTTGGCCGCCACGGGCGTTTGTTGATTTGAGTGCGGCAGGGCTTGATAAACGCGCGGCGCATGCAAACGGATTTCTCCGGCGCGCGTCTGCATGGCTAGATCACCATTGGCTTCGAGTTTTAGGTGTTTCGCGCCTTGCAATTGCAAAGCGATGCTGCCGACATCGGCGCCGGGAGCCAGTTCAAAATCGTATTCAAGCTGACCTTCGTGGCCGTAATAAACCAGGTCTATGCCAGGATAGACTTCGTGATAGCGAACGCGAGCAAACTGCGAAACGTTGCGGTGCCATTCGGCTGGATTATTTCCGATAAAGTAATTGCTCTTGCCCGGCAATGGGTTCGTGCCGCTGACCTCGACGTTCGCATTCGCGTGAGCGAGGCCCATGCGAACAACGGAAGCGGTCAGATGCGATGAATGGGCTGGATTGGCGGACTTCTGGGAACCCGGATTCTGTAATTCAAGCACGGCTTCGCTCGGCGTAAGAAAAAGCTCGTAACGTCCGCCCCGGGCAAGGAACTTCACTTGCGCGTCGGTTTGCCCGTCATTCTGTTCGAAAATCAACGGAAGATGACCTAATGCATTAAGGGCTTGAATGGGAGCGGGCGCCTGCGCGGAAGCAACCGAAACTTTATTGGCGGAACGGGCATCCCAGCGGAGTGCGGCCGCGAAAGCGCATAAGGCAATCAGCATCAGCGCGGTGCCACGAAAAGTCATGTTCGTATTTCCTACGGTCTTGCCCCATTGCCACCAGGTGCGGTTCAATCTCAAAGTTACTCCTTTACGCTCGACCACTCGAATTCAACCACTCAACTTGCCATTCGCATCGCACAACGTATCCGGATTCAAACCCGGCTGCACACGGTTTGACTCCCTAAAATCCAGGAAGTCCAAGATTGAAGAAACCGTGCTCCGGGAAACCAGCGACGCGGAGAGCGCACACTACTCAACCACCCTCTGGCGCGTGAGCGAAAGCGGGCTTGTGGCAGCTTAAAAATTTCACTTGAAACGCAATTAAATACTTAAACATCTTGAGGATAGCAGTGTCAAGCCAATGCCAAGACCGAGAACGCCCCGGCTCTGGTGCAGTCGCGTTTTCGTAGCTTCGGTAGTCAGATGCGGGAAATTCAATGGGAAGATGCCGCGCTTCTTCAGGAAAGTAACCGGGAAAGGGGAAAGCGTAAGCGATTATTTGCGTTCCAGTTCATCCATGTCGCGGCGAACGCGGAAATAGCGGCGAATGAGGACGGCAAGGTAGGTTCCCTGAATTATCCAGACGGCGGCGTAAGCGATGCGGAGAAACATCATTGCAAGCCTCTCGATCCCGCGCCGCGTGGTTCCAGGAGGGCTTCCAAGGCGCGAGTTTCCTCCACATCGCGTTGCATCCGTTCAATGCGGTAGCGGAACCAGCAGATGATTCCCGCGTAACAGGTAAAGGCGAGGCAGTTGAGCGCAAAAACGCGCAACATGCGGGGATCGATGGAACCACCTCCGCCGATGACCGGCTGCGGATGCTGCGTGCGGAAAAACCAGATGGAAAAATACACGAGCGGCATGTCCAGCGCGCCAAAAACAGCGAGTGCGGCAGCCAGCTTGGGAGTTTCCCCGCTGGTCGAGAAGCGGCGCAACATAAGATAGCTCACGTAAATCAGCCAGAGCACCAGAGTTGAGGTGAGGCGGACGTCCCACGTCCACCAGATACCCCAGACTGGACGCGCCCAAAGCGGTCCGGTGATGAGAACGATGGTGCAGAAGACAACGCCGACTTCGGCGGTGACCAGCGCCAAAATGTCGGCACCTTGATCGGAAAAATACTTGTGGATCAGAAAATATGCCGCGGTGACGGCAACGCCGGTAGTAGCCACAGCAGAAGGTTCAATGCCAGCCGGGAGCGGGATGAAAAAAGGCGCGATGCAAGAGATTACTCCGATGGCAATGGCCGCCCACCTGGCGAAGCGATCCGCGGATTCGTTGGGCCGGACGAGATATTGCACAGAGGCGATGAAGTTGATGAAGAAGAGCAGAAATGCCGTCCATGCGGAGGGAGCGTGGTAATAGAAAATGCGCTGCACCGGCCCCATGGTCTGCTCTGTAGGCGCGATCACCAAGGCGGCGTAACCAGCATAGATCAGTAACAGCGCGGTCAGAACAGCGAGGATGAAGAAAGTGCGACTCATGCTGCGGTCTTGGTTCGGTGTTCCGCGCCTGCCCTTCATTCGGCGTGCAACACCGTGGAGAACAAAAGCAGGCTTCCTGTAGTAAACACCAAGTCGTAGGTGGCAAGCAATACGAGCCAGAATAGTGGTGAGTCGTCGCCGGTGAGGATGGCGGTGGTGCCATTCACCATGGCGATAATCGCAGGAATAGAAATGGGAAACAGGAGAAGCGGCAGCATGATTTCACGGCTGCGGGTGCCAGTGAGCAAAAGCAATTGCGGAACCGAACCCACTACGCGCAGGTTGTAGAAAATCACGAAAAGCGGCGTCATCAGCGCTTCGAGCACACTAACAAAGATAAAATTGCCAAACGCTTTCGCAAGAAAAAGCGCGTTGGACGGCGCGGGAGAGACACGATAGGCGTCGAGCACCTGATTGCGCAGTTCGCGCGCCCAGGTCTGGTTGAGGGCGACGACTGCGGCGAAAAGAAATGCGACCCAGATCAAGCCTCCGGCGATGTGGCGGGATTCTTCGGCAGTCGGATCGAATGAAAAGCTGAAAATCACTACGACCAAAAGTGCGAAAAATAGCATCGCATTGATGGCGTCTTTGGAGCGCCACTCGAGGCGAAGGTCTTTCACCAGCGTCGCGCGCGCGATGCCGGAAGGTTTAGGCATGAGATTGCCCCTCGGCTAGAGTCGGCGTCCGCGCAACGATCTGGCCGGAATCCATCCAGATAAATTCATCAGCGACGCCGTCGAGCAAACTGGCCTGATGAGTCACGATGAAAATAGTTTTGCCTTCGCCGCGCAGGCTGGAAAGCAGGGCGACCATTTCGCGAGCTGAACGCGCATCCACGTTGGAGAAAGGCTCGTCGAGCAACAAGACTTTGGGATTATTCAACAGCGCCCGGGCGAGCGACATTCTCTGGCGCATGCCTTGCGAATATTGGCCAACTGGACGCGGGAGCGCAGGGTCGAGATTGACGGCGCGAATGAGATCTTCGCACCGCCGGTGGTCAGATATCGCATAAAGTCTTGCGAAATAAAGCAGGTTCTCCATGCCGCTCATTTCGTCGTAAAGCAGCGTGGGATGCGCCATATAACCGAGGTCGGCACAGACTTCGCGGGGCGTGCCGCCCAGAATCTTGATGGTCCCGCGCGTGGGCTGAACGAGTCCGGCAAGCGAACGCAAGAGCGTGGTCTTGCCCGCTCCGTTGTCGCCGAGGATGGCGTACATGCGCTGCGGCAGAAATTCGGCGGCGACATTGCGCAAGGCGGCGAAGCGCCCGAACTGCTTGACCAGGCCCGTGATGGAGACGATGTTCGTTGCGGCGCTTTCCGCCATGAGGGAAAACGATAGCACGTGGATTGATAAACTTGTACCATGCCCATGCTTGATGGAACGACCCGCTTCTCCTCCAAAGTTGATAACTATCGAAAATACCGGCCGACGTATCCCGCAGAAGTGATTGATCTCCTGCGGCATGAATGTGGACTGACGAGCGAAGCCATCGTCGCTGACATCGCGTATGGAACCGGCCTTTTCACGAAATTGCTGCTGGAAACGGGAAGCCGCGTCATCGGCGTGGAGCCGAATGCGGCGATGCGCCAAGCCGGCGAAGAATATCTCGCCGGATTCAAAAACTTCGAGAGCGTCGCGGGAACGGCCGAAGCAACAACACTGGGTGACCATAGCGTTGATTTGGTTACGGCGGCACAGGCAGCGCACTGGTTCGATGTGAAAAAAGCCAGGCAGGAATTTACGCGGATTCTCAAGCCCGAAAGATATGCGGTTTTGCTCTGGAACAAACGCAGCCTGGATGCGACCCCGTTTGCCAGCGCCTACGAACAAGTTCTGTTGGATTACGCAACGGACTACAAGGAAATTCGCCACGACGAAAAAGAAGAAGCAATTGCGCTCGAGTTTTTTGGAGACAAAGGAAAATATAAAGTGTTTCCCTGGAGGCAGGAATTTGATTACGAAGGCGCTGAAGGGCGCATGTTGTCGTCGTCGTATGTTCCGCAAGCGGACCATCCACGATATGGCGCGATGCTGGCCGATTTGAAGAGAGTCTTCGATAAGCACCGAGTTAAGGGCCAGATTCGGTTCGACTATGAAACCCAGGTTTTCTATGGGCAAATTTCATGACCGGTAAAGACAAGAACGCCGAGAAGTCCTTTCACATGACGCCGGAAGAATTTCGGCGGCATGGCCATGCGGTAATTGATTGGATCGCCGACTATCGCGCCAACGTCGAGAAGTATCCGGTGCTGTCGCAAACCAAGCCGGGCGAGATTCGGGCGGCGTTGCCGGCGGATCCTCCGGCGCAAGGCGAAGCTTTCGAGAAAATTCTTGGCGACATTGAAAAATTAATTCTGCCCGGAGTTACACACTGGCAGTCGCCAAATTTCTTCGCCTACTTCCCTTCCAATTC
>JBEKTR010000129.1:0-10324 GCA_049515835.1 Terriglobales bacterium
GCATTCTGGAGATCTATCTCAATGTCGTCGAATGGGGTCCCGGTATTTATGGCGCAGATTCGGCTTGCCATTACTACTACGGCGTTGCGGCGCGAAATGTTGGGCGGGAACAGGGGGCACGGCTCGCTGCAATTTTGCCGGCTCCGCTAAAGCGAAAGCCCGAGCGCATGAATAGCTACAGCACGGTCATCCTCGAGCGGATGCGCCAAATGGGTTGGTAGCGGGACGGGATTGGGTAGGTGGAATCTATTCCACAGTGCACTCGGCATAAAAAATACTTCCGCGCGGTGGTAGAAAGGTTCCTGACGCTTGTTTCGAGGAAGCCGAAAGGTAAACAGGTGGGATAAAGCGGGGGCGCAAGTGCGATCACGCATCTGAATCTTGGTATCACGGTGACAAAAGTGGGAATTTCTACTCGAAAGACACACTAATTACAGTAGTCGTGGCTTGTGGGGCAGCGTCGAATTCCCAGCCTTTCACGGCATACATCGCAGAGTTGATGAGCAAAGGATGTCCACCGACCGGCTTGATGGCGGTTACTTTGCCCGCAGGAGAAATTTCGACTTCCAGCTTGACCGTACCCTTGAGGTTCATTCGACGCGCAGTCTCAGGAAGGCTGGGGCGGACGTAGTGATGAACATGGCGCGCGTTGAGCTCCAGGTCATCGCCGGCGCGAAGGTGCGGCGCCGCAGCGAGACATGCCACGAGTAGGGCGAATTGGAGTCGAGCACGGCGCATCGGTGATGACGAAGGAGCCAGTTCTGGGGTCCTGAGTGCCACCCCAGTATCACTTCAGTATCACTGGAATATCGATATTCTGAAAGTTACCGTGGGGTGTGACCATGGTTCGCCACGAAGAACCGGCGCCACGGGAGGATAGTCGAGCTGCGCGCGACTGGACGGGTGAGGACACCCGTCCCTACCTGAGCAGAGCAGACTCCGCTATAGAATGATTTAAACATCCATTAGGAGATCTGCTTCATGGCGGAAAAGAAGATTTACGTGAGCCTGAGCGGCTTGCCGCTGTCGTTTGAATTGAAGTGGCCGTTTCATAAGTCCACATCGGGAGCGGATTTTCATGTGCTGCATACCGATATTCGCCTGGAGAGCGCCGAGGGACTGCACGCGCCGGTAGCGGTGAATTTGTCGGAGACGCTGCGGGAAGTCATGCCGTCACTGGAGCCGAAAGATGCCGAAGCGGTGGTGATCAATGCGCTCCGCAAAGATGTGGACAAGCGGCAAATTGAATTTGTGAAGTCGGGCAAACTCGTGCCGGTGCATTTCTCCAGCCGCCACTATGACTTCAAGCGCAACGCATGGGTGTTTGGCAAAGCGACCGATGAAGATATGTCGCGCATGCTCGCGCGCAAAGTTTACTGGCAGACGAAGCTGATCGGCGGGCCGGTTTGGGTAGGCGATCCGACGGATGCGTTGTATGTACAGACAACGGTTGAGCATCTATTGCAAGAGGCCGGAAAGCTGGCGGCGCAGGGATCGATCAAACTGGAGAAAGATTGGGCGACAGCGACTCCGGCGCTGATGAGCCAATCGGCAAGGTTTGAGGTGGACGCGCAAGCCGCGCTCGAAGAACTGGAGAAGAAGCACGCGTATGAGAGAGGCGTGGTCACGAAGACGTAGTAGGAACTCCTCATAATTCGCGCAAACGCCAGGTCCTTCGACCGCGTGACATCATTCGGGGAACCGAATGATGTCACTTCGCTCAGGATGCCAGGTCTTTAAAGGAGCAGGTTAGGCGGCGAGCGTTTGCGTGCGGCGGGCTTCGATTCCGTCGAGCGCGTTCCACAAGGATTTTGCGGCGGCTTCGGCGGCGTTGAGGGCTTCCTCAGCGATCTCCGGGTTCGCTTCCACTTGCTTGCCCAGCTGATTCTTCCAGACGTTTGAGTGATAGACATCGGCTGTCGTGTGCAAGGTGAAGTATCCGCAGGTCTTTTCATCGGCTCCATACATTTCTTTCAGGCCACGGGCTTTTTCCTGCGCAACGCGGGGCACCTGCGATTCGTAGGCGTAGAAGGCAGCCAAGGCTTCGGCCGGTGCAGCTTCCGTGGCAACGCGATCAAAGTCCGCAATAAGCTGCGAAACTTCCGCGATGGGCTGGCGCGGCGTGCGGCCGGCCCCCATGCCTTCGGCGAAATCGAGCCAAAGATCAGAGTGACCCTCTTCTTCCGCCATATTGGCGAGAACGGCGCGGCGGACGGGCCCGTCTTCCTGGCGGCAAGCAAAGGCTGCGAGGTAGCCGGTGAAGGCGGCGACGTGATGGAAATAGTTCTGCGAATACTCGCCAAGGTCTTCGCGGGTGAGTTCGCCGGCAGACCAGGCTTTGTAGAACGGATGGCAGAGAAGATCGTATTTCGCGATGCGGGCGTCAAGCTGCTGGAAAAAATCGTTGCTCTGGGAATTCTGAGTGGTCATGTTGTCTCTTTTCTGTTTTCTGTTCTTCTGGGATTGAAAACACTATACGAGGGAGGGTGGGGTGGTGACAACTGTGCCGTTTTGGGAATGAGTTAATAAAAAATTGTGCGGGAGTGATTATGGCGGATTGGGCACGTGCAAAAATCAGAAACACATAGGTCCTTCGCTTCGCTCAGGATGACAAGGTGGTGGGAGTGTGAAGTTGTTAAAAGCCGCTACGATCTATCTGTTGAGTTGCGTGATTCTCTTCGCGCAGGATTTGAACGCGCCGCCCGAAGTCAAATTCAAGTCAGGATATGTGAATTCACAAGGCAGGCCAGAGGGATTTCGTTCGGCGATGCTTTGGGGCATTGCGATTGCGGACACACGCGTACCGGGATATGAATCGGCGACGGTGGCAATCGCCGCGACGAAGCTAACTTGCCGCGTGGATGGAAAAGATGTCGTCCTCAACGACGACCACGGCAAAATTCATGGTGGACTGTATCGCCGGCATCCGTGGTTTGGGACGGATGCGCATGAAATGATGCCGATAGAGTTGGAAAAAGACGCAGTGCTGATGCGCGTAGGAACGAGGCCCGACAAAGTGTGGCATTTCTGGGCGGCGTCGCCGCGGGCTGAGATTCCTGCGGGGAAATTCGAGGGATGTAGTGTGCTTGTGCGGGCAAAGATTTCGCCGGGCGCACTGCTGCAAATCGGCATGGACTATTGGCGGGGCACGACGGTCGGATACGGCGCGGGCGGAAATAATCACGAGGCGGGCGCGAGCGATTGGTATTTCACCTCCCCGGAGTGGCAAGAGGCAGTGTTTACGGATGTGAAGCATTGACCGCCGATATCCCTTTGCTGCCCTACTTAGCCAACTCATCGTTGCAGACTATCGTTATCTCGGGATGACCCGGCTTGAGGCGCACGGCAACCTCGCTCCGAGCGGGAAACCGGGCAGCATAGTCTTCGGCCGAGCCGCGCAGCAGGAAAGGTTTTCGGTGTACCCAGCGAAATAGCCACCAGCAAACATATAGGTGTAGCCGATATCGACGACAGGACCTCCAAAAGGCGCAGACCGGCATATTACCAAACTACTGCTTGCTCAACGGGCCATGATTCGCTACGCCGCAGCCTAACCGTCCGGAGCACGATTCGGATGAGATAACCGACGAGGATATCGAAGTACCAGCCGCCAAATTTATTGATGGGCGCTATTCAGAGAGACTCGAAGAAAAACCATACGTACCATAAATCGCAGATCGCCGCCCGCACTCACAAACGAACATTTCGATAGCTAGAAGTTGTCTTGTAGGGCAAACTTGCTTAGCTGTCTTTGCGATACAAGAGGTTCTTCATGGCATCGCGGCGGGCGGCATTAAGCTCGCGATTCGCTTCGTTCCCGCCTTTCGCGCCTTCGGTTCCCGATTCTTCTTCACTGCAATCGGGACAGCGATTCGCGAAACCGGGCTTACCGGGCTTGAGTTCGAATTCCTCTCCGCAAACAGCACAAGTCTTGATAGGGAAAGACATGGATACATCAATGATACGACCAAAGATATCGCGGGAAAAGACCTCGCGTCCCAACGGTGTCTTTGAATTCCTCGTGCCAGGCAACTCTTCATGCATAACTAACATCCAGCACGGGGAACGCAGCAAAATGCAACCGCCCGAAAGTAGCGGTTTTCGAATGTCTCCTAGGAGGACCCATGAACCGAGTCCGCTTCACGGTTTTTCTCTCATGCCTCTGGCTGACTGCCTCTGCCTCCGCACAAAAACCAACTCACACAATTACTGGCTTTGAAGCGCCGGGCGCAGGCCAAGGCCAGAATCAAGGCACCTGGGGTCAATACATAGGGCCTGATGGCTCTATTGTGGGATCGTATTACGACTCTAAGAATGTGATTCACGGCTTTCTGCGAAATCCCGCCGGCACATTCGGCACTTTCGATCCGTCTGGAAGTACCGCCACATACCCGTATTGGATCAACACAGCGCACGTCATTGTGGGAAGGTATGTTGACGCAAAAGGTGTCATGCATGGCTTCGTGCGATCACCGGCGGGCAAGATTGTTTCCTACAACGCTCCGGGCGCAGGTAAGAGCGCCAACCAAGGAACGTTCCTCGTGGTGATCAATAAAGGCGGGGAGATGCTAGGGTACTACCTTGACTCCAACAGTGTTTACCATGGCTTTCTGCTCACGCCCCAGGGGCAATTTACGGAGTTCGATGCGCCCAATGGTGGAACGAGTGCGTACCAGGGAACTCAAGCTGCCGGCCTTACTGATGATGGCGCCGTCGCGGGCACTGTTGAAGATTCTGGGGACACCTCTCATGGCTTCCTTCGTGGCCCCGACGGGAGTTTCACTGAGTTCGACGCAGCAGGCGGCATGTGCGACACATATGTTTCTGACATCAATTCGCAGCAGACTATTGTCGGCTTGTACGTTGCGCCGGGCGCGACCGGGGGGTTTTTGCGCAGTGTTAGCGGCGAGATTACCTCTTTCGGGGACTGGATGTCATTTGGCGTTGGAACCATCAATACGTCCGGCGTTGTAACTGGCAATTATTACGACGCACAACAAGTAGGGCACAGCTGGGTGCGCGCTGCTGACGGCAATATCATTTACTTCGATGCGCCGGGAGCAGGCAAGAACGCGAATCAAGGGACATTTGCTGGAGCGAACAACGACTCAGAGGAGATTACCGGAGACTACGTGGACTCAAATGGGGTGAACCACGGCTTTATCGTCGAGTAAAACGACCTTGCGTTTAGATACTCAACCCTCCTCGCGGGCAAACGTTCGTAATCTGCCCCTAAGTAAGCGCCGAGCATAGAATTTAGCCACGCATGCTGGAATGGCTACAGGCATTTATTGATGAACCGGGCTTCGGTGCACTGAGCTTCGAGGGGTTAAGTATTGGGGCCCCGTGGAAGCCGGTGTCGCGTCCGGCGCTCACCGCTTGGCTTATTTTTTACGGATGCTTTCTGGTCTATGCTTTTCGCGCCGATGGCGGTTTTCTTTTTATTGATAGCGCCAATCTCGTAGTCCACGAAGGCGGTCACAATCTCTTCGGATGGTTTGGCCCTACGCTGGGCCTTTGGGGCGGGACACTGTTGCAATGGCTCGTCCCATTTCTTCTGGCCGCATACTTTTTCAGCCAGCGTGAGACCGCCGGGTTTGCCTTCTGCCTCTTCTTTTTTTTCGAGAACTGGCTCTACACCGCAACCTACATGGCCGATGCCCGAGCGCAGGTGCTGCCGCTGGTGACCACGGGCGATCCTGATTTCGTAGAACACGACTTCTTCGCTATCTTCTCCAGCCTCGGTGTCCTCGATTACGACACCAAGATTGCCGCAGTAGTGCGCATACTGGGCTGGTGCGGGATGCTGGCCGTGGTGGCGTGGCTGGGAATGAGAATGAGGGCGTCAAGAATGAAAGCGACACCAGGTACGCTCGATCCACTGGAAAGGTCTCTTGGCTAACCGAACAGTTGGCATTCAAGTACAAATATAGGAACTCCGATGCGCCCATATCATCTTTTAATAGTCCTTGCGCTCAACATTA
Organism: Terriglobales bacterium; assembly: GCA_049515835.1. Taxonomy (GTDB): domain Bacteria; phylum Acidobacteriota; class Terriglobia; order Terriglobales; family Acidobacteriaceae; genus JAJPHW01. The sequence goes on from JBEKTR010000129.1 coordinate 5,985, forward strand.
ATCTCCAAGCTCAGCAAGCCGTTCGCGTAGACTCGCGCACCACCGAGAGCCTCCGCGGCGTCAACCTTCTCGATCACGGAATCGCCTGGGCCAGCGGTGCGCACGGAACTTATCTCCGCTCCATGGACGGCGGGCACACGTGGTCCGCATCCCAAATTCCCGGCGCGGACACCCTCGATTTCCGCGATGTCCAAGCCGTCAGTGCCGATGTCGCCTATCTTCTCGCCGCCGGCCCCGCAAACGCTTCCCGCATCTACAAAACTACCGATGCCGGCCAGCACTGGACGCTGCAATTCACCAACACGAATCCCAAGGGCTTCTTCGATTGCATGGCTTTCTGGGACGCCACTCACGGCATCGCCGTCGGCGACCCAGTTCCCGATGCGCAAGGCCAATTGAAATTTGAATTGATTGCCACCGATGACGGCACGCACTGGAATCCATTGCCTTCGTCGCATCTTCCAGCAGCTCTTGCCAGCGAAGGCGCATTCGCTGCCAGCGGAACTTGCGTCGCCACGCTCGGGAAAAAAGAAGTCTGGTTCGTTACTGGCGGGGCCGCTGCGCGGGTCTTTCACTCTTCTGATCGCGGCCAAACTTGGACCGTCACTGAGACTCCCATCCCTCACGGTCCCGATTCCGCCGGAATTTTCTCGATTGCCTTTCGCGACGCCCATCACGGCGTTATCGCAGGCGGGGATTACAAACAACCCTCGCAAGGCTCCGCAAATATCGCCTTCACCAGTGATGGCGGCCGAACATGGCGACCGTCGCCTGTCGCTTCACAGTTTTACATTTCTGCCGTCTCCTTCACTCCAAAAAAAGGGCTGCTCGCCGTGGGCAACGCTCACGCTGCGTACGCTGAAAATTTGGCACAGCCATCCTGGACTCATTTTTGGGATTTCAATCTGAATGCAGTGAGCGCCGACAAACACGGCAACGCCATCGCCGTCGGCCCAAAAGGCGTCATCGTCGTTTTTACCGGCCTGAAATAAATTGGATTTATGATTTGATCTGTGTCTTCTCGGGCGAAATCCGGTAAGAATGCAAGCGCCGAAACCCCAACGCTCCCCTTGTCGGCGTTGCTCTCGCAAGCCCTTGTCGCCTTCACCATCGAATTCGACAACGCGGCCGAACACCAGCTTCCGCATCGCACAACCGATCACGGCTCGACTGGCGGCCTGCGTTCTCCGTGGCTTGTGTCTCTCGCGATGTATGCAAATTGCATGCAACACATCGGCCCGGATGGCATAACCATAGGCGCTCTCGTTCGCCGAGCGCGGACGGTAACGAAGTTTCGCGGAATGCACCGCTGGGGCTACATCACCATGCGACCGGCTCCGGAATCGAAGTTGAAGAAACCGGATGCAAGTTGGATCGTCAACGCAACGCCTGGCGGCCGCCTCGCCCAAGAAATTTGGCAACCACTTTTCGCCGTCATCGAAAATCGCTGGCGTGCGCGATTTGGCGAGGATGTCATCGCTTCGCTTCGAGAATCGCTGCAGGCCATCGTTGGTAAGCTCGATCCCAACTTGCCGGATTGTTTGCCAATTCTCGGCTACGGACTGACCAGCGTCCCTTTGAAAAAGAAATCGATCACCAAAAAAACGAACAACAAGGCAGCCCTACGAGATCCCGACCCGCCTTCCACTCTTCCTCTTTCCACACTGCTTTCGAAAGCATTGTTGGACTTCGCCATTGAATTCGAAAACGAATCAGACATTTCGCTGGCCATCTGCGCGAATGTTCTGCGTCTCGTTCACGAAGACAGCGTGAGCCTTCGCGACCTTCCAATAATTAGTGGCGTCTCGAAAGAATCAATCGCCATGGCGCTGAGCTTTTTGAAGCGGCAAGGGTACGCGACTGTCGTCTCAGAATCAGGAAGTCGTATCAAAATCCTCCGCCTTACGCCAAAAGGACGAAAGGCCAAAGCAGCGTATCCAACATTAATCTCCAAGATAGCGAGCCGATGGGAAGCCGAATTTGGCAAAGCGGCTATACGCGAGCTTCGAGACTCGCTCGAACAAATTGCGGGCGATGGCACCCCCCGGTCGCCCCTTTTCCGTGGCCTCGTACCCTCCTCGGAAAACTGGCGTGCGAGAGTCCGCAAGCCAGAGGCGCTGCCCCACTTTCCTATGGTGTTGCACCGTGGTGGCTACCCGGATGGCAGCTAATCGACGGAAAGTGCACCAAAATTATTAATGGTGCCCCAAATTGGGTGAAAATTGACTCGCTCTTCCCACTTTTTACTATCTTGATACCAAGAAAAAGCGGCGGACCAAAGTCCGCCGCTGGTACAGCAGAGCCTTCCCAATAAGTTTACCGGGCCGCCCCTTGCGCCATCGCTTTCTTGCCCATCATCTCGGCAATCTTGTCGAGCATGGTCGCGATGTTGCTTCCCGTGTCCACATTCCCGTCCACAGATGGGTGACGTCCGCCATCCGCATGCAGCACCAGCACCCGCAATCCTTCATGCGCTTTCTTCACCATATAAGGCAGATGATGCCGGTCATCCCGCGTCATCGTCGACCCCAGCACCACCAGATCAAAATTCCCCTGCTTCAGTGCCGCCTCTACCGCTTTGCGCCCTTCGGCAGCCTGTACCTGATGCCCCGCCTTCTGCATGGCCTCTGCCTGCGACTTCAAAATCTCCGCGTCACCCTCGCCGTAAAGTATGTTCAACTTCCCAGAATTTGCCATAAGTTCGCGCGCAGCCTTTCTAGTCTGCTGCCCGAACCTTAGCAACCCGCCGCCCCGAAGAGAACGTCACCGAAGAACTAGACCCAACGGGCCGTTTCGGTTGTACAATTACGCCTTCCCCCTTTCCGGCGGAAAATGCACCATACATAGAGAGGTGACCCATGCGGCCCTTTGCCGTCATTTTGCTGCTGCTCTCCGCTGCTGTTGCCGTCGCTCAACAGGAGCCTCTGACCGCACCCTGCGATTTCGACGACGGCATGGAAATGTCCGTCCAATACCACCCCGGCAAAGAGGAACCGAAAAACGGCAAAATTTGGATGCCCGGCGGCGGACCAATCGTCCTCTATACCCAGGTCCCGCTCATGCTCAACAACGTCAACATTCCCATTGGCGCCTATAACATGTATGTCATTCCCAACCGGAAAGACTGGACCCTCATCGTCAACAAGAACGTAAAGCCGGGATCCGCTTACGATGCCACGCAGGATCTCGTCCGCGCCCCCATGGAACTCGGCGAAATCGGCCAGTCTGAAAGCGAAGTCCAAGTCGCCCTTTCGCACTCCGGCCCTAAGCTTTGCAGCCTGCGCATCTACTATGCCAAGATTGGCGCCTTCCTCGATTTCAACGAGAATAAGTAACTTCCCGGAGTGATCGGCCTTTGCATCCGTCTTTGGAGTCTTTCTTCTCTTGACGCGCCAGTACGCGTGCGTATAAAAATTTCAGCCTGAGATATTTACAAGTCTGCTCGCTACTAGCCGAAACTAGCCAGAGAATCGGTTAGGGCATTAAGGAAGTTTCCATGAAGCGCCTGCTCCCCGTTTTTATCCTCATTTCCGTCATGAGCATTGCTGCCACCAATCCCGTCCCCTTCCTCAATACCAAGCTCTATCCCACTAGCAGCCCCAGTGGACACGGCGCTTTTACATTGACCGTAACCGGCAGCAACTTCGCATCCGGAGCGGTAGTGAATTGGAATGGCTCTCCCCGCGCGACCACCGTGCTCTCGTCAAGCCGACTGCAAGCTGCGATCACCGCTGCGGATATCGCTCATCCCGGCACCGCGAGCATCACCGTGACCAATCCCGGAAGCCCACTGTCCAACAGCGTATATTTCACGGTAGGTACTCGCTCCGCAACCCTCGCCTTCGCGCGCCACGATCTGTCCATCTACGCCAGCCCCTACTCTATTGTTACCGCTGATTTCAATCATGATGGCAGACTGGATATCGCCGTCGGCAGTAGCACGGGTGGACTTCTTGGCACCTCAGCGGTTCAAGTTTTTCTTGGAAACGGCAACGGCACTTTTCAATCCCCGATTACGCTCAGCACCAACGTTGAGCCTGACGGAATGGTCGCCGGCGACTTCCTCGGCAACGGCAACCTCGATCTCATCATCGGGAACGAACTTGGCAATCAATTATTTTTGCAGGGCAATGGCGATGGGACGTTCACTCCAGAAAACGGCGCCGGAGGCTATCCTCCCGCAGCCGTGGCCGACATCAACCACGACGGCGAATTGGATTACATCACCTCCGGCGCCGAAGAAGGCGCGGGTCTAGCCCAAGTATTTTTGGGCAACGGCGATGGCACCTTCACCGTGGGCCAACAATTTTCCACCAGCGAAAATCCCGGCGGCGTGGCTT
>JBEKTR010000130.1:0-10276 GCA_049515835.1 Terriglobales bacterium
GCCTTCGCCCGCTACGGGTTAGCCATGGAACACTCGAACGCGGGCAATCTCGAAGCTGCGCTCTCCGAGTTCAAGAAACTTCTCGAAGCCCACCCCGACTATACAGCCGGATACTTTATGGCTGCCCAAACTTTGGTCAAAGGCAATCGCGTCGAAGAGGCGAAGCGCATGCTGACCGACGGTATTTCCTCGGCCCGCCGCACCGGCAATAATCATGCCCAGTCAGAAATGACCGCCATGCTCTCGGAATTAAGCTAGCCTATTTGCGCTCCCGCGACATTCTGGCCATTGTTCTTTCGACGACCGCAGGAAATAGTTGATACAGCTTGATCACCGGAATCATCGTCCACGGTACGATGACTTCCCGCTTGCCACTTAGATAACCGTGCAAAACAGCCTTTGCCACGCGCTCTACCGAAATTCCTCTCACGGCATCCGGCCGCACCTGCTTCACTTCCTCTCCATGAATTGCATTCGCGCCAAAATCCGTCCGCACATACCCCGGACACACCGTCAGAACATTGATGCCAAACTTCTTCAATTCAATCCGCGCGGCTTTGCCTGCCGCATTCATCGCGAACTTGGTCGCGCTGTACATCCCCATGAATGGAACTGGAACATGTCCGGCTACACTCGAAATATTGACGATCGCTCCCGAGCCTTGCTGCTTCATAACAGGAACAACCGCTTGCATGGCCGCCACAGTACCAAAGAAATTAGTTTCAAAGGTCTCACGGCAGGCTGCCAGGTCCACCGTAGCAATGGAATCCATAATTCCGTGGCCGGCATTGTTGATCCAGATATCAATCCGTTGAAATTGCCGCACTGTAAAGTTCACAACTTGATCAATTTCTTCCCGGCGGCGGACATCGCACGCCAAGGCCAAGGTTCTCTCGCTGTGACCAATCCGCGCGCGGGCCTGTTCCGCCCGGCCTAAATCTCGCGAGAGCAATACAACGCTTGCGCCACGATCCGCGAACAGTTTGGCCATCGCTTCTCCAATGCCCATCGAAGCGCCCGTAATGACAACGACTTTTCCAGAGAGTTCTTGCGGGGAGTTCATATTTCGCTTGTATTCCGTTGCCGTAGCTCCGTCAAGGACGAAAAGAAATCAGGGTACAATCGACCGATGCTCTGCATCCGGGTGGCTCATTGAGCTCGCTGCTTCCGCTCTTCCCTCTGGACCTGGTCCTACTTCCTGGAGCGACTTTGCCACTGCACATTTTCGAACCTCGCTACCGCGAAATGATCGGCGAGTGCCTTGCGCAAAAGCGCGAATTTGGCGTAGTCCGTGTGGAAATCCTCGCAGACGTCAAAGAGCAACGCGTAGCCGATGTTGGCTGCACCGCCCAGATTGTCTCCGTACCGAAAACATATGACGACGGCCGCCTCGACATCCTGGTTCGCGGTATGCAACGCTTTGAAATCCTCCGCGTGGATACGACCCGCGCTTTCCTGCAAGCGGACGTCCTCTATTTACAGGATAAATCCACCTCGCTGCCAGTTGATGATATGACCAAAGCCATTACGTTGCACGCCGAAATCCTCACTCTGGCCGGAGGCCAACCGGAAAGCTCGGCCACCATCGAAGAAGGCTCGCTCTCATTCCACCTCGCCTCTTCGTTGCCTTTAGACCTCGATTTCAAGCAACGCATAATCCAAATGTCGTCGGAAAGGGAGCGCATTCAGGCCTTGATTTTATTTTTCGAATCGGTATTGCCGAACTTGCGCCGCGCTACGCACGTACGCAAGAAAGCCGGCGGCAACGGCCACGTCATCTGATTCCGTTCCCCGGCGTATAATCGCCGTAGCAAGCCTCTTCCCGGAGTTTGACCGTCATGAGTTTGCCCCGCACCCTCGGTGATTTACGCAGCAGTTCTTTCTCTGAAAAAGCCTTGCTGTCGCGCCGCGTGAAAGACGAACTGCGCGACAACTTGACCGCCAAGCTTCGCAGCGGAGGCCCAATTTTTTCGGGGATCGTCGGCTATGACGATACCGTCGTTCCGCAAATCGTCAACGCAGTTCTCTCGCGTCACAACTTCATCCTGCTCGGATTGCGTGGACAGGCAAAAAGCCGGATTCTGCGCGCCCTCACATCCCTACTCGACCCTCAGATGCCCTATATCGCGGGCTGTGAGATTCATGACAATCCTTACGCGCCTCTTTGCAAGCGCTGTCGCGAAGAAGTTACGAAGCACGGCGATGCGGTCGCGATTGCATATTTGACTCCAGAAGAACGCTACATTGAAAAGCTCGCCACGCCCGATGTCACAATTGCCGATCTAATCGGCGATATTGATCCCATTAAGGCTGCACGCGGCGGTCACGAACTCTCCAGCGAAATGACGGTTCACTATGGTCTACTCCCCCGCGCCAACCGCGGCATTTTCGCCATCAACGAACTCCCCGACCTCGCCGGTAAAATACAAGTCGGTCTGTTCAACATCATGCAGGAAGGGGACGTGCAAATTAAGGGCTATCCCATCCGCTTGCCGCTCGATGTTGCTCTCGTGTTCAGCGCGAATCCCGAAGACTACACCGCCCGGGGAAAAATCATTACGCCGCTTAAAGATCGCATCGGCTCTGAAATTCGTACGCATTACCCCGCGACAGTCGAGGAAGGCGTCGCCATCACCACCCAGGAAGCCTGGACGCAGCGCAATGGCCGCAAGCTGCAAATTCCCAACTATATCCGCGAAGCAATTGAACGCATCGCCTTTGCGGCGCGGGAAGACAAAAAAATCGACAAACGTTCTGGGGTGAGCCAACGCCTCCCGATTTCCGCCATGGAAAATGCCGTCTCTAACGCCGAACGCCGCGCCATTAGGCATGATGAAAAAATGGTTGTTCCGCGCATTGGCGACGTCTATGCTGCGTTGCCCGCCATCACGGGCAAACTGGAACTCGAATATGAAGGCGAAATGAAGGGCGCAGACAATATCGGCCGCGAACTCATCCGCTCCGCCGTCGCCAAAACCTACGACAAGTATTTTCAGGGCGTTGAAATGCGCCAGATCGTGCAGTGGTTTGATCTGGGAGGAGAAGTCCAGATGCCCGATTCCGCCAGTGCCACAGAATCACTTGATTCCCTCCGCGGCATTCAGGGTCTGATGGAAAAATTGAACAAACTGAATATTGGTCCACACGAGAATTCGGAGGTGCTCGCATCCGCTGCCGAATTCGTTCTCGAGGGCCTTCACGCGCACAAGCGTATTGGCCGGACCGAAGAACGTGTATTCAAAGCCGGTGAAAAAGCGCCCAAACCTGCCGAACGGACCATGGAACCCGAAGAAAGATTCCGCGGCCGCCGGCCATACAACTGACAACTCATAACACTGGCAACTGCTTTTATGAAGCGCATCCGCTACTCCAAATATGTCCCCGATCCTGCTGGCGAAATGAGCCTGGAGGATCTTCTTGGTGCGCTCTCCGACTATCTTCTGCAAAGCGGCTTCGAATATTCGCCTTACGGCGATCCCTTCGACGGCGACCAAACGCTCGATCAACTCCGCCGGGCGATTGAACAAGCCCTGCTCGAAAGTGAAGCCATCGACGAGGAGACGCGCCAGCGTCTCGAGCAAATGCAAATGGATGGCACGCTCGATGAACTTATCGAGCAACTCATTCAGCGCATGCAGCAGGAAGATTACATTTCAATCGACAGCCCGCACGATCCTTCGCGCTCCTCTGTCGCCGGCCAATCCGGTGAAGCTCAGCAGGCGAAATTCGAAATCACCGATAAGAGCCTCGATTTTCTTGGCTTCAAGACCCTGCGCGATCTTATGGGATCGCTCGGCAAATCCAGCTTCGGCCGCCACGATACCCGCGACATGGCCACAGGCATCGAAACCAGCGGCGCATCCCGTCCCTATGAGTTCGGCGATACGCTTAATCTCGACATTACCGCAACTTTATCCACCGCCATCCAACGGGAAGGTCTCACTCTTCCGCTCAACATCGAATATTCGGATTTGCAGGTCCATCAATGCGAATATCAATCATCCTGCGCCACTGTCGTCATGCTCGACTGTTCGCACTCGATGATTCTCTACGGCGAAGATCGCTTCACCCCGGCAAAGAAAGTCGCCATGGCGCTCTCGCAGTTGATTCGCACGCAATACCCCGGCGACTCGCTTTCGCTCGTTCTCTTCCACGATTCCGCGGAAGAAGTTCCACTCTCCCAACTCGCTCGCGTGAAAGTCGGCCCCTACTACACCAACACCCGCGAAGGCCTGCGCCTCGCCCAGCGCATTTTGCAGCGTCAAAGAAAAGACATGAAGCAGATCGTCATGATCACCGACGGCAAACCATCCGCCCTCACCCTCGAAGACGGACGCATCTACAAAAATGCCTTCGGCCTCGACCCACTTGTCGTCAGCGAAACCTTGCAGGAAGTTTCCAAGTGCAAGCGCGCCGGAGTCATGATCAATACCTTCATGCTTGCCTCCGACTACGGTCTGATTCAGTTCGTGCAGAAAGTCACGGAGATGTGCCGCGGCAAAGCCTACTTCACCACCCCTTACACCCTCGGCCAATATCTGCTGATGGATTACATGTCGCGCAAGATCAAGACGATCCACTAGCTCATACCAGTGCGCACTCATGTGCCCATAGATTTTAAACCTGGCATCTTTGGATTGTCGGCTCTGAATTCAAATCACGAAACAAGATGTTGAAGGTATCGCCTCTTCGCACATTCCCCACCAGTACGGGCCGAAAGCACGCAAGACAAGTTCCCCCTTCGCGCCGCACACTCGGATAAACAATTCCCGCGGAACCAATCTCCAGCAATCCTTCCGCGAGGGCTTGTGACGCTTTATAGCTCGCCGGCGACAGGCACACCGCGTACTCGTTAGCCGCCCTCAGATCGTGAAACTCCTCATGAAAGTCGGCGAGATAGTCCACGTAGTCTGAAACATCCTCTTCTTCCCATCGCGTCTCCTCGAGCCAGAGCCGGCGGTGATGTGTAACTTCTACCTGCGAAGTTTCCAGTTCGAATCCTGCATACCACGCACCACGATCTGAGGAATTAAAACGGGATCCATTCGGTGCAGGATGACAAAACGTAGCGTTAATAATGCGATAGGAACGAATGCCGAACACAAGTTCGCGCGAGTCAATCCCCGGCGAACGCCCCGATTCCGCCCACAAGCGGTCATTCGTAGCGTTATCGAGATCGAAAATTCCGGCGAGAATATCGGTATCATCGGTGAGTTGCGCCAGCACTGACGCGCCACCATCGGCAAAGCGCGCCGGAATCAGCCGATGAGTATTCTCCCGATCAATGCGGGAGGTGGGAGGAGCCAATGGCTATCTTCCGCCGCGACGGCCGTCGAGCAAGCGCCTGACCGTCAACATTCCCGGCACGCCGCCCAGCGTCATCAGTATTCGCGGAGGTTCATTGTGAAAGAGAGAATTACTGTTTGGACGTGAAACCCATTGGTTCGCCAGCTTGTGGCTGAACAGAATATTCAGCGACTTGAAAATGCCGATCAGCAAGGAAACTCGCGTAAGTTCGTCTTGGGTCAGGACACCTTTGTGTGTACGCTTCAGCGCATAATATCGGCCATGCGAAACGCCGCCAAGCAGCGACATCGCCGTGTCATTGTCCAGGTCCCAAAGTTCTGCAATCTTGAAAAATGCCGCAATCGCGGCAGAACTGAGCTTATGTCGAGTCGCACTGTCTGTCAGGTCCGGGAAACCGCCTCCATCCAGTCCGAGTTCACTGATTACACGCGTCGCCATCGCGCACTCCTAATTCGTACTTATTATTGTACAATTTAGCAGTCATGTCAATGGTTACTCGCTTGACCGCAAACCATTACTTATCAATAAGTTGCAAGTAATTCTACGCCTTCCCTAACTCCCCCACCGCCCGCCAAGCTTGGTCAATCGCGCAATCTGTGTACGCATAGGCACCCGCATCCGCATTCGCGATCGCTATTCGGCCATACGGTTTTCGTGCAACCTCGCACGGCGTCTCGGCTCCCTCCAACCAAAATTTGTCCCATAGCGAGTTGTATTCGTACGCATAGCCATGAGGCCAACGATTCACCGTGATCGCCGTTATGTCACTTGCAGGATCAAATCCTCCCGCGCCCACAGTTCTCGCAAATTGCTCACGAATTTTCCGCTCCATCGTTTCAAATGCCGTCATAAACAGTTCGATCCGTCCCCGAACGTGCTGATCGCGCGCCGGTAACCCCGGATGACACGGCGTTTTCGACATATGAACGACAATCGGCTCTTCCGGCCGCTTCGAGCATTCGTAGCCGCCAATACTCACAGGAATATCAAGCCCCATAAATGTGTGATACATCCCCGGCGCGTAGATCGAATTGGTCTTGAGTTTTTCGAATGCCGTCCAGTTGCGGATCGCTACGTTCGTGTACAGCAACGGTACCTTCGCCGCCGAACTGAGTGCTTGGCGCTGCGTCTCTGGTAATTCGCTGCAAATATACGGAATCACCACATGCCAACATGCCAGCACGCAATATGCGCTCTTCGCCGAATAGAGCTTGCCACCGCGCGAATAAGTCACTTCAACTTCCTTTGCAGCGGATGCATCGCCTACATGCCTTACCCGCACCGCCGTACTATTCAACCGGATTCGCACTGGTGTGCCGTCCCGATCCAGCTTCGAATAATCCGCCCGTGCCGTCACAATGTCTTCCGCAGTATTCCCCGGAATCGCCTGGGGAATTAATTTCCGCACCAGCATCCGTGCAATGGACGCATTGCCATCGGGAAAGTGAAAGAAGTATTTCTCGGCTTCGTCGTTGGGAATCGCATCCCGGTTCATTCCCTTGCCCGGCTTGTCATTAAGTTTGAGGCAATCAAATCCGGGCGCATCTAATCCCCACGCATCTTGCGCCGCAATCGCGTCAATGCCCACACCAAACAGCGGCTGGGGCATGGCCTGAAACATCTTCACCAGTTCCGGGCTCACCTTCGCCACGTCGGTCAGGTATGCCGCGTAACTCATCCGCGCCAACCGTGCCTTTTTCTCCTCGTCGCTCAGCCCGGGCATGTAATCCTTCTTGCCGGTATAGAGCCGACGCAGGTCTTTCTTGGCTTCCGCAGAGATCGGCGCGGTCTTGAGAAATTTCTTGAACGCCCAAATGCTTCCTCCGGAACCTCGGCTCTCGCCCCCGTAGCGCGCATCTGGACTGATCACCAGCCGGTCCGTTCCGAACTCCTCTTTGTCGAAGAAAATGTGCGGGCGCATCCCGTGCGAGCGGTACAACTTCTTGTCCACATATTTGTGATAGGAAGGAACATCGATTCCCAATTCTTCGATCAATCCCTTGGCCACGGGGCTATACGGCGCGGGACTCTCAATCGAGAAAGTCCCTCCAAAACCCAGCATGGTTCTCTGATCGGTGTGAAATTCGTTGCGCTTGGCGTGGCCGCCAAAATCGTCGTGATTGTCGAGAATCAAAACCCGCGCATTGCCGCCCGCCTGCTTGCGAAAAAAATGCGCCGCCGAAAGCCCGCTGATGCCACCGCCGACGACGATGAGGTCATAGTGTTCGTCCGTCTCAGTCGGCGTGCCTACGCTGTCCCAGAACGTGCCGTCGCGAACGCTATGCATCACTTCAAATGATCCGACGTGGCTGCCGCGCAGGCCGGTAAGCGCTGGAGGATAATAGTCTCCGCCCGCGTCCGGCAGCATCCCGTACAAACGCGACGGCACCATCGCCGCCCCAATCGTCAACCCAACGCCGTTGAGAAAGTCCCGCCGCGAGATATCGCGGTTCATTCCCAGCTCTTTATCGGTAAACTTTCCGCGTTTCCCGTCGCCCATAGATTGATGCCTTTATCCCTGCGGCACCTGACCTTCGTCCGCTCTCTTCACGGCCAGTCCTGCGCCCTGGAATCCAATCTTGCTGTGCGTTCCGTCACAAAACGGCTTATTGGTCGAGCCGCCGCAGCGACAGAGCGAAAACGCTGGCTTCCCCGTCAAATCGTATGTGTTTCCGTCCGCATCCACTAACTCGATCGCGCCTTCCGGCCCTTCCACACGAAAAGGCCCATTTTTCTTCACCGTAATCTTGATGCTCGCCATGACATCTCCTGAAATTTATGGAATTCTTCTGAACAGCGCTGCTCAATCAAGATAACAGCTTGCAGGGAAGACATCAGATCATCATTCCAACCCTTGTCATTCCGAGCCTTCGGAGTCGCGAAGCGACGAGAACGCGCGTAGGAATTTGCTTTTAGTTATTAACAAGGCGACTCCGGCGCTATTACGCCGCCACGGCGCTCGCGCCCATCAATTCGCGGTAGAGTTCGATGTACTCATTCACCATGCGCCGTGACGTAAAGCATTCACGCGCCCGTTGATAAGCGCGATTGCCATAGCCTTGCGCAACCTCCCGATCTTCGCTTACCCGCCGAATCGTCTCCGCTAGACTCCCAGCGTCGTTTGTCCTGAAGTAAACGGCGGCGTCATCCCACATCTCACGATGGAGTGGCGTATCGTTGGCCACGAGCGCGCAGCGCGAAAGCGCCGCTTCAATCGTCGCCGTCCCCGAAGATTCATAACGCGCGGTGGCAGCAAAGATAGACGCCCGGCTATAGAGAGCGCGCATCTGCGTCTCCGTTTGCGGCCCTTTCACCGCGAGGCATAGCGGTTCCACCGCAACCTTCACATCCGTGCGGATCGGCATCCGCGGCGCGGGAACGTTTCCATCCGCTCCCACAATACATACCGGCAAGGTGTGCGTACGCTGCGTCAACAACGCAACTTGTTTACCCGCATCCAGAATGGCGCCCACCGCCAGAATGGAATTCTCTTTTTTCAGGTGTGGGTTAAACAGGACCGGGTTCCGTCCGTTGTATATCACTGTGCCCGCCCTGCCCCACGCGTAGCTCTCCTGCAGGGCATCTAGCATCGAGTAAGAAGGCGCGACCACCGCACTCGCCTGCCGCAATCCCCGCGTGATCACGTCGCGGTACCATCGCAACCACGAACTGTCCTTCGGATCGCATCCATGCACCGCGTTCCACCAGCTGATCATGTCCCCGTGTGCCACCGCGATTCGCGGCGTCTTCACCGGCAGATTGCCATGGCTCAGATGATTCAAATGCAGCACGCTCGGCCTAAGTTCACGCGCCAAAGCGGTCAGATAACTCGTCGCTTCGCCGTGATCTTGCTCGCCTTCCTGCATCCAGTCGAGACGGAACGCCGTAGGCCGATAGTCGAGCCCATCCAAATCGTCCATCCATTGCGTGTGTTCCGGAAGAGGAATGTCGCCAAAACTAACCAGCGTCACCCGAATGCCGCGCCCATGGAGTCCGGTGACCAGCTCGCGGGTGTACGCCCACACTCCACCTAACGTATCGGTCGTGACTAAAACATGCACTCTTGGCTCCTGGGACGGCGCTTCGAAAGCAGCGCCACGCCCGTTTTACGGGCAGCGAAATTCTAGCCCATTCCCACCCAGGAACGAAGGGATTTCTTGCCCGTCCTCTCAATTCCTTTTAGCGCGTATGTCATCCCGAACGTCCGCGTTCTATCCACCGGACGGAGAGCCCGCCCTGAGATCTCGCGCGCGGCACACTCGTCCTTAGCGCCAGCCGCGAAGCGGCGTAAGGATGCAGCCCACGGCGCAAGCCGTGGGTAGGCCGCGTTAAATTTCCAGCCCCAAAGGGGCGAAAGAGAGCCCGCCTTCGCCTCACGCTACAATAAATTCATGTTTCGTCTCATGTGCGTCACCGCTCACCCTGACGATGAAGCCGGCGGATTCGGTGGCTCCCTTCGCCTTTACCACGAACGCGGCGTGGAAACCTTCGTTCTATGCCTCACTCCGGGGCAGGCCGCATCCAACCGGGGAAAAGCCCAGAGCGACGCCGAATTAGCAGCTCTCCGCCGCAAGGAATTCGCTGCATCCTGCCAGATCCTCAAAGTTTCTCGCGGCATCGTCCTCGACTATCCCGACGGCCAGCTTCACCGCCAGGACCTCAACAAAGTCGTCGCTGACATCACTCGCCGTGTTCGTGAATTTCGCCCCCACGTCATGATGACGTTCGGTCCCGAGGGCGCTGTGACCGGTCATACCGACCATTCCATGGCGTCGATCTTCGCCACGCTCGCTTATCACTGGGCCGCGCGCGACAACCGCTTCGCCGATCAATTTGCCGATGGGCTCAAGCCGCACCGCGCCCAAAAGCTCTACTACGCGACAGCCACCTTCGCGCTGCCCGACCGCCAGCCCGTAAACCTTCCACCCGTTACGGCTTCGATCGCCATCGCTCCTTTTGTCGAGGACAA
>JBEKTR010000131.1:0-10175 GCA_049515835.1 Terriglobales bacterium
ATGCGAGTTGCTCACTAAGAAGGAAGACGGATTCACTCTGCCAGGGTGTTCGTCTTCATCTTGGGTGCTGGGGAACGCTGGCGCGACCGGATACTACCGATCGCATTATGATTCAGAGGAAGTGCGCGCGCTTTCTGGCGTAGCGCAGACAGCGTTGACTCCGGCGGAGCGCATCCGCTTAATCAGCGACGAGTGGGCTACGGTCCGCGTGAATCTAGGTTCAATCAGCGATTTCATGGTCCTCATGGGAAGTCTGAAGTCCGAGCACAATGGCGTGGTGATGCAGCAGGGTGCGGCAGAAGTCCAGTTTATCGCCGATGCTCTGGTGACGGACGCGGATCGCCCTTCGTTCCAGCAATGGGTGCAGGATACGTTCAATCCACTGGCCAAGGAACTGGGATGGCAGCCAGGGCCTGGGGATAGCGAAGACCGCAAGACATTGCGCGCAGTCGTCTATAACGTGCTGGGAAATGCGGGACGCGATCCCGACGTGTTGGCGGAAGCGGGGAAGCGAGCGCGCATTGCACTCAAGAATCCAGAAGCGGTGGATGCGAGCATGGCAAACACAGTCTTCCACCTTGCTGCTTTGAATGGAGACGAGGCATTTTATGATGCGATTCTAGCCGCCATGCCGAAAGCCCATTCTCCGGAGGAGTTTTACCGTCTGGGCGGCACGTTAACGGATTTTACGGACCCTGCGTTGATTAATCGCACGCTGAAGGCGAGCCTCACGCCGGCGATTCGTACTCAGGACGCTCCCTATGTCATCGCTGCTGCATTGCGCAATCCAGCGGCACGGATTGTCACCTGGAGTTTTGTGCGCGAACACTGGACCGAGATTGACAAGATGATGATCGGTTTTAGCGCAGGAACGGTCATTGGGGCGACTGGCTCCTTCTGCGATGCGGAGATGGGAGCACAGGTAAAGGATTTCTTCGCCTCGCACCCCGTTCCCTCAGCAGAAAGAACGTTGAAGCAGTCCGAGGAGCGTATCGGCTACTGCACGGAGATGAAGGCACAGCAAGCACCGCAAATTGCCACCTGGCTCGGCCAACATGGGCAGGCCGCCGGGAACTAGACACGTAGTAGCGGGGCGGGTGTCGGGCCGTTCCGCGATTCATTGGTGTTATTTGAATCCCTGCACGGAGCGTTGAGCAAAGACGACTGGGTTGCTATAATCTTCAAAGTCTTTACGTTCCTCACTTGTTGGACGAAGCCTAGCTTCGGCCAACCTTCTAGCACCCGATGTGGCGTGGTCATCGGCGTCGCCGTTGTGAGCACACGTGGCCAGGTAGCTCAGGTGGTAGAGCGCAGCCCTGAAAAGGCTGGCGTCGGCGGTTCAACTCCGTCCCTGGCCACCATCATTCCAAGAACGGCGGCGACCCTGTAGCTAGAGGGTGGTGTTTGAAATTGCGCCACAATCGGCGCAGTTCTTGCATAAACATGTGCGCACGCGAGCCGTGGGTTGCATTGCATGCAACCCTAAGTTGCTACTTTATGATTGTCCGCAAAAGGATTCCCGCCATCCCGCCGCCGATAAGCGGGCCGAAAATAGGAACGATAGCATAGGTCCAATCCGCGCCGCCTTTGTTTGCAATGGGAAGAATGGCGTGCGCAAGTCGAGGGCCGAGATCGCGGGCTGGGTTGATGGCGTATCCGGTCGTGCCTCCCAATGACAGGCCAATGCCCCAGACCAAGCAGGCGACCAAATAAGGGCCAAGTCCCGCCGCAGGCCCCGTTGCCGCTACTGTCTTCGAAAACATTGCGCCCACAACGAAAACTAAAACGAATGTTCCGATGATTTCGCTGATCAGATTTGCACCAAAGTTGCGAATTGCCGGTGCGGTGCAAAAACAAGCGAGCTTTGAGTCTGGATCAGGAGTTTCTTTCCAGTGAGGCAGAAAGTGAAGCCATACAAGCACAGCACCCGCGAACGCCCCGGTTAACTGCGCGGCAAAATATGGAGCCAACTTCGCGAACTGACCCGATGAGACGGCAAATCCCAACGTTACTGCTGGATTCAGATGCGCGTCGCTGCTGCCGCAAGCGATGGCTGTGAATACGCCTGCCATCACGGCGAATGCCCACCCGCTCGTGATAACCATCCATCCCGCACCTTCCGCCTTTGAGCGCTTCAAGACGACGTTCGCCACAACGCCGTTACCGAGCAAGATGAGTATGAGTGTGCCCATGAACTCGCCAAAACATTTCGCAAGCATTCAGCATCCTCTTCTTGTTCGGATATTATTGCCCGACCCAATCGAACGACTTGCTCACCGCTCGCTTCCAAAGCCGGTACATTTCATCCCGTTTTGCATCCGCGAGGTTCGGCTCCCAGGTGCGCTCCATAGCCCAGTTCTCGCGGAGGTCCTTTAAGTCTTTGAAGTATCCAACTGCTAACCCTGCGGCGTAAGCGGCGCCAAGGGCAGTCGTCGAGTCTTTCGTTACGGGGCGAACCACCGGGCGGTTGAGGATGTCGGCCTGGAATTGCATGAGCAGTTCATCCATAACCATACCGCCGTCTGTTCTGAGCACATCGAGTTGAATGCCCGAATCTTTTTCCATGGCTTCGAGCACATCGCGAGTTTGAAAAGCAGTCGCCTCCAAGGCAGCACGGGCGATGTGAGCTTTGTTGGCATAGCGCGTTAGACCAGCGATCACGCCACGGGCAGTGTCTTTCCAATAGGGAGCATATAAACCAGAAAACGCTGGAACGAAATATACGCCGCCATTGTCACTTACTGTGCGCGCGAGAGTTTCAATGTCTGAACTGGATTGAATCAATCCAAGATTGTCGCGGAGCCATTGCACCAAAGCCCCAGTGATGGCGATACTTCCTTCCAATGCGTAATGAGCCGGCTGATTGCCGAACTTGTAGGCTAGGGTTGTGAGCAAGCCTGACTTGGATTCGATTTTCTTGGTGCCCGTGTTCATCAACAAGAAGCAGCCAGTGCCATAGGTGTTTTTAGCTTCACCCGATTCAAAACATGTCTGGCCGACCAGAGCGGCTTGCTGATCGCCAAGAATTCCAGCAATAGGCACCTCTTGGATGGATGGCTCCGTAGCCAGCCCGTAGATTTCGCTGCTCGAACGGATTTGTGGCAGCATGGCTTGGGGAATGCCAAAGGTTTGGAGGATCTCTTCGTCCCAAGATAGAGTTTCGAGATTCATCAACTGGGTGCGGCTGGCGTTTGTGACGTCGGTCAGGTAGATGCCATTGTTTGTGCCGCCTGTTAAGTGCCATAGCAGAAAAGTGTCAATATTGCCGAAGAGAACGTCGCCGTTTGCGGCGGGTCCGCGAATCCCTCGATGGTTTTCTAAAATCCAGCGAAGTTTTAACCCGCTGAAATAAGTGGTGAGTGGCAAGCCAGTCTTTGCGCGAAAGCGATCTTGTCCAGCGACTTGCGCAAACTCGCTAACGTAGTCTGCGACCCGCGTGTCCTGCCAGACGAGGGCATTCGCGATGGGTTTACCCTTTTTGCGGTCCCATACGACGCTGGTCTCGCGCTGGTTGGTAATTCCAATTGTTGCAAGATCCTTTGGTTGAAGACCGCCCTTATCCATAGCTTCAGCAATCACTTCGCGCGTGTTTTGCCAGATTTCTTCGGCATCGTGCTCCACCCATCCAGGCTGCGGATAAATTTGCTTGTGTTCCTTCTGGGACATAGACACGATATGTCCGGAGCGGTCGAAGACCATAAATCGTGTGCTGGTTGTGCCTTGATCAATTGCTCCGATGTAATTTGCCAAAGACGCGCTCCTAGCTTTCAGGCCCGTTGCGAGATAAACCCGCCGAATCCAATAAGTGATTGATTTTGTTTTTGTATTGCGTGACCGCTCTGCTAATCTCCTGCTCAGTCCAATGGAGTTCGTGTGCCATCAGCGCGCCGACAACCGGAGCGGCCTCGAGGGAATCACGCCATGAATAAAATTGCAGTCCAATTCTACGAGCGAGTACGTCTTCTATGCTCATGGCCATCTCGTTGCGAACCGAATAAATCACCTCCGCGCGGATAGCAAATCCGTGTTCGAGAATCGGATGAATAAGAGCAGTGTCTTCGGTGGCGAGCGATAGTAGCTGTTCCGCCGAAGTTCCGAACTTTGCCGCGAGATGACGCGCGGTGTTTTCAGAAATTGCGTGTTCCCGACTGAGCTGCTTCCAATAGTCGTTTGTAAATCCCTCGCCGCCGTAAAGAACATGATCGCGAGTTGCTGATTCGCTCCGCGCCAAGCCCAGAATTTCCTCTACACGAAGAATCGTGTCTTCCGCCATAGCGCGATGAGTGGTCCATTTACCGCCCATGATGCTGATGAGACCGCTCGACGCATCGATTTCAATCACGTCGTCGCGAGCCAGTGATTTTGTATCGCTTTCATCTTCATTTCTATCTTGTGCGCCGACAAGCGGTCTGGCCCCAGCAAAACCGCTGACGATATCGTCAGCCGTAACTGGTCGCGCCAAATAGTTATTCAAGTGGCGCAGCAAAAACGCGACATCGTCCTTGGTGACCACCAACTCCGCGTCGGGCGCGATTTCTTGCTCCGTGGTGCCAACCAGCAACCTTCCACACCAGGGAATCGCAAACAAAACCCGCCCGTCTTCCGTCTTGGGTATTAGCAGGGCGTCCTCACTCGGAAAAACACTCAGCGGCAAAAGAATGTGGGCGCCTTTACTGGGTCGCATCCGCTTGCGCGCAGAATGCGTTGCGAGTTGACGGATGGAATCAGAGAATGGCCCTGTGGCATTAACGATCGCTTTCGCGTTTAATGCAAACGTATTGCCCGTGATTTGATCGGTCGCTTGTACACCTGAAAGCTTGCCGTCTGGAGCGCGCGCAAAATCCGTCACTCTGGCATGATTCAGCGCATTTCCTCCAGCTGCCGTGAAACTCTGCACAAGTGCAAGGTTGTAGCGAGCGTCATCGAATTGACCATCGGCATATGCGACTGATCCGATCAAACCTTCTTGGTTTAGTCCCGGCATGCGCTCCAGCGTTCCTTCTCTCGAGAGAAATTTGCTCGGAGATATTCTGCCCGGGCCAGCCAGCCAGTCGTAAATCTTTAACCCGATATCGAGGTAGGCAACATTGAACCAGTTGTAGCTAGGCACGACGAATTCCAGTTTTCGCGTCAGGTGAGGCGCATTGTCCAACATGCGAACCCGCTCATGCAAAGCGCGAACAAGAACCCGGTACTCGTGAAGGTCGGCCCCTTTAATTGCCTCCTCAAGATAGCGAACGCCGCCATGGATGATCTTCGTTGAAGCGCTCGAGGTCGCGCTAGCAAAATCGCTGCCTTCTAGCAGAACAGTTTGTATTCCGCGCAGCTGGGCGTCCAAGGCACAGGCGGCTCCTGTCGCACCGCCGCCGATCACGCATAGTTCAAACTGCTGTCCGCCGATACTATTCAGTTCCTCAGCTCTGTTTTTCATGCAATCTCACACACAAGCTACTCAGCGCGTAACCTTAGGAACTGCATAACGCAATGCGTGCATGACTCCCCGGATCTCTGCCAGACCCTTGAGTCGTCCCACAAAGGAATAGCCAGGGTTGGATTTTGCATGCAAATCAGACGAAAGCAAATGCCCATGATCAGGACGCATGGGAATTTCATGGTCTGCCAGACCATCGTTGCATCGCCGCACTTCTTCCTCAAGGAGGGCGCTGATCACTCCGACCATATCGGAGCTACCGTCGAGGTGCACGGCTTCGTGGAACGACCTCTCACATTCGCGTGTGACCTGACGAAGATGAGCAAAGTGAATGCGCGGTCCGAATTCACGAATCATCGCCAGAAGATCGTTGTCTGCTCGAGCGCCGTAGGAGCCTACGCAGAAAGTAAGCCCGTTCGCTGGTGTGTCAATGCCATGCAGAATGTCACGAGCATCGGCCGCGGTCGAAACTACGCGCGGCAGGCCGAACAGAGACCAGGGAGGATCATCCGGGTGAATCGCCAGCCGGACGCCAAGTTCTTCCGCGACGGGTACGACTTCCTGGAGGAACGAAATCAAATTTGCCCGCAGATCTTCTGGCGTGACGCCCTCATATTCTTCGATTTTGCGGCGGAGGCTTTCGCGATCATACGACGCCTCCGCGCCGGGCAATCCTGCGATGATGTTTTGTTCGAGATTCTTGCGACGATCTTCCGGCATGGATTCGAAACGGCGTTTCGCGGTCGCGATTTGTTCGGTGCTGTAGTCAGCCTCCGCGCCCTTACGCTGCAAAACAAGAACGTCATAGACGGCGAAATCGATCAAATCGAAACGCAATGCGAACGCCGTGCTTGGTAAGACCCACATCAAGTCGGTTCGGGTCCAATCGACGACGGGCATAAAGTTGTAGCAGACGATTTTTATGCCACCTTTTGCGATGGCCCGAAGAGAATCTTTCCAGGCAGCGATGTATTGAGCGCGCAATGGAGAGTGCAATTTGATAGCATCGTGCACCGGGATGCTCTCGACGACAGACCAGGTCAGGCCCTCGGCCTCGATTTCCCCTTTGCGCCGCATAACATCCTGAAGAGGCCACGCCTCACCGCGGTAAAGATGGTGTAGGGCCGTGACAATGCCGCTGGCGCCGGCCTGCTTTACGTCGTGTAATGTGACCGGGTCTTGCGGTCCGAACCAGCGCCAGGTTTGAATCATGGTTTTCTCATCTTATGTCATGCGTTCCGCAGGCTCGGGAATTGGCTCAATTCGGCCCAGAAGAAACGCGTAGCCTGCCATGCCGAGCACCAAAATAACGGTAGCCGTCACAAAGGCGGAAGAAAAAGCGTGGGTGATGGTTGCGATGTAGCCGGTCGCAACGGGCGCGCAAATTGCCGCGACTTGGCCGCAAAAGTTGGCAATACCCGCTACTCGCCCTACGCTTCCTTGCGGTGCAATCAAAGATGGGACGGTCCAGGCCACGGGAGCGGCTGCTGCCAATCCGCCGAGGGAAATGCTGATCCAAAAGATTGCCATTGCGCTCGAATGCGCATTTGCCGCGCCGAGAATGCCAAGACCCAGTGCAGTGCCGCCGATCAGAACAGATTGACGGACTCTATTTGCAGAGTGTCCGCGCCGGATGAGCGAATCTACCAGCCAGCCGCCGACGATCAGGTCGGTTGCAGTGGCGAATAACCAAGGGACACTCGTGTAGAGCACCGAATGAAATAAATCGATGTGCATCGCCAGCGAGAGATAACTCGGCAGCCAGGTAAGCAGAAGAAAGAAACTGTAGTTGTACGCGGCCCAACCAAGCGCGAGGCCGAGCACTTTGGGTTGTTTCAGAAGGTAACTCAAAGGTGCGTGGGTATTCTGTTGCGAAATAAGCTCCGGTTGTGCGTGGCCGCGGGCGAGGAGCTGAGCTTCCTCGGCAGAAAGTTCACCATCTTCACTAGGATTGCGATAGACCGCATAAAACAAAATAAAATAACCGAAGCTGATCACTCCGGTGGCCACAAAACTCCAGCGCCAGCCGAAGTGCAACAACAATAAGCCTAAGAAAGGAATCCCGATGGCCGTGGAGAACTTCGCGGCCGAATCCGTGATGGCGGTGGCTAGGCTTCGCTCATTCTCAGGAAACCAGTAACCAAGTGCCTTCGCGTTGCCGGGGAATACGGGAGACTCGCCGATTCCGAGGAGAAAACGCGCAAGTAAAAAGCTGGTAACGCCGGTGGAGGCCGCGGCGGCAAATGAAGCCAGGCTCCATAGAGCGCTGCCGATGCGCCCGACGCGACGGACTCCCCAACGATCGAGTAAAGTTCCTGCCGGCACCTGCATTAAGGCATATGTCCAGCTGTAGGCGCTTGAAAGGTAGCCGAACGCGACCAACGAAATTCCAAATGCCTCATGCAGTGCATTCTGGGAAACGGAAAGATTGACGCGATCGAGAAAAGCGACGAGCACGCCTAAAGAGAGAAGGAACGCGATTCTCCAACGGCGAGCGGAAGGGCGGGTTGTGGAGACCGTTTGCGCGGGCGTCATACTTGAGACATCGAATTATTCTCGATGTGCGTGTCTGAGAGCAAGTAGCGAGAGCGGAATTCGAATGTGAAATGTAAACTGTATCCGGCTGACCATCGGCAACAAAGGGGGCACAGAAAATGAAAGAATTCGAGAATCGTGTCACGATCGTCACAGGCACAACCGGCATTGCCTGCGCCATCGCGAAGCGCTTTGCCAGCGCGGGATGCAGTATTGTGTCGTGCGGCATCGAACCCGCCGCGAATGCCGAATTGCAACGAGAGGCAACAAAAGATGGCTTGGCAATCTCGGTTGAGCTTTGCGACGTCAGCGTTCCTGAAAAAGTTCAGGCCATTGTGGCGAAAACTGTTGACCGTTATGGCAGGCTCGATATCATCGTCAATGCGGCCGCAATTCATCCATTTGGGACGGCGATAGAAACTGATCCGGAGACATGGAACCGCTGCCTTGCCATTAACGTCGGCAGCATTTTTCTGATGGCGCATTTCGGAATCCCGGAGATGAAAAAGAGCGGCGGCGGAGCCATCATCAATCTTTCTTCCGTACAGGGGCATGCCTGCCAGCGAGGCGTGGTGGCGTATGCAGCGTCGAAAGGAGCGGTGCACAGCATTACGCGTGCGCTCGCGCTTGACCACGCCGCCGATAACATTCGCGTGAATTCCATTAGTCCGGGATCCATTCGAACGCCCATGCTGGCACGATCGGCAGCGCATTTCGCGCCTGACTTGCCGGCAGAAAAAGTATTCGAGCGTTTTGGAGCCGCCCATCCGATGGGACGGATCGGCACCCCGGAAGAGGTGGCCGAGTTGGCGGCTTTTCTCGCGTCTGATAAGGCTGGATTCTGCACCGGCGGCGATTATTTGGTAGATGGCGGATTGCTCGCAGGGATTGGCGTGCAATAACCTCGCAATGACAACAATGGCAATGACTGGCGCTCCCGTCTGTGTCGCTCCTACTGGAGATGTTTGTGGCGAGGGAGCCGTCTGGCATGCCGAACATGGAGCTGTGTACTGGACCGATATCAATCGCTTTTTAATTCACCGCTATCAGCCCGCCGATGCTTGCGTTCGCACTTGGATATTCGACGAACCTGTTACGGCGATTACCTTGACCGATCGCCCCGACGTGCTCGCGGTCATTCTCGGTTCTTCGGTGATTTCATGGGAGCCGGAAAATCACACACGCCGTGACGTGATTTTCAAACTCGAAGGATGGCCCCATGTTCGGTTAAATGACGCGCGGGCTGATCCGGCGGGCAATTTATGGGTTGGTTCGATGCGCAATAACGTGAACCCAGACGGCTCCTCAGGAGAAGCGGGAGGTCTGGATGGCCAGTTGATTCGTATTACATGCGACGGCAGAAATAAAGTCTGGCGCGAGGGAATCGGAATTGCAAATACGCTGGTCTGGAGCCCAGATAAGAAAACGTTTTATTTTGGTGACTCACTGGCCAATGTAATTTGGGCATACGACTATGACGCCGTCGAGGGCACAATCGCCAATGAGCGCCCGTTTCTCAAGGGCTTTCCTCGCGGTTTGCCCGACGGCTCCACCATGGATTCCGAAGGCTACTTGTGGAACTGTCGTTTTTTCGGGGGGTGCATCGTGCGCATTGCTCCAGATGGCACCATCGATCGGGCGATCGACATGCCGGTGCAGAACATTACGACCTGCACATTCGGCGGCCCCGATCTCGATACGCTTTATGTCACAACGGCGCGAGCTGAGGCTCCGGCAGGAGATCGCCTAGCCGGGAGTTTATTCGCGATCAAGTGCGACGTCGCAGGGCAGCCCGAGAATCGATTCCGGATATTCCGCGAGAAATGATCCACATACTTCTTCTCAAGCAGCTTGCGATGGTGCCCACCGCCATCAATCGCCAGCTGGTACCTTGCGCTGTGAAGTCCAGAACTGCGTGATCTCTTCGAGCGATTGCCCTTTGGTTTCTGGAACTAGCAAGCTCACCAGAACAATCGTTAACAGCGCGCCGGCCGCGAAGCACCAGAATGTACCATCCGATCCAAGGCTCTTTTGCATGGTGGGGAAGAGTTGGTTGCCCAAATAGCCAACTAGCCACAGGGCAGTAGTCGCGATAGACATGCCGCGGCCGCGAACTTTCGTGGGATAAATCTCAGAAATGATGACCCAGCACGCGACTCCGTTGCCGAAGGCGTGGCCGGCGACGAAGCTCATCACAAATATCAGAATC
>JBEKTR010000132.1:0-11067 GCA_049515835.1 Terriglobales bacterium
CGAAATCCAAGGGAGAGCCATTGTTATTCAAAGGCAGCGATTTTTTGCGGACGGATGTGAAACCGGCGAGGTGATCATGGGCGTCCAGCGAGACGATGCGCGCAAGATCCCTCGGGCTGCTGGAGAGAACGCAGACCTTCGGGATGACGAGCCTGTTGAGTGTGGCGAGATACGACAGGCAACATTCTGAGCCAGAGCGAAGGCTGGTGGACCCGGAGAGACTCGAACTCCCAACCCCTGCGTTCGAAGCGCAGTGCTCTATCCAGTTGAGCTACGGGTCCGGCCATCCGTAGGCTAGCATAATGTTTCCGCGCGCGTCTTTTTTCAGAAATCGCCATCCAAGAAATCTCTGCCCAAAAAAAAAGCCTTCCCGCTGGTTTGCGGGAAGGCTTCGACACCACACGGACTCATTTTTCCGACAGGGTGAAATTCACGACCGAACTTCCGCTGCCGCTGACGGTGACTGGTTTGTCCCAAGTGCGGGGTTCGGTGAAGACTGGGCGGGCGACCTTGTGCTCGGTCAGAACGTCAAACGAATCCTGATGACCTGCGATGCCCCAGCCTTCGTGCCAGGCTTCAATCTGGTACTGGCCCGGCGGAACATCGGTCAGCTCAAAGCGGCCGCTGGTATCGGTCACGGCGTAGTAGGGATGGTCAATCACATAGATTTCCGCATTCATCCATACGTGGCCGCCGTTGCAGCGCAAGCTGACCAGCCCCGAATTGTTTAAGGGACGGGCGCTGACTTTATCCACGAAAGGGAATGGCAAGTTATAAGTGGCCGCGCCTTCCATGTGAATGGTATGCAGCGTGGCGTCGGAACTCTTCATCTGTAGTTGGGCAGTGCGCGGGACGAGCATGACGTGCGGCTCGTAGCGGCAATGCTTCTGGTCCAGCGTAGGTTTAGCGCTCTCGACATCCAATGCTTTTCCACTGTGAATGTTTTTGAGGAACACGACGGTGTTGGCTACGCCGCCGTCCGATCCGATCACTAAGCGTTCGAGATCAGCCCGTTTCGTGTTATCGGGATCGCAAATCTGCGGGTCTTTGGTGATAGGGAATGAGAGATCTTTAGGGACGGGGCCCGACCACTTGACCGTACCGCGAATTGTGCCACCGTTGCTGACGGTGATGACTTGATAATTGTTGTCTTGCGCGTGGGCTTCGGCCAGGAACCCCAGCGAAGTGAGGAAAGTGAACAAGAGACTTACAGCAATTAAATACATATTGGCCATACTTCGTTTCTGGGGAAATATTCTTGCCAACGTACACTTCAAATTTAGTATGAGGATTTTAATAAGCCAGATACCCGACGGTCACGTCCATTCGATTACCTGTGGTTACTTTGGGCGGATGGTAGTTGTTTGTGAAAATTCAAATTAGTTCTGGCGAAATGATTCAACGCAATGAGGGATTGGAAATGGCGAGATGCAAAGGCGGAATATGGTACGCCGGGTGAGATTCAAACTTGAGGCGTTTGGAGGCGTGAGCCAAGCGAAAGCGCAGGCGGGAGACTCCAGCTGAAATCCCGAGTGGAACGAGGGATCGGGAAGTGTGGTGAAAACGAGGGAGGATATGGTGCGCCCGGAGAGATTCGAACTCCCGACCTAACGGTTCGTAGCCGTTCGCTCTATCCAGCTGAGCTACGGGCGCAAGGGAAGAAAAGCCAAGGACTTCGCGGAAAAATGGATGCGCTGGGTCAGTTTTATCCTATCGAAGGAGGGAGAGCACGTCAACGCGCGACGACATGGTGAGGCACCACGCGAGTGCGAGAGTCACAGCAGCCAAACAACTACGAAGGGCCCGAGGGTTTGTTGCCCGAAGCCCTTTTTGATAATTCTTCGTGTCTTGACGATGAGATTACAACTCGCGTCAACGAATCAAATTGTTTATCACTTGTGTAGTTATTGCGCGGCGGATGAAAAATCTACGCAGCAGCTGCCGATAGCGCTATGTACTTTCAATGACTTGCGGTGGCATGGGAGATGCTAACTCTAAGGGCAGACGAAGTGGCGCGCAACGGGGCGTCCTTGTGAAAGACTTCGGCCAGAGGTTAATCCAAGGCGCCCCTTGCATTTTCTCCGCAGCAGGCGGATCCCAGAACGGCCCTCCCCCAACACCTCTGGGTTCGCAAGCAGAATCTTTGTAACTCCAGCCTCTGTTTAGTTAATCTGCGTTTTCTTTAAATCAGGACAATTGACGCGAAAAGCTTCTTAGGCGGGAACCATATTTAGGCCAAAACCAGCCTTTCGAGCAAGTCGACGCCTGCTCGACGGAGCAGTACAGCCACGACAGGCTCTTTGAAGCGCGAAGCGTCGTACTCCACGCGGACGACACGGTCCTTTTCGTTAAACCCGACACGGCGCACGCCATAAACTTCACGCATGCTGTCGATGGCGCGCATTTCGGCCTCGGTGGGGGCGTTGCCGTAGCGGTAAGCGACTTCCATTTGAGTCATAATTCTGAAGCCTCTGAAGTTCTTTAAGATGGAAAGGTTAAGATACTGCTTTTAAGATACAACAGTCCAAGTAGTTTGCTGCGGAATCTAATCTAACGACTCATCATGGAACCCAACCTGAAACTTGCGCCGGTCGATCCGGCGGCTAACGCTACGGACACAAGCAAAGCCAAAGATTTGGTATGCGGCATGGCCGTAAACCAGGCGACTGCCAAGCACACACTGGAACATGCCGGGACACATTATTACTTCTGCTCCGCCGGATGCGCGGCCAAGTTCGAAAGCGATCCGAAAAAGTACTTGAGCCAGCCGCAAGCCCAATTCGTGACGATTGGCGCGCCTGCAAGCAAGCCCGTCGTGATCGCGTCAGCGATTTCGCCTGCGCCGCAGCCATCATCAACGACTTCATCCGCAGGTTATGTTTGTCCGATGTGTCCCGAAGTGCGGGAGACGAAGCCGGTAGCGTGCCCGAATTGTGGCATGGCATTGGAGCCGGAAATGCCGCAAGCGACAGAACGCATGCAATATGTCTGCCCGATGCACCCGGAGAT
Organism: Terriglobales bacterium; assembly: GCA_049515835.1. Lineage (GTDB taxonomy): Bacteria > Acidobacteriota > Terriglobia > Terriglobales > Acidobacteriaceae > JAJPHW01. Next base: position 3,010 of record JBEKTR010000132.1, read on the forward strand.
TGTGCGCGACGAACCGGGGCATTGCCCCATTTGCGGTATGGCACTGGAGCCAAAGACGGTCGCGATTGAGGAAGACAATCCTGAATTGCGCGACATGACGCGACGGTTTTGGGTAAGTGTCGCTTTGACGGTTCCGTTGCTTGTAATTGCGATGGGAAGCATGGCGGTCGAGTCGGGGATGGGGATTCGAGCTACAAAATATAGCGGGTTGCTTCCCTGGCTTGAATTGTTTCTGGCGACGCCGGTCGTCTTATGGGGAGGGTGGCCGTTTTTTCAGCGCGGATGGGCTTCGGTCGTCAATCGCTCAGCCAATATGTTCACCCTCATTGCTATGGGTACCGGCGTGGCCTACGGCTACAGTTTGATCGCGACGGTATTTCCTCGACTCTTTCCAGATTCTTTCCGGGGCATGAGCGGACGGCCTGCGCTCTATTTTGAAGCGGCGGCAGCCATTGTGACGCTGGTTTTGCTGGGGCAGGTTTTGGAACTGCGTGCGAGAAGCCACACCGGGGCGGCGATTCGGGCGTTAATGGATCTCACGCCCAAGATCGCGCGCATCGTGCGTGACGGCGGGGAGCAAGACATTCCGTTGGATGCCGTCCAAAAGGGCGACCGATTGCGAGTTCGCCCGGGAGAAAAAATCCCTGTGGATGGCATTGTGCTGGAAGGCCGGAGCCCGGTGGATGAAGCGATGTTAACCGGGGAGTCCATGCCGGTTGAAAAAGAGCCTGGCGCGAACGTGATTGGTGGCACGGTGAACGGCGCGGGATCGTTTGTGATGCAGGCGGAGCGGGTGGGCCGAGAAACCATGCTGGCGCAGATTGTCCAGATGGTCAGCCAGGCGCAACGGAGCCGAGCGCCGATTCAGCGGGTGGCGGATAAGGTCGCCACGTGGTTTGTGCCAGCAGTCATTTCCTTGGCGGCGCTAACGTTCGTTCTGTGGAGCGTGCTCGGGCCACAGCCACGGCTGGCGCATGCTTTGGTGAATGCGGTCGCGGTGCTGATTATTGCCTGCCCTTGTGCGTTAGGATTGGCAACGCCAATGGCGATCATGGTGGCAACCGGACGGGGTGCGCGATCGGGTGTTCTTATTAAGAATGCGGAAGCGCTGGAAACGCTCGAAAAAGTGGACACGCTGGTGATTGACAAAACCGGGACCCTGACTGAGGGCAAGCCTGCGCTTGAATCGGTCGAAGTTGTGGCGGGCGGAGCGGCGGGAGAGGATGAGAACAATTTGGTGGCCCTGGTGGCGAGTCTGGAGCAGGGAAGTGAACATCCTGTGGGTGCGGCGATTGTGAAGACGGCGAAAGCGAGCGGGATGACGCTGCTGCCAGTGGCGGAATTTCAGGCTGTGGCAGGACGCGGAGTCAGCGGAATCGTCGATGGCAAGAAAATAGCGGCGGGAAATGAAGCGTTCCTTGCCGAACAGGGGATTGCAACGGATGAATTGGCGGACCAGGCCCAGAAGCTAAGAGAAAACGGCCAGACGGTTATTTTCGCGGCAGTTGACGGGCGCGTCCGCGGCGTACTCGGAGTTGCCGATCCGGTGAAGGCGAGCACGGCGCAGGCTCTACAAGAACTTCAGCAACAAAATATCCGCGTGGTCATGCTCACGGGAGACAGTTACGCGACCGCGAAGGCAGTTGCGGAGAAACTTGGAATTCGAGAATTTGAAGCCGGGGTGTTGCCGGGGCAGAAGGCTGAAGTCGTCAAGAAACTGCAATCTCAAGGTCGCGTTGTCGCAATGGCAGGGGATGGAATCAACGATGCGCCTGCGCTGACGCAGGCGCAAGTTGGCATCGCCATGGCGACGGGCACAGACATCGCTATGGAGAGTGCAGGCATCACACTGCTGAAAGGCGACCTACTCGGGATTGTCAGGGCGCGCAAGTTAAGCCGGGCGACGATGCGGAACATCCGGCAGAATCTGTTCTTCGCTTTTGTTTACAACTTACTAGGAGTGCCAGTGGCGGCGGGGATTTTGTATCCCTCGTTCGGGATACTCTTGAGCCCGATTCTGGCGGCGGCGGCGATGAGTTTCAGTTCCGTGTCGGTGATTGGTAACTCGTTGCGGCTGCGGAGCGCGAAGCTGTAACTTCAACCCTGCAATTAGAACGCACCACGCAAGCAATTGACACAAGAAATGGACTGCACAACAATATGTGCACCATAACTGGAGGAGAATGCAAATGGCAGATGATGGGGCAGTAGTGCAGACAGGCTCGGAAGGTACTGCCGGGAAGTGGCTGTTGCTGACTTTGGCGGCGGTGTACGTGGCTGGGTCCGCGTACGGGCTGTTTAATCTGAACTCGAAATTGAACAAGATGGCTCAGGACCAGGTGGCGAGCAGTTCACAGATCGCTGACCTCAGCAAGCGCATGGAATCGGCGGAAGCCGACGATGAGACGCTGGCCAAGCAATTAGGGCTTACAAAGAAAGAATTGGCGGACCGTGCGGCGGAATTGCAACGCGAGCAAGTCGCGGAGAAAGCCGCCCAAGCTCGACTGGCAGAGGAACAGAAAAAGGGCCTGACTCAGGTCAATGGCGATATTGCTAACGTGAAAAGCGATGTGGGCGGGGTGAAGACCGATGTTGCCTCCACCAAGACGGAGCTGGCGGCGGCCGAAGCGAAACTGCAGAGCACTGTGGGCGATTTGGGAGTGCAAAGCGGATTGATTGCGAACACACGGCAAGATCTGGAGGTCCTCAAGCACAAAGGCGACCGCAACTATTACGAATTCACGCTGGTGAAAGGGGCAAAGCCTCAACCTGTGGGGACGATCAGCCTGCAATTGAAAAAGACCGACGAGAAGAAAGGCAAGTTCACCGTGAACGTCACGTCGGATGACCGGACGATCGAAAAGAAGGACCGCAACACCAGCGAGCCGATTCAGTTCTACAGCGGCCGTGACCATCTGCTATATGAAATCGTGGTGTGGTCGGTGACGAAGAAGCAGGCGACGGGCTATCTGAGTACGCCGAAGGGTGCCCCGGTGCCGATTACCACCGGCCAATAATTCATGTATCCCGGCGCGCGGCCCGCCCGGATTCCTCGCTTCGCAAAAAGCGCTCGCTCAGAATGACAAGTGGTTGGTTTCTACTTTGTCAAGGTGAGCGGGACCGGTTCGTCGTATGGCGTGACGGTGACGCTTAACGATTTACGGGCGGCGAAGGCGTCGGCTTTCACTGGGAACAGGAACATCACGGTGCCTCGAAGCGCACCGCCTGGAGGGATGCGAGCCTCGGGCAGAAGCGGATCGAGAGGAGCTTTCTTGAGATCGGGGAAGGCCTGGTAATAACGTGCGAAATCAGACGCAGAAGCGGGTTGATCGGAGTACTGATTTCCTCCTGCGTCGAGGCTGGCTTGAATGTCATGAATGACGTAGGGAATGGTTCCGTTGTTTTGGATCGTGATGTTCATGGCCAGGAGAGTCGCATTTTGACCGGGGACTTCGACCGAGTTGATGGTGTCAATCGAGCCGCTCGCGAAAGAATGAGGGCGATGGATGAACGAATAAATTGCAATCGCGACCCCGATTACAAGAATGGAAGCGCCGACGATGCGCGCAGGAGGAAGTTTCTTTGACGGCGCGCTGAATTCTTCGCCGATGTTAAAAGGGATGGGCGGTTGAGACGGAGTTTCGTCGGGCATGAGCTTGATTTTATGCCTTTCATCAGGAAAAATATGGAAAGCAAATGCACAAGAACTTATTTCCGTTTGCTCTTATCGTTTTTATCGTCCTCATCATGCTGACGGGCTGTAGCTCGTCCATTTCTTCGAGCAGTTCACGCTTCACCCATGTGGATGTTGATGGTCCCGCGCCGTTTGTTTTCTTCGATCAGGAAACCAAGCAAGTGTGTTGGGGCCTGGGTGAAAGCGCCAAGGGGTCTAAGACGACGGTCACAATCAAGGTGAAGCCCAGCGGAGATCCTGTAGAAATCTCCATGCCCTTCTGCAAGAACCTCAAATAGCGGACTCTACGCCGCGAGCGGCCAAGTGTGTTTCATCGCCTTGGCGAACTGTTTCACCGGCAAGGTATTGAGGACGTCGTCTTTGTTGAGCCAAGCGCGTCGGGCCTGCAAAATTCCATATTGGATTTTCTCCAGATGCGAAGTGTGGTGTGAGTCGGTGTTGATGACAATCTTCACGCCATGCTGTTTAGCCAGGCGCAAATGACGGTCGCAAAGATCGAGGCGATCAGGGTACGCGTTCAATTCCATGGCGACTCTATTTCTTGCTGCCGCCTTGAAGATGGCGTCCACGTCAAACTGAAAGGCTTCACGACGCAACAAGAGGCGACCTGTGGGATGCCCGAGAATCGAAGTGTTGGGATTTTCAATCGCCTTGAGCAAACGTTCGGTCATTTCCGCGGGACTTTGATTGAAATGGGAATGCACGCTGGCGATGACGAGGTCCATTTGTTCGAGAACAGAATCGGAGAGGTCGAGCGTGCCGTCGGCGAGGATGTCCACTTCGATGCCGGCGAAGATTTTGATTTTGTTTTGCGCATCGTTTGCGGCATGAATGCGTTCAATATGAGCGAGGGCGCGCGTGTCGTCGAGGCCGTTGGCGAAGGCGAGATTTTTGGAGTGGTCGGTGATAGCCATGTATCGGTAGCCCCTACTCGAAGCCGCCTCGGCCATCTCTTCGATCGTGTTGCGCCCGTCGGTCTCGATGCTGTGCATGTGAACATCGCCCTGGATGTCGGCTTGGGTAATTAGCTCCGGCAGCGCATGTTTCTCCGCGGCTTCAATTTCGCCGAGGTTCTCGCGCAGTTCGGGCGGGATGAAATCGAGGTTTAGCTTCGCGTAAATCTCTTCTTCGGTTTTGGCGGCGACAATCTTATCGTTGTCGAGCTGCGACAAGCTGTATTCGTTGAGCGTGTATCCCATTTTGAGCGCGCGCTGGCGCAAGGACACGTTGTGGGCTTTTGAGCCGGTGAAATACTGCATGGCAGCGCCGAAAGATGCCGGGGCAATGAGGCGCACATCCACCTGCATCCCGCCACGCAACCGAAAGCTGACTTTGTTATCGCCTTTGGCGATGACGTCGAGTATGCCCGGCAGCTTGAGGATGTGATCGCTCAAAGCCGCGCGACCATCTTCGCTGGTGCAGGCATCACCAGTCACCAGAATGTCGAGATCGCCGACGGTTTCGCGACCACGCCGCAACGATCCGGCGGGAGTGATTTTTTCAACGCCGGGATAGTCTTTAAGATGTGCGATGATTTTCTCGGCCTGAATTTCAGCGGCATCAAGGAGAAACCGTCCGGCAATGCGGCGATAGTCCTCGATGGCTTTGAGCAATTTCTGCTCCTGCTTTTCGCCCATGCGGGGAAGTTCGCGGATTTTCCCTTCGCGCGCTAACTTCTCTACCCCTTCAAGATCGCTAACTTGGTGGGCGCTCCAGATAAGAGCGATGGTCTTTGGCCCCAATCCCTGAATTTTGAGAAGCTCCAGCATGGTGGGCCGGTATTTCTTGAGCAGTTCGGCGTGCTGGCCAAGACGGCCTTCGTTGAAGAGTTCCTGAAGATTTAGCAACATGCCTTTCCCTATGCCGCGAATCTCAAGCACCTTCTTCGGTTCGCTGATAATGTCGGCGATCTGCTGGGGCAGGGCTTCGAGAGCTTCGGCAGCGTTGCGATAGGAGCGGATGCGGAACGAATCTTGCCCGTCGATTTCCATGAGGTCGGCGGTTTCGTAAAGAATGCCTGCGAGGGTTTTGTTGTCCACGATGTAAGAGTAAACAAGAACGGCCGGAAGCGGAAGACGGGTGAGAACACTTGTCACTTGGCCGTGAACGCGCGGAAATTTGGACAACCGGCGATTCACAACTGAACGAAGACCCACTTCTGGATGTTCCGCGACAGTCCTCGCTACTGCGCGGAAGCTAAGAAGCCTTGGTTACGTTTGCAGCTTGCTGGCCTTTGGGACCCTGGGTAATTTCGAACTCGACGGTATCCCCTTCTTGCAAACTCTTGTAGCCTTCAGCGGTCACAGCGCTGTAATGCACAAAGACATCCGGGCCGTCGTCGCGTCCAATGAACCCGTATCCTTTCGCGTTGTTAAACCACTTGACGGTGCCTTTCAGTCGTTCCACTAACCCACCCCCGGGCACGATTCTCATTTTGGCGCGGAAACCGTGCCGTACGATTTTGCACACATTGTGCGTCTGACGTGACGGGCTGTCAAGCCTACAAAGGGGTTAGAAGACCGTTTTTGCACAGGCTTTACCGCCGGGACTGGTCAGCCAGCCAGAGGACGCCGGAGATGGTTTTCGCGTCCTGAATGGTGTTATTGCGGACCATTTTGAGCGCGGCGGCGAGCGAAAAGAAGCGTGAAACAATCATCTCGTCGGCTTCAGGGTGCGCGGTTCCAGGTTTTAATCCTTCGGCAAGGAAGATAGCCATGGTTTCGGCAACAAAGCCGGGACTGGCATAAAACTTCAGGATGCGCTTCCAGCGAAGAGCGCGATAGCCGGTCTCCTCGAGCAATTCGCGTTTAGCGGCGGGCAGCTCTTTCTCACGCTTGTCGATACGTCCGGCGGGCAGTTCCCACATGAATTGCTGGGCCGCATGACGGTACTGGCGTTCCAGGAGAATGTAGGGCACGCGGGCCCGTTGTTCGACGGCAAGTATCACCACGGAGCCGGTGTGATGGACGACATCGCGCCGGGCACGAATGCCATGCGGTTCTTGAACATGATCCGTGGTCACCCAGAAAGCTGGACCACGGTACACCACTTTCGAAGAAAGAAGGCGAGCCTTGGATTGCTTTTTGCTGGGTGGCGTTTTATGAGATTTTGTTTTGCTCGGCTGCGAAGACTTGGGCATAGAAAAACTATAAATGAAGTGCGGTTGGTCATGGCTTGCTGTTTTGTCTGATGAGCGCGGACTGATATTCTCCGACCATGGCAATAGTGAAGAAGCCGTCGGTGGCCATTGTTGGCGTGGGTAGATTGGGTTCGGCGATGCTCCGTGAACTGACGCGAGGGGCTTACGCCGTCAAGGAAACGGCTTGCAGGATCAAAAATACATGTTTCCACGGCGAGCACGGCGCGGCTGGACGCTGACCTGGTGTGGGTGTGCGTTCCCGATGCTGAGATCGCAAACGTGGCGAAGGCTTTGTCGGCGAAGACACAGTGGAAGAGTAAGCTCGTATTTCATTCGAGTGGCGCCTTGGCCGCCGATGAATTGCGAGTACTGCGCCGCAAAGGGGCGACAGTGGCCTCGGTGCATCCGTTTGCGACGTTCGTGCATGGGGCGATTCCTACCTTACGAGGTATCCCTTTCGGATTAGAAGGAGATGGCTCAGGCGTATTGCAGGCGCGTCGCATCGTCAAAGACTTAGGCGGAATCGCTTTTGCGATTCCAAAGGCAAAGAAAACTGCCTACCACGCCTGGGGTTCGTTCACATCTCCGCTATTAATCGCGTTATTGGTGACTGCGGAAGAAGTTGCGCAGTCCGCAGGAGTGTCACGGACGTTGGCACGGAAACGGATGTTGCCAATTCTTCATCAGACTTTGCGAAATTACGGAAGACTGGGGGCGGAGGCCTCTTTCAGTGGGCCGATTGTCCGAGGGGACGTAGAAACCGTGCGTCGGCATATCGCGGCGCTCGAAAAGCACCCGGAAGCACAAAAGGTTTACGTCGCGCTGGCGAAGGCCGCATTGAAACAACTTCCGGCTGAAAACAAGCAGAAGCTAAAAAGCGTTATGCATTCTTAGCGGCGAGCTATCCTGCGCTTTCCATCAACATTAACCGGCGAATGCTACGCGCGTGGCCGGTGTTTTCGTCAGCGTCGACGACTACGGCGCACAAGCGGGCATCGCCACTCGCGGGTTCAAAACGAACAGGCATATTGTCGAGGAAGCGTCCGATAACCAATTCTTTCTTCACTCCAATAACGCCGTCGTAAGGACCGGTCATGCCGACGTCAGTAATGTAGGCCGTGCCGCCCGGAAGGACGCGCTCGTCGGCAGTGGGCACATGCGTGTGCGTGCCGACAATCGCAGTCACGCGGCCATCCAAATACCAGCCAAGTGAAATTTTCTCGGA
>JBEKTR010000133.1:0-9991 GCA_049515835.1 Terriglobales bacterium
TTCAGGAGGCTCTTAAGGCACTCGTTGAGCGAGAAAGTGCTCGCAGGTTAGCTGCTTTGGGAAGATCCATGCCTGAAGCGAAAAGTGTTCCCCGGCCGCGCAAACGCTAGAGCCAAGGCCCGAGCAACCGGAAGAGTTCGAGGTTAAAATAAATCCAGTCGTGCAAATAACGGAAGCTACTTCTTCGAGAACATCCCCAAAATCTTGCTGGCCAGCTCATCCGAAAATCCGAATCGCGCTTTCGCCCTCGAGTAAACATCCACGGCTTTTTTATCCATCCAGATCAACGCCGACTTCACCACCCCGTCGCCGGGACGCGATTTGTAATCCGTCGACCGCGCATGCACATTCGCATTATCGTCAATCGTGTAGTAATACAATGCCAGACTTTTGCGCGATGCATTTTCTGGGCATCGCAACGGATCAGGGAAGCCGTGCAGCGAGTTTTCGTCGGTATTAAAGATCAGCGCATGGTTCAAGAACGGCGGATATTTGGCGACGCAATGCTTCATCTGCGTGTCCCACAACTCAAGCGCTCCGCCCCATTGCTCTTGCCATTCCGGGTTCAAATACAGAATCAGATTTACCCGTCGCCGCCAATTCTTGTGGTAATGGTGCATGCTGAAGTCGGCATGAATATTCAAAAACCCGCCGCGCGTGGATTGGTGCAGTCCACCACCTTCCAGCATGGGATCAGCCATCAGTCCTGCAATACCCGTCAACTTCGACAGCCAAGCGACGAACTCCGGCGAATTCAGCTCATCAACGAGTTTCCCCAGTGCGGGCGGAAATGCATCGCGCTTGGTGAAGCCAAGCTTGTTTTCGTTCTGATGTTTGTAGTGGGTCCAGGCTTGCGTCGTCGGCCCCGGGAATTCCCGGGCGCACTCCACCGCGACATGTGGATTCGCAAAATCTTCCAGCAAAATGTGAGGACACGGCGGATTGTTCTTATACCGCAGGGTCAGCGTGGGAAGCTCCGCCGCCCACTTCTCATAAGGAAACAGCAAACTTTGCGATGTAACCGCCGTCGCTAGCGCCATGCGCCTGGTCCTCGTTGGTAAGAAATCAAAAGCTTACAGAACCCAATCTCTGCCCGGTTTCGCAAATCATACGCCGGATTCAATCCAATCGGCACACCCGAACAGCTTTATTCTCATACGGACAGTTCAACCCAGCCCCGGCCGGCTGCTCCACGACGACCCAATTAACATGATACGCGTCGTGCAGTTGCTCAATGTTCACGAGCCGCAATAGCATCCAATTTTGCCGAACTTGCACCTGCGACCACCATTCTTCGGCCATACCGGGGAACATGCTGACCGCTCCGCTATCCTTGCCCGCATCCGCCATCATGCTGCGCTCGGCAATCGCGCGGAAGCCCTGCTCATCTTCGCCGTTTATATGCGAATACCACGGATCCAGCGCAAAGTACGCATCTTCTGGTGTGTTCTTTTGCACCCAGTCAAACGCTTGCGCCCATGGATTTTTCGAATCGGCCCGCGTCCACTCCACGTGCCCACTGTTCGCAAAGATTGCTCTCTGCGCCATAAACATTCCCGCGCACAACGGAACAAACACAACTAGCCATCGCCATAGCTTGTTCTTGAGCACATATTCGCCCAAAAACCCTCCGCCGATCAAAATCAAGAGTATGTAGAGCAGATGCAGACTGCGCAGCGGTTGTAGCCTGGCCAGCATTTCAAATTTCGCCGGAATCGAAATTACACATGCAGCCGCCCAATAGACGATGTCGTAAATAATCAAGGCACGGCACAATCGCGCCAAAGTGTCTTCGCCTTTTTTCTCTGCCGTTCGCCCCATCCACCACAAAATCGGAATCGGCCCCACAATTCCTAGCCACTCATACCACGCCCATTTCATGATGTAGTGAAAGGGATGTTCGAGGGCCGCCCGGTGATAGGCTGGCGTCGCTTGCCCAAACCAATTTCCCAGTGGCCCCACGGCAAGTAAAGCTGGCCACCGCAATCGCTCCATGGCAACCATCAGCAGACAGAAAGACGCCGCGAAGCACGCCATTAGCGGATGAACCGATCCCGCAAACCCTAACCACAAAATGCACCACGCATACTTGCGCTGCAACACATTGGTGACCGCAAAAATTCCTGCAAACGCCGCCAGATTTCGCGGATTCACATACTGATCCATCACATACAGCGCCGTTCCGGCCACCGGCAGAGTCAGCAAAGCCCCCACCATAGCTACTCCAGCCCAACGGGCCTTCGGATCGGCAAAACACAAACCGCTCAGCTTCCAGCAACCTAGCAGCAGCATGAAAATGGAGCCCAACTGCCAGAGAATCAACGCATGATCGAGCGACAAGTGGCTCAAACGCACCGACGCCGCAATCAGATTGGGAAACAGCGTCAAGTGAGCGTGCGCGCTGAAAAACTCCGAATTTACCGGGAACAGCCCGGGATTGAGGATCTTCTCCACGCCCGGCAAGTAGATTTCGGCATCCTCGGCGCCCGGATGATAGCCCTGAACGGCGAAAGCCCCAGCGCTAAGCGATAGCAGTCCGACGATTTCCGCTGGTTTCGTCCCGCCGAATGCCGCTCGCTTGCTGAATAAAGTATTGTCCAAGTCTCTTTATTGTAACGTGTTAGCAGCCGAACCCCGACCCCAATCCCACTTGTGGAAAAAGTTTGCAAACTTGCTGTTAGCAACCTGCAACTCTCACGCGTCTTACACACAGAAATACAGTGACATGATTGTGCTTCGCCAAGCTAACCAGCCGCAAGTTCAAGCAGGTCACGGGATCAGCAAATGAGTCTGAACCGAGCAGGGCGTGGGATCCGCCTTGCTAGGTTCAGGCATATGAGAAAGAGCTGGCGGCGGAATGTTGGGGAGACAGCAAGCCGTCGCCAGCGATTCTCTCGAATTGACCGTTTAGTTCTTCATCGTTTATACGCGGTACGTTCATACTTCAATAATGTCCTCCTGATGCCCGGTTTCCACAAGGAACCGGGCTTTCCATTCCTGTTTGCGACTCGGTTTCGCCTGCAATTGCGCCGTCCATTTCCAACGCGTAGCATCTAAAGAACATGTCCACAGCTATTACCGCGGCGCCGGCGAGGCGTCCTCCCAAGCTTGTCTTTGGGGAGATTTTCAGCTTCGCCTACGACACGTTTTGCAGCAACAAGGTGCGCTTCATGCTCACCGCGCTGGGCATGGTCATCGGCACCGCATCGCTGATTCTCGTGGTCACCATCGGATTGACCGGCAAGCAATATGTCCTCAACCAGATTCAATCCATCGGGGCCAATCTGATTTATGTCGAATACGAAGGCGGCGGCCAGCGCAACGTCACGCCTGACCAACTGACTATCGAAGATGTGCGGGCGGTTGCGGAGCAGGTTCCGGGAGTCGCCGCAGCTTCACCTGTGGTTCCGCTCGATGACCGCATTCCCATCGGCAACGGCAAGGAACGCGATGTTCGCATTCTCGGCGTCTATCCTGACTATCTCAATGTCCGCAATCTCGTAGTGATTTCCGGTCGCTTCTTTGACGCGCAAGACGAGCAGGCCCACAACAAAGTCGGCCTCATCACGCAAAAGCTGGCCGAGACCCTCTATGGCAACACCGATAACGCCGTCGGTAAGGTCATCAAACTGAGCGGCCTGCCCTTCACCGTCATCGGCACGTTCCGCGAGCGCGTAAACACCTTCGGACAATCCGAAGTCATTGACAACACAATGGTGATTCCGTACACCGTGAGCCGCTATTTCACGGATACGCGCTCGGTGAAGCAGATTTATTTTTCCGCCACCGATCCGGCCATGGTCGTTCCAGTCACCGAGCAAATCCGTAAAGTCATCCAGTCGCGCCATCGCGCCGAGTCTGTCTATACTGTCAGCAACCTCACCGAACTCGTTTCTGTCGCCGAAAAGACCGCCAATGCGCTGACTATGGTTTTATTGCTCGTTGCCGCCGTGGTGTTGCTTGTCAGCGGAATCGGCATCATGAACATCATGCTGGCCACGGTGAGCGCGCGCATCCGCGAAATCGGCATCCGCAAAGCCCTCGGCGCTACCAACCGCGAAATCCGCTTTCAATTCTTGTCGGAAGCTATTTTCATTTCGGTCGGCGGAGGCCTGATCGGCGTGGTCATCGGCCTCGCCATTCCTTACTCGGTCCGTTTCCTTACCGAATACCGGCTGCCCATCTCGGGCATCTCGGCTATCGTGGCGATTCTGGTGTCGTCGTTGGTTGGAATCATATTCGGCACCGTCCCCGCCACCCGCGCCTCCAAGCTCGACCCGGTGGAGAGCCTGCGCTATGAATAGGTTTGTCTAGGGCAGACCTCCTGATCTGCTGCTAGCTGCCCCACCATTTTGCGCACTATGCAAAAGGGTGGGCGGCGGAGGGCAGAAGCCTTCGTGCGTGGTTGTTCTTGGTGGTTCGACAAAAGAAGCTGGAACTACAAAGAGCACGAAGGTACAAGAACGATTTCACGAAATTTTTCTCGGCGCTCTCTGCGTCCTCTGCGGTGAAAAGATTTACTTTGCTCCCCCAACCCTCGTCTGGTCCGTAATCCAATTCACTTCCCAGGTCTTTCCGCCGTCGTCGGAGTAGGCCTGCTCAAAGTGTGGCTTGTTTGTATTCGTTTCGGACCACCAAAATCGCACGATCACGCTCTTGCCCTTCCACGTGTCCATGGCATAAAACTCGCCGTGCCCATTTTTGTATTGGCCGACCTGCGGAGGATCGAGCACGCCTTTCTTCGCATTCGCCCAATACAAGCTCCACTCATGCGTATCCGGATTGAAGAGCCGCAGGGTCAGCCCCTCGATGTGTCCCGTGGCTGCGCTGTCCGTTTCGAACTCTTCGATCTGCGAGCGCCCGTCCCAGACTTTGCGGGTTACAGAAGTGCCGTCAAAATCCACCCACGTCGTGGATCCCGCTAACCGGTCCTGAAGTCGCTTCAGGTGGATATTCCAGCGCCCCAACTCAAAGTCGAAATCATGTTGGCCTTCGCCAAAGGTCCCAGATGCATTTGAAACAGGCAATGTTCCCACACGCGTATCGTCCGCAATCCAATTCACTTCCCAGGTCTTCCCTCCATCCTCGGAGAACGCCTGCTCAAAATGGCACGAATTCGGCGTGATTTCCGAAATCACAAATCGCACGAAAATCATCCGCCCGTTCAGCGCCTCCTGGTCATAAAACTCGCCCCGCCCATCTTTAAACTCGCCCACCGTCGGTACGCTCAAACTCCCAACCCTGCTGTTGGCAAAATTCAGGCTCCATTGGCGGGCATCCGAGTTATAGAGCCGCAGGCTCATCGCCTCGATATGCCCCGCCGAGCCATCCACTTCGAGCTCCAGCAGATTGGCGCGGCCCTCCCAAATCTTGCGGACCGCGGTCGTCCCGTCATATTCCACCCAGGTCGTCGAACCACTCAGCGGATGCACTAATCGCTTCAGGTGCGTCTTCCAGTTGCCAAACTCGAAATCAAAATCGTGCGAACCGTCGCGGGGGGGCGCAGCTTGGGAGGGATTTGCTGGGTTTTGAGAGAATCCTGCCTGCGGCATCAGGGCTAAACCGAATACCGCCAGACTCACCCAAATTTTTGTTTTAATCTTCATGCACTGCCTCCCGGTTCTTGTCGCAACAGCAATTTCAGACGATTCTATGACGACTTGGATAGCGGCGTCCTGCGTGACCTTGGTGGTAGAAAGATCGAAACCACGAAGGACACTAAGATTCACGAAGGCCATTTCTGGCGCTGTTGGTAGGAGCGCACGGCGCCAGTGACGGCAAAACTCGACCTGCGGGGAAATGGGAAGGGCACGAGTTTACTCGTGCCACTAAGGCTCTTCCGGCGTGTCCGCGCTTTAGCGCCTGAGAGGGCAAGCATCACGCAAAATAATCGTTCCGCGAGCTGCTCAGCCGCGTCTATTCTCTCAGGAGCATTTCCCATGCACTCCATCACCGAAGCCCAATCCGCCCCTCAGATAGCCCAGGCCCGCGAACTCATGCTGGAGTACGCTCAATCGCTCGGCATCAGCCTGAGCTTTCAGAACTTCGAGGAGGAAATGGCGACTTTGCCCGGAGCCTACGCGCTTCCCGAAGGTTGCCTGCTCCTCGCCAGAGTGAACGCGGAAGTGAATAATGAAGCCGACGGAGAACTCGCCGGCTGCGTCGCCCTCCGCAAGTTTGAGCCTGGCATCTGCGAGATGAAGCGGCTCTACATTCGCCCGCGTTTTCGCGGATTGGGCCTGGGAAAGAAACTAGCCCTCGGGATTATCGCGAAAGCTAGGACACTCGGTTACAAGCGCATGCGTCTCGATACCATCGAACCTCTGATGAAAGACGCCGTCGGCCTCTACCTCCGGCTCGGCTTCCACGAAATCCCCGCTTACCGCGTAAACCCTGCGCCACAAACGCTCTACATGGAGCTGGGTTTGTAATTATTATTCGAGGGAGCGCGAAGCTGAAGGACTATTTCCCTCGGGAAATCATCCCCCAAAAAACAGGAAAGCCAGGCTGGTTAGCCCGGCTCTTCTTTTCTTTCACCTGTTCATCTTCAGGGAGCGGCTTGGTTCGAGGCTCCCCGTCGAGATTTTTTCCGCGCTTACATCACCAGCGCCAGATTCTCCAGTTCGTGTTGCAACACCGGCAGTGAGCAGCCCGACATTTCCACCCGGCCCACCGCATCCATGGCCGCCTGCGGGGAGACCCCAAAGCCCCGCCCGATCAGGAACACCTGCACGAGTTCAGCCGCCTCGCGCGAGTCGCACAGTCCGCCCTGCAAAAGGTCGTTTCGCAGTGCACTCAGTTCGGTGCTTGAGAACATCTCTTTACTCATCTGCATTGCCATGGTCACCTCCGACCACAACCCGTTTTTGCTCAACTTCGTTACCGTCATTACCGCTTTAGACTCCCCTACACCGCATAAAGTTGCATGCAATTCGGTTGCCGCTCATGCCACCTATCGTCAAGTACGCTGGCGACCTTAATCTGGATTTATAAACCCCTTAGAAACCCTGAAGTTGCACGGCATATGGGGGAACTGCGGTGGGGGAGACGCCGGAACTCCGTGTCTCATTTGTGACACTTTATGCCATTTGGGTCTTATTGTGGAATGGCCCATTCAGGCCTTAGCGACACACGTTCGTGTGCTCAGTAACGGCAGCCTGCGATTATGCCGTTTCGCCATTAGGTCGTTTCAATGGCGGCTTGGTCAATCAGCATGATGGGAATGTTGTCCCGAACCGGGTAAACTCGATGGCATTGCTGGCACTTCAGGCTCTCCGGCGATTCGCGCAGCACGAGCGCACCGTGGCACGCCGGACATACCAAAATCTCGAGCAACTCTTTCGCAATCATGTCGCCGATTCTACCATTCAATTTCAAGTGGCGCGGCCGCCCGCGACTGGCCGAATGCCCCCTTATTAAATTGTTAGCCCAAACCGCGCCCAAATCTCCCTCTGCCCAATCCGAGTAATGGTGAGTGCGCGGCTATCCAATTCCTGCACTACCCATTTCCGCTTCAACGCAATTTTCAGCAAAGCCGCGCCGAGCCCGCCGCCAATATGCGGCTGCCGCTCACTCCAATCAAGACACGCATAGGCGAAGCGCCGGCGCAGCGAACGTATAGAGTCCAGATCGATGCCCAGCGCCTTGATTTCTTGTGTACCGTCTGCCGTCAGTTCGTACGAATCGACATTCTTCGAGGTCGATGCCAACCACCCCTGCGCCTTGAAGCAATCATGCAACCGGACGGCCAGCGTCCCTGCCATATGGTCATAACAAGTCCGCGCGGCCCGTAGTTCACTCGGCGTGTGAGGCACAAATGCCTCGCGAACTCCACCTACCAGAACGCTCAAACCCTCCAGTGTGCTGGCCACCTGCGGCCCTTCCAGGCTGTAGTAATGGTGTTTACCCTGCACCATCACTTTAATCAACCGCTCCGCCTTCAGCCGATTGAGGTGCACGCTCGCGGTGGACGGGCTTACTCCCGCCACCACGGCCAACTCCGTGCTGGTTCGTGCACGTCCATCGAGCAGTGAATACAACATGCGCACTCGCGCCGGCTCGCCGATGGCGGCCGCAATTCGGGAAACTGCAACTTCGTTGGAAAGAGCGGGAAGACAACTGTCTGCATTCATATTTTGATTGTAAACGAAGTGTGAATGTGGGGCGCGCTGCACAATGTCCGTAGCTGGGAAAGAAGGACTTGTGTCAAAGCAAGGAGACCCATGAAAATTGTCTGCATCATTCGCTATCAAATCGATCCCTTTCAACGCGAAGCATTCAAGACATACGCCGAGAACTGGGGACGCATTATTCCCCGTTGCGGCGGCCATCTTGTCGGATATTTCCTTCCCCACGAAGGCACCAACGACATTGCCTGGGGATTGATCGCCTTCGAAAGCCTCGCCGCCTACGAGGCTTACCGCGCCCGGCTAAAATCAGATGCAGAGGGCCGCGAAAACTTCCTCATGGCGCAGAGCAAACGTTTAATCCTGCGCGAAGAGAGAAACTTCGTCGAAGTCGTCGAGGGAACGTTCGGTATCGCCTCAGGATTGACGTAGCCTGCGGGAAAACAAATCTCGGCTGATCTAATGGCTGATCTAGGGGCTGGTCTAAGGGCTGGTCTAATGAAAGAGACTCTCATGCTCACGCAATCCGAAAAAGGCCAGGCTTTTCGCGCTCTGCACGAACGCGACTGCGCCTTCATCATTCCCAACCCCTGGGACGCAGGCACGGCCCGCCTGCTCGCGCACCTTGGTTTTGAGGCCCTAGCGACTACCAGCGCCGGCTATGCCTTTTCCATCGGGCGGCGGGACAACACCGTGGGCCGCGAGCAAATGCTGGCGCACGTTGCCGCCATCGCTTCCGCCACGGATTTGCCCGTCAGCGCTGATCTCGAGAACGGCTTCGGCGACGCTCCCGAAGTCGCCGCAGAAACAATACGTTTGGCCGCCGCCGCGGGCCTCGCCGGCGGTTCCATCGAAGACGCCACCGGGCGCCCCGAGCAGCCGATTCATGAACTCTCATCCGCCACGGAACGGGTCCGCGCAGCTGCCGAAGCCGCACACGCCTTGCCTTTTCCCTTCACGCTGACGGCCCGTGCCGAGAACTACCTTAACGGCCTCCCCGATCTCCACGACACCATCAAACGCCTCCAGGCCTATCAAGAAGCAGGCGCGGACGTGCTCTATGCGCCGGGACTTACTACAAAAGAAGACATTGCCGCCGTCATCAGCTCAGTTGATCGGCCAGTGAACGTGCTGATGGGATTGCAAGGTATGCAGTTGAATCTCCAAGAACTCTCAGAAATGGGAGTCCGTCGCATCAGCGTCGGGAGTGCTCTTTGCCGTGCCGCGCTGGGTGAGTTTCTCCGCGCTGCGCGCGAAATGCGGGATCACGGGACCTTCTCATTCACGGACCATGCCATCAGCTTTCGGGATCTCAGCGCCATGTTCGAATAATGATGTTTGATAAGTGTTCGATTGATGTTCGTACGGCGCGAGCACCCTCGCCCGCGATGTCGTCGCCTTCATAATTGCGTTTGTAAGGCAGTACGGACCTAACCTCTTCCCCGAAACTCCCTGATTTTTTGCCGGTCGCGTTTCGAGGGCCTTCCCATGGGCAATACTTCGAACTCGCGTGCTGCTTTGCGCTCCGCCGCTGCTTTCATGCGCCGTTCCCGGCTGACGTCCGTCTCCCGATACAGAGTTTGCGCCACTGACGCCGGTCCGCGCGCATCACTCAATAACAGCACTTCAATCTCAA
Organism: Terriglobales bacterium; assembly: GCA_049515835.1. Taxonomy (GTDB): domain Bacteria; phylum Acidobacteriota; class Terriglobia; order Terriglobales; family Acidobacteriaceae; genus JAJPHW01. Next base: position 9,763 of record JBEKTR010000133.1, read on the forward strand.
AGTCTCCGCCGTCGTTGCTGATGCGCAACATGTCGCCAACTTTCACCTCGCGCGCCGGCTTTGAGGGTTGCCCGCCCAGTACGATCCTGCCCAATTCGCAGGACCGCGCCGCCAGCGTGCGCGTCTTGAAAAATCTGGCGGCCCACAACCACTTATCCACCCGTACTGAGTTCATGCTCCTCCATGCGACACGGGGATTCCTGCCAGTCAGATCAGATCAAGTAGGGGC